>QIFB01000183.1 GCA_003230545.1 Gammaproteobacteria bacterium | reverse complement strand
GGCGGCACAGAACGGTTCACAGACCCAGAATCCGGCCACCGCGGCCAGCTCATTGTTGACGTAGATCAGTGGAATACCCGGGCGCTCCCAGGGGGGAACACCGCACTCCTGGAAGAGCTTCTTGAGGGAATGATGCTGGTGCCGGCCGGCGGGTCGGCAACGCTCGCCGCCCTGCCGGAATGCCACTTCGACCGGACCCGAAATGGCCGCTGCCCTGAGACCCTGTCCCAACGCACGGCTGGCATGCAGCGTACCACCGGCAGCCGGCAGTTCCAGGCGGTCGTTCAACGACCAGGCCAGCCGCCGGTCGGGGTCACGCACCGGTGCCTGCCGCAGCAGGTACAGGCGGTTGCGGTAACGTCGCACTTCAACACCGCCCCAGCGCACACAGGGACTGGCGTCCGGGCGGCTCGCCGGGATGTCATGCAGGATCCGCGACAGCACGGCGGTTGAGGGCAGTGCCCCGCAACGTTGCTGCAGCCAGAAGCGCAGTGCATTGCGGCGGCGCTCCGGTGTCAGCGCCTGCAAACCGTCCAGCGCCAGGGTATCCCCTGCCGGCCCCGCCAGCTCCGCCACGTCCGCGGCCGCCACCTGTTCCAGTATCCGGACCGCCTCGGCGCAGTGCTGCGCGCTGCGCGCCAGCGTCTGTGCCACGGCGGGCCAGCGCTGGCGCAGCTCCGGGACAATGTGCTGGCGCAGGTAATTCCGGTCGAGGCCGGTGTCCGTGTTGCTGGGGTCTTCCACCCAGTGCAGCCGCTGCTGCCCGGCATACGCCCGCAGATCATGGCGACTGACATCCAGCAGCGGTCGCAGCAGCAGACCGGCGCCGAGTTCGGCCACCGCCGGCATCGCCGCAAGTCCCTTGACGCCGCTGCCGCGCAACAATTGCAATAGCAGCGTCTCGGCCTGGTCATCGCGGTGCTGCGCCGTCAGCAGACCGTGTCCGGCCGGCAGCCAGCATTCCAGTGCCGCATAGCGGGCGGTACGCGCTGCCGCTTCCGGGCTGTCACCTGCGCCGGGACGGGCATCGACCGTCAACCCGACCAGCGGAACCTCCAGTTGGCGGCACACTGTCTCGCAGTGCGCCGCCCAGTCAGCGGCCGCCGCCTGCAACCCGTGGTTGACATGCACCGCACCCAGGTCACCGGGCAAGGTATCCCGCAGTGCCGCAATGGCATGCAGCAGAGCATGGGAATCGAGCCCTCCGCTGTAGGCCACCCAGTAATGCGGCACAGCTGGCAGGGAATGCAGATGCTGCTTCAGGGAATCCGGGGAAAACATGGAACCGCTCGATACCGGGAATGCCATTGCCCGGTGAATAAAGTCAGCGATCGGTAAACTGGCCGTAGGCCATCAGACGCTGGTAGCGGTTCTCGACAAGTTCGTCCGGAGGGATGCCGGTCAATTTTTTCAGCTCTTCCAGCAGGGCCGTCTTGAGATTGCCGGCCATGGTATCGACATTGCGGTGTGCACCGCCCAGCGGCTCCTCGATGATCCGGTCGATCAGGCCGAGCTCCAGCAGCCGCTCCGAGGTAATTCCCAGCGCCTCGGCCGCCTCCTCGGCCTTCTCGGCGCTCTTCCAGAGAATGGAGGCACAGCCTTCCGGTGAAATCACCGAGTAGGTACTGTACTGCAGCATCAGGGTCCGGTCCCCGATGCCGATGGCCAGCGCACCGCCGGATCCGCCCTCGCCGATGATCGTGCAGATCACCGGGGTCCGCAAGGCGGCCATGACAAACAGGTTTTTGGCGATGGCTTCACTCTGGCCGCGTTCTTCTGCACCGATCCCCGGATAGGCCCCCGGCGTATCGATAAATGTCAGCACCGGCAGCTTGAACTGCTCCGCCATCTGCATCAGGCGCAGTGCCTTGCGATACCCTTCCGGACGCGCCATACCGAAATTCCGGTGCAGTTTCTCCTTGGTGTCGCGGCCCTTTTGCTGGCCGATGATCATCACCGGCATGCCCTCAAGGCGTGCCACCCCGCCGATAATGGCGTGATCATCGGCAAAGCAGCGGTCGCCGTGCAACTCGTGAAACTCGGTAAACAGGCGCACGATGTATTCCATGGTGTACGGCCGCTGCGGGTGCCGGGCCAGTTGCGAAATCTGCCATGAACTCAGGCCGGAGAAAATCGTCCGGGTCAGCGCCTTGCTCTTGGCCTCCAGCTTGGTGACCTCGTCGTTGATGTTGACATCGGCGTCATCGCCGATATAGCGCAGCTCATCGATTTTTGCTTCCAGCTCGGCAATCGGCTGTTCAAATTCCAGGAAATTGAGGTTCATGTCCGGTGGCTGGTTGTTCCTTGCCTATGCTCTGGTGATCGCCGGTTAACCGGCAAATTCGGTAGCCCGGATGGAGCGCAGCGGAATCCGGGAAAATTACGGACCAGCCCCGGATTGCGGCAATACGGCCTGCATCCGGGCTACCCGATAAATGTGCATACATTATGTCAGGCAGCTGTAGTTTACACGATAGAAAGGGACAACTCAGTTATATTCCACCATGACATGCTGCTTGCCGGCCAGTTCCTGCAGGCGGTGTAACAGCTCATCGGTCGGGTGTACCGTCCACTCGTCACCCAGCGCGACCCGCGCCGCGGCGCTGCCGCTCAGGTAGTCGATACAGACGCGGCACTGGCCCTCGCGAAACGGCGTCAGAATGTCAGCCAGTGAATTCACGAAGACATTACCAGCCTGCGTGGCCTGCACACCAACCACCAGCCGCCGCGCAAACTGTTCGCGCGCCTGATTGATGTCGTAGATTTCCTGTGCCGTGATCTGGTTACCGCCGGTGTAGTCGTCCAGCCCCAGGGTTCCCTGGATCACCAGCAGCTTGTCCCTGGCAAGCAGGGCCTGGTACTTTTCAAAGACTTCGCTGAAGATGCGCACGTCCAACTGTGCCGTGTGGTCATCCAGTGTAATAAACGCAATCTTTCCACCGCGCCGGGTCTTGCGTACGCGCATCGTCATTACCAGCCCGGCCACGACCACCGGGCGTTCGCCTGCGTCAATCCCTGCCGGCACACCGGAACTCTCGGCCAGTGTCTGGGCAAGGTTTGCCAGCTGCCCGCTGGTAATGCGGCGCAGCTCCTGCTCATAGCGCATGATGGGATGCCCGGTCAGATACAGTCCCAGGGTTTCTTTTTCTCCCAGCAGTTTCTGCTCCTCGTCCCACTCGGACAGGACCGGCCGTTCCGGACACACGCGGCTGACCTCGGTGGTCCCGCCAAACAGGTCATCCTGCCCGGTATCCCGGTTGCGCGAATCCTGTGCGGCCATCTGCAGCGCCAACGGCAGGTTCGCCATCTGGGTGGCCCGGGTTTCTCCCATTGTGTCCATGGCGCCGGCGCGCACCAGCGCCTCGAGCGTACGCCGGTTCATCTTGCCATGATTGATGCGCTGGCACAGATTGTAGAGGTCCGCAAAACGGCCCTGCTCCCGGCGCTCCGCGAGCATACCGTCGATCGCTACCTGGCCCACTCCCTTGATGGCACCGAGCCCGTACACCACGGTGTCATCGGATTGCACCGTAAACCAGTAATCCGAGGTATTTACATCCGGCGGCACCACAGTCAGCTTCATGTCGCGGCATTCCGCAATGAGGCGCACGATCCTGTCGGTGTTGTCCATGTCCGCCGACAGCACCGCCGCCATGAATGCCGCCGGGTAATGCGCCTTCAGCCACGCGGTCTGGTAGGAAATCAGGGCATAGGCGGCCGAGTGGCTCTTGTTGAACCCGTAACCGGCAAATTTTTCCATCAGGTCGAAGATGCCGGAGGCGACGTTTTCGTCGACCTCCCGCGCCAGCGCCCCTTCCAGAAAAATGGCGCGCTGCTTGGCCATCTCCTCCGGTTTTTTCTTGCCCATGGCACGGCGCAGCAGGTCGGCACCGCCCAGCGAGTAGCCGGCCAGCACCTGCGCAATCTGCATCACCTGCTCCTGGTACAGGATAATGCCGTAGGTCGGCTTGAGGATCGGCTCCAGGTCAGGGTGCGGGTATACCACGCGTGCGCCGTGTTTGCGCTTGATAAAGTCGTCCACCATCCCGGACTGCAACGGTCCTGGCCGGAACAGCGCAACCAGTGCAATGATGTCCTCGAAGCTGTCCGGCTGCAGCCGGCGTATCAGGTCCTTCATGCCGGTGGATTCGAGCTGGAACACGGCCGTGGTGGCACAGGATTTCAGCTGCGCGAAAGTTGCCACGTCATCCAGCGGAATGGCACTGATGTCGATGGCCGGATCACCGGCCGCTGCCCGCTCTGCATTCACGGTATGTAATGCACGGTCGATAATGGTCAGGGTGCGCAGGCCGAGGAAATCGAACTTCACCAGCCCGACAGCCTCCACATCATCCTTGTCGAACTGGCTGACCACGGTGTCACTACCCTGTTCACAGTACAGCGGCGTAAAGTCGGTCAGGCGCGACGGAGCAATCACCACGCCTCCGGCATGCTTGCCGGCGTTGCGTGCCAGGCCTTCAAGCGACTGTGCAAGATCGATGATTGAGCGGACCTCATCATCCGTGTCGTAGAGATCCTGCAGCGCCGGTTCCTGGTCCAGCGCCTGGTCCAGCGTGATGCCGATTTCAAAAGGAATCAGTTTGGCAATCCGGTCGACAAAACCGTAGGGATGACCGAGCACCCGGCCCACGTCGCGCACCACGGCCTTGGCAGCCATCGTGCCATAGGTAATGATCTGGGAAACATGGTCACGACCGTAGCGCCCGGCCACATAATCGATCACCCGGTCACGACCATCCATGCAGAAATCCACGTCAAAATCCGGCATGGAGACCCGTTCCGGGTTCAGGAAACGTTCGAACAGCAGGTCATAGCGCAGCGGGTCAAGATCGGTAATGGCCAGGGCATAGGCCACCAGCGAACCGGCACCGGACCCCCTGCCGGGACCGACCGGTATGTCATTTTCCCTGGCCCAGCGGATGAAATCCGCGACGATGAGAAAGTACCCGGGAAACCCCATCTCCAGAATGACCTGGATCTCGGTCTCCAGGCGTTCATCGTAGGCGACAGTGTCGACCCCACCGGGTGCTGCCGCTGCCTGGATCTCTGCCATGCGGCGTTCCAGCCCGTCTTGTGCCTGCGCCCGAAAATACTCATCCAGTGTCAGGCCCGGGGGTACTGGAAAATCCGGGAGAAAATTCCTGCCCAGGTCGAGTTCCAGGTTGCACCGGCGGGCGATCTCGACACTGTTCTCAATGGCCTCCGGAATATCACTGAACAATTGCTGCATCTCTTCCGGCGTACGCAGATACTGCTGTCCGGTAAACTCGCGGGTACGGCGCGGGTCATCCAGCGTACGGCCTTCGTTAATGCATACCCGCGCCTCGTGCGCTTCAAAATCTGCTGACTCCAGGAAGTGCACATCGTTCGTGGCCACAACGGGTACCCCGGCCGCGGCGGCAAGACTGACCGCCCCGTGCAGGTACTCCTCTTCATGTGGTCGCCCGCTGCGCTGCAGCTCGAGGTAGAAACTGTCAGGAAACAGGTTTACCCAACCATCCAGCAAGCGACGGGCACGCTCCATCTCGCGCGCAATCACGGCCTGCCCGACATCGCCGGCACACCCGCCGGACAGGGCAATCAGGCCATCGGTCTGGCCTTCCAGCCAGGACCGGTCTATGGCCGGACGACCGGCGTGCTGACCTTCCGTGTAGCTACGCGACACGAGGCGCACCAGGTTCAGGTAGCCCGCATGGTGTTTGCACAGCAGCACGATGCGCGACATGCGGTCATTTCCGGAGGCGCCCGCCAGCCAGAGATCGGCGCCCACGATCGGTTTCACCCCGGCCTGTATCGCCTTGCGATAGAACTTCACCATGGAAAACAGGTTGCCCTGGTCAGTCACGGCGACGGCCGGCATCCCGAGTTCCGCGGTTCTTCCTGCCAGCGCCGGGATTCGCACCGTCCCGTTGACGAGCGAATACTCGGTGTGAACGTGAAGGTGAACAAAGGTGGGCTGCATGAAAAAAGTTTCCGCGTTTAGGGGGCCGCTTGCAAGTGACTCCTGCTTACTGGTAATAGTATTAGATATAAGTAGTAACTTATTGTTTTAATTTAGCAATAACTATCCTTCTAACCGGCTTCCTCTGCATGAAGCCCGGATTTGGCAAGGCTACCTATGGTACCCGGGATTTGTGCCGGTTCACAGTTTCGCACCCGGTGGCCGCGCACTGCGTCTGCTGACTAAATAACCGGTAGATATGGCCGCTAAAGGGCTGACGCACGGTTAATTTCCATACAGGACGCCGCATGAACCCGAAGGTGCCGGATCGACTGACTTCCACGTTCGAGGAGGAAGAGCTGAAAGGGTTCTCCCGCAGCATGGCGGAGCTGCAATGGCTGCTGATCATTCTTTCCATCCTGTATTTCTTCATCCCGACCCGTCCGATCACCGACACCAATGCCATGATCATTACGCTGGTCTGTTACAGCGGGCTGGTCATGCTGTTCCGCTACCTGAATTTTCATGCCCGCGAGACGCGCTGGAAGCTGGCCATCGAGACCTGGGCGATGATCGCTTTCATCACGACCATTCTGTGGCATACCGGCATGGTCGAGAGCCCGCTGCTCAACCTGTACCTGCTGGTCATCATTGCCTGCGCGATCACACTGGGCAAGGTAATGACACTGCTTGAAGTAGCACTGATCGCCTGCTGTTACCTGTACATGGGTTACCTGGTCTACTCGGTGGAAATCGTTGCCCCGGTAACCTTTACCATGCTGATGGCAAAGTTCTCGCCATTCCTGCTGGTCGCCTACGTGACTTCCATGCTGGCATCCGACATCAAATCGGCGAAGAGCAGGATTACCGTGATGTCACAGACCGATGAACTGACCGGCCTGCTGAACATGCGCGCTTTCAACACCATCCTGGAAAAGGAGATAGCGGCTGCCGGCAGGTACAACACCCCGTACACAGTGCTGATGATCGATATTGACAGTCTCAAGCAGATTAACGACCACGTCGGTCACTCCGCGGGCAGCCGGCTGATCAGGATCGTTGCAAGCTCCCTGAAAAACTGCGTCAGAAATTCGGATGTGCTCGCACGCTATGGTGGCGATGAATTTGTTATCCTGATGCCGCAAACCAGTACCGAGCATGCGCAGATCGCTGCCGAGCGCATTCGGGCTGCAATTGACAATACCTCGTTCGACATGAACGGTAACCGGGTTGCGTCGACCGTCAGTATCGGCATCGCCAGCTACCCGGATTGTGTCAGCGAGGCAGAGGCAGTCCTGGACAAGGCGGATGTTGCACTCTACAAGAGCAAACATTCAGGCCGCAACCAGGTGACCTACTACGACAAGACCCTCGAAGTCGTGGCGGCCATCGCCTGACACCTGCCCCGTTTTTCCCGCAGACATCAACCTTCATCCAGCAACCGCCTGACCGGCGCGTAGGAACGCCGGTGTATTGGTGTTACCCCCAGTCGCTGCAGGGCTTCCAGGTGTGCAGCACTCGGGTAGCCCTTGTGCCCTGCCAGACCGTATCCCGGGTACCGCCCGTCCATCTCGATCATCTCCCGGTCCCGGGTCACCTTCGCAATAATCGATGCCGCGCTGATTGCAGCAACCTTGCTGTCGCCCTTGACGACGGCCTCGACCGGACAGACCAGCGGCGGGCACTGGTTGCCATCGACCAGCACATGGGTTGCCGCGGGCTCCAGCTGCTCAACCGCACGCCGCATGGCCTGCAGGGTTGCCTGCAGGATGTTGATCCGGTCAATTTCCTCCACGTCGGCACGGCCGGTCGCCCAGGCAATCGCCCGGGCGGTAATTTCTTCATACAGGCATTCCCGGCGCCGCTGCGTTAACTGCTTTGAATCCCGCAGTCCATCGACCGGGTTATCCGGGTCGAGGATGACCGCAGCCGCAACGACCGGGCCGGCCAGCGGGCCGCGTCCGGCCTCGTCCACACCGGCCAGCAGGCCGCCCGGGGCGTCAGGCAACTGCATGGCTGGTGCGGCCGGTCATTTCCAGTATCCTGCCTGCCACGGCACGGTTTGCGTCACGCCGCAGTTCGTCATGGATCGTCGAGAATGCCGCACACATCTCCTCCGCAAACTGGCGGTTCTCCAGCAGCTTCATCAGCTGCCGGCCAAGCCGCTCGGTAGTCACTTCCTCCTGGATCAGTTCCGATACCAGCGATCGCCCCGCCAGCAGGTTTGGCAATGAATAATGCTCCGTGGTTACCAAAGACCGTGCAATCCGGAAACTCAGTGGCGACATCCGGTAGGCGACCACCATCGGGCGTTTCAACAGCAGGCATTCCAGCGTTGCCGTTCCTGATGCCAGCATCACAGCATCCGACGCGGCCATGGCTTCCAGGGATTGCCCTTTCAGCAGCACAATCGGCATGTGCTTGCGGCTTTGTTTCAGACACTTTTCGAAAACCGAGCGGCAGCCATCATTGGCCAGCGGCACCACGAACTTGAGGTCCGGCCGGCGTTCATAGCACCAGTGCGCCGCCTCGATAAACGGACGCGCCAGCTGCCTGACCTCGCTGACCCGGCTTCCAGGAAGCAACGCCACGATCGGCCGCTTGGGTTCCAGTCCAAGAACCTCCCTGGCTTCCAGGGAATCTGCCGTATCTGCCAGCCGGTCCGCCAGCGGATGTCCAACATATTCAACATCCAGCGCCTGTTCCTCGTAGTACTGCTCCTCGAAGGGAAACAGCGTCAACAGGCAATCGGCGCTTTTCGCTACCTTGCGCACCCGGTAGCGGCGCCAGGCCCAGACGGCCGGGCTGACATAATGCAGGGTGCGGATACCTGCCCGCCTGAGCGCCCGTTCCAGCGGCAGGTTGAAATCCGGCGCATCGATCCCGATGAACAGGTCAGGCGGTGTCTGGATGAAATGGTTACGCAGCTCCCGGCGCATTGACAGCAGCGCCGGCAGTCTGCCGATCACTTCCGTGAAACCCATGACCGACAGCCGCTCCATGGGAAACAGGCTGAAACAGCCATTATCCGTCATCCTCGATCCACCGACCCCCTCAAAAACGGCGTTCGGCACCTGTTCGCGGAGCGCGGTAATAATCCCGTCGCCGAGCAGATCCCCGGAGGCTTCACCGGCAACGATGCCGATATGCAGTGGATGGGTGCTGGTGTTCATTGCATTACGCTCCCTTTCGCCTACCTGACCAGGCCACGCTTCTGCCTGGCAAGAAATTCCACCAGCATGGCAACTTCCCCGTTAACGTCGTCGAGCTCCCGCAGGCGGTCACCGGCTTCCTGCAGGGACAGGTTTGAACGGTAGATAATCCGGTAGCACTGGCGCAGTACATTGCGTGACGTCTCCGGGAACCCGTGCCGTTTCAGTCCTTCACCATTCAGTCCCTGCTCATGCGCCGGATTACCGGCTACCGTGATAAACGGCGGGACATCCTTGCTGATGACACTGCCAAATGAACAGAACGCGTAGGAACCGATGGAACAGTACTGGTGGACCAGCGTAAAACCGCCGAGGATAGCGAAATCGTCTACGGTCACATGACCGGCAAGTGATGCGCTGTTCGAGAAAACCACCTCGCTGCCGACCCGGCAGTCATGTGCAATGTGCGCATAGGCCATTATCCAGTTGTCATTACCGATGCGGGTGAGACCCTCGTCCTGTGTGGTCCCCCGGTTGATGGTAACGAATTCGCGGATAACATTACGGTCTCCCACCTCCAGCCGGGTCGGCTCTCCCGTATATTTCCTGTCCTGCGGGGCATCACCGATCGAGGCAAACTGGTAAATCCTGTTTTCCCGGCCGATACGGGTCGGGCCGTTGATGACCGCGTGGGGTCCGATCCAGGTACCGGCATCGATGAGCACCTCCGGACCAATGACGGTAAACGGCCCGACATTGACATCAGCCGCCAGTTCCGCAGCGGGGTCAATGACGGCCCGTGGGTCGATCAAGAGTTAATGTCTCTCTCGGTACACATGATTTCAGCAGAGGAAACCAGCTGGTCGTCAACCCTGGCACTGCAGTCAAACACCCAGATGCCCCTTTTTTCCTTGATCAGGTTTACCGTGATTACCAGCTGGTCACCCGGCTCAACCGGTTTTTTGAAGCGCACCTTGTTCATCCCGACCAGGAAGTAGAGGGTTTCCCTGTCCGCCGTATTGCCCTGCGTGCGAAACGCCAGCAGCCCGGTTGCCTGCGCCATCGCTTCCAGGATCAGCACGCCGGGCATCACCGGTCGCTGCGGGAAATGTCCCTGGAAGAACGGTTCGTTGTAGGTAACGTTCTTGATGCCCGTCAGTGACTCACCCTGCCGGAACTCGGTTACCCGGTCGATCAGCAGAAACGGATAACGGTGCGGCAAGTGGTTAAGTATGTCGTTAATGTCCATGCGTTCTCCCCCGGAACAACCGGGCTGATTAATCGCTCTTGCCTGCATGTTTCCCCGAGCGTCGCAGTTTTTTCAGCAATTCGCCAAGCTCCCTGAAACTGCCAACATTCCGGTTCCATGCCGTATGTTCCTGCACCGGCATCCCGGATGAATACATGCCGGGCCCGGGTATGGACTTTGTCACCAGTGACATCGCGGTTACGGTGACATGGTCGGCAATCTCGAGGTGACCCAGTATACCCACGCCACCGCCAATCCGGCAGTGGCTGCCGATATCCGTACTGCCGGATATGCCAGTGCAACCGGCAACGACCGTATGCCTGCCGATGCGCACATTGTGGGCAATATGCACCTGGTTATCGAGCTTCACCCCGTCCTCGACCAGCGTGTCCCCGAGGGCACCCCTGTCAATGGTGGTATTGGCACCGATTTCCACGTCGTCCCCGATACATACCCTGCCCAGCTGGGGCACCTTGATCCAGTGCCCGTCCTCATTGGCAAGACCGAACCCGTCGCCACCGATGACCACGCCGGGATGGATCACTGCGCGTGCGCCGATGACGCTTGCATAACACACCGTCACCTGCGGCCCAAGCCTGGTTTCATCACCAATCCGGCTGCCCCTGCCGATAAAACAGCTGCCCTGCAACTGGACCCCGGCTGCGATGGTGACATCGTCTTCGATAATGCATTGCGGGCCTATCCATGCAGTTGCGTCAATACTGCAATTGCTGCCGATCGTTGCGCCCGGGTGCACTCCCTGGCGGGACCCGGCTGGAGGTGCCAGCAGCCTTGCTGCCCTGGCCCAGGCGGCATATGGGTTGGTTACAGTAATGGTCGCTGTCGGACAATCACCGGCATGCTCCGCAGACAGGATGACCGCGGATGCCCTGGTACCGTGCAGGTATTTCCGGTAACGCGGATTTGCCAGAAAACTGAGTTCGCCTTCGCCGGCTTCCTGCAAGGTGGCAACGGTAGTGACCCTGCAATCCGGATCGCCCTGCAGCTGACCGCCAATGCGTTGAGCCAGTTCCCCCAATGCAAGCCCCATCCGGGTATTCCCCTTGCTGTACGCCTGGAATCCTGACGCCGGTCAGGTCCGGCATCATTTGGACAGTTTTTTCAGGACTCCGTCAGTGATATCGATCTTGTCACTCGAGTACACCACGCCCTGGCCGAGGATGAGATCATAGTTCTGCTCTTTTGCGAACGCATTGACCGCCTCGAAAACATCGCGCTGCAGTTTGGCCAGTACCTCGTTACGCCGGATATTCAGATCATCGCGGAACTCTTCCTGTGATCTTTTAAGGTCCCTGCGCTTGCCCAGGATTTCACGCTCCAGCTTGGCCTTCTCTGACTCACTCATGACGGTACCGTCGCGCGCCAGGCGCTCATCCAGGGTACGTATCTCGCGCTGCAGACCGACCAGCTCTTTTTCCCTGGGAGCAAACTCTGACTCGATCTTGCCCTGCGCTGCCTTGACCTGCGGCGCCGCCTCCATCAACCTGGCTGTATCTACAAAACCGATCTTCATCTCGGCAGACACCCCACCGGAGAATAAAGCGCTTGCGGCAACGACAGCCACCAGAAATCCCGCTGTTTTTAGTCTATTCAAGATAGTTCTCCACTTTCGCCAGTATCTGTTAGAACAGGGTACCAATTGTAAACTGGAAATACTGCACATCGTCACGACTTTCATCGTTTAGCGGGTATGCCAGACTGATCGTTAATGGGCCAAACGGCGATATCCACAGGCCGGAAATGCCGACAGAATAACGCAAATCCGCGGAACTGAAGTCATCCGGGTCCTTGTAGACCTGCCCCACGTCCACGAAGGTACTGGTCCTGATCGAGTCACTGTCTTCGAGAAATGGTACTGGAAACAGTATGTCTGCACCACCTGCCACCTTGAATGCGCCACCGATCGGGTTGCCCTTCGAGTCACGCGGTCCCAGCGTGTTGTCATCGAAACCACGTACGGAGCGCACGCCACCGGCAAAAAAGTTTTTGAAAAACGGCAGATTGTTGAAATCGCCGTAACCGTCGCCATATCCCAGCGATCCACGCATCAACAGCGTCAGGTACTTGGTCAGCCGCAAGAAACGCCTCTGCTCGTAATCAACCTTGTAGTATTCGAGCTCTGATTCCGGCACCGTGGCCTCGATCGAGAACCGCTGCAGGCCACCCTTGTCGGCAAAGATGGCCTTGTTGCGCGTGTCGTGCGACCAGCTGCCGGTCAGAATCAGGCTGTTGAACCTGCTGCCATGATCATCCAGGAAACTGGTCACTTCCAGCGGTGACGAGCTGCTGTCTTTCAGTTCCAGATACTCAAACTGGGTATTCAGCCGGATGGTATCGAATTCGTTGATGGGAACCCCGAAGTTGATATTTGCCCCGTAGGAATCCGTTGAGTAGTTGGAAATGTTGGCTTCATCCGCATCCGTTTTCCTGAAAAATAAACCTGCACCGCGACTCACACCGTTGAGCGTGTAGTACGGATTCAGATAGGAGAAGCTGTAAACCGTATTGATCCTGCTGTTATTGAAAGCAAAGCTGACACGCTTGCCGGTGCCGAGGAAATTGTCCTGGGATATGCTTGCATTGAACAACACACCGGACGTTTGAGAGAAGCCTGCACCTGCCGTGATATTGCCCGACGAGGTTTCGGTGACCGCGTAATTGACATCAACCTGGTCCGTGGTGCCGGGAACACTCGGCGTCTCTACATTCACTTTCTCGAAATACCCCAGCCGCTGCAGGCGGGTACGCGACCGCTCTACCTTGCTGGAAGAAAACCAGCCCGCTTCCATCTGCCGCATTTCCCGACGCAGCACTTCATCCCTGGTGATGACATTCCCTCCAATATTGATGTGCCGCACATATACCCTGCTCCCGGGATCGACAAAGAAAGCAAGCGCAACCTCCTGGTTCTCGTCATCGAGATCCGGCACCGTGTTCACATTGGCAAACGCGTAACCCTGGTCGCCGAGTTTTTCACTGATACGATCAACCGCCTCGGTAACCCGCTTGCGCGAAAAAATGTCGCCCGGATTGATTCTAACCAGTGGAAACAACTCTTCCGGTTCAACCACCAGCTCACCGGACAGGGTCACCTCGCGAATCTTGTACTGCTTGCCTTCTGACAGATTGATGGTGATATAGATATCTTTCTTGTCAGGGGTAATCGACACCTGCGTGGACATGATATTGAAGTTCAGGTAACCACGGTCCAGATAAAATGAACGCAGGGTCTCAAGATCGGCTGACAGCTTCTGCTTGGAATACTGGTCACTCTTGGTGACAAACGAGAAGAACGAAGGGGTATCAAGCTCGAAGTCGTCGCGTAAATCCTTGTCCCGGTACATTTTGTTACCGACAAGGTTGATTTGCTTGATCCGGGCCGCCCGGCCTTCCGATATATCAATCAGGATGCCGACCCGGTTCCTTTCCAGCGGAGTCAGGGTGGTCTCGATGCGAACCGCATACTTGCCGCGACTGAAGTACTGGCGCTGGAGCTCCTGCTCAACCTTGTCGAGCAGGGAACGGTCGAACACCCGCCCCTCGGCAAGCCCGATATCCTTGAGTCCCTCGAGTAACTGTTCGGTCTCCAGGTCCTGGTTACCGGTGATCTCGATACTGCTGATGGCTGCGCGTTCCTTGACATACACGACAAGCACATTGCCGTCACGTTCCAGGTAGACATCATTGAAAAAGCCGGTTTTGAACAGGGCCCGGATTGCGGTTACCGAGTCTTCGGTATCCATGGTGTCGCCAACTTTCAGCGGCAGATAGTTGAACACGGTACCGGCAGAAATGCGCTGCAGGCCCTCCACACGGATATCGGCAATTTCGAACTGCTCGAATGCCTGCGCTGTACCGGTCAACAACAGCGAAACAAGAAATATCCTGATAATGGTTTTCATTGGGTGTTATTGACTGACTCCACGGCCAACTCAGCCAAACAACCTTGCCAGATCGTTGTAAAAAGCCAGCGACATCAATGCCAGCAACAAAAATATCCCGATACGCTGGCCGATCAGCTGTGCCGTCTCGGACACCGGACTGCCCTTGAAAAACTCGATCACGTAGTACAGCAGATGTCCGCCATCCAGTATCGGGACCGGCAACAGGTTCAGCACACCCAGGCTGATACTGACAATCGCCAGAAAACCCAGAAACGAGGTAAGTCCGATAGCCGCCGAGTGTCCCGCATATTGGGCGATGCTGATTGGCCCGCTCAGGTTCTCGATCGAGACCTTCCCGGTCACCATCTTCCACAAGGTGCGCAGTGTCAGGGTAGACATCTCCCAGGTCTTGCCTACGGCAGCCGGGGCTGCCGCAACCAGGCCGTGGCGCACAACGACGCGCATTGTATCATGCTGTTCCGCATCAGAAAGCCGCACATAGGCGCCGATACGCCCAACCGTTTCTCCGTCATCGCGGACGGCTTCCGGTACGATCACCAGGTCCAGCAGGGCGCTGTCCCGTTCAACGGTCACGGGAATACGCTCCCCCGGGCGACTGCGCACATAATCCACCCACTGGCTCCAGCTATCGATTGATCGTTCATTGGCGCTGACGACACGGTCACCCGCCTGCAGGCCGGCCTGTTCGCCGGGACTGCCGGCAACCAGCCGGTCGATCACCGCGGGCCAGGACGGCCGCCAGGGCTTGATACCGAAATTATCCAGCAGGCCGCCCTTGCCCAGCAGGCGTGCGGATTCATCCAGCCGGACCTTGAGCCCGGCTTCATTGCCGGACCGGTTGCGCACGGTAACCGTGAACGCGGCCTGCTCATCAAGTCCGGCATCCAGCAATCCCAGTATCGCCGTTTCCCAGCTCGGGGTCGGCTTGCCGTTCACGGCAAGAATCTCGTCACCGGCAACAAAACCTGCCTGCGCCGCATAGCTTGATGGCACTACCTCGCCAATCACCGGCCGCACGCCTGGCACGCCGCTGACGAACATGACCCAGTAGGCCATGATCGCAAACAGGAAATTGAAGACCGGTCCGGCCAACACAATGGCGAACCGTGCACCCAGTGACTTGCGATTGAATGCCCGGTCAAGCTCGTTCGTCGCGACCTCACCTTCGCGCTCATCCAGCATCTTCACGTAACCGCCCAGCGGGATTGCGGCGATGACCAGCTCCGTTTTGTCCACACCGATGGTTTTCTGCCACAGCGGCCTGCCGAACCCGACAGAAAACCGCAACACCTTGACCCCCATTTTCCTGGCGACCCAGAAATGCCCGAACTCGTGGACGGTTACCAGCACCCCGATCGCGACAATAAACGCGGCAATGGAAAGCAGAATACCGTT
Organism: Gammaproteobacteria bacterium; assembly: GCA_003230545.1. Classification (GTDB taxonomy): domain Bacteria; phylum Pseudomonadota; class Gammaproteobacteria; order UBA9214; family UBA9214; genus SZUA-186. The sequence continues at coordinate 9,866 of QIFB01000183.1, read as the reverse complement.
CATGTACCGACCTGGTTGCTGGCGGTGCCGAGGTACTCGATGGCCCGCTCGCGGGCGCGTGCATCGGCACCGAGTACTGCCTCCAGGGAACCGGCTTCCTGCACATCGGCATGTTCCATTACATAGCCAATGGCCCGGGGTATATCGGTAAAGGCAAGCTGCCGGTCAAGAAAGGCCTGGACCGCCACCTCGTTTGCCGCATTCAGGCTTGCCGGCGCCGTGCCCCCGGCGCGCATTGCCTCGAATGCCAGCGCCAGGCAGGGAAACCGTTCCAGGTCGGGTTCGCTGAACTGCAGCTGACCGATGGCTGCAATATCCAGCGGCTCGGCGCCCGAGGCCATCCGCTCCGGCCAGCCCAGCGCATGGCTGATCGGGATCCGCATATCCGGATTGCCCAGTTGCGCCAGCACCGAACCATCCGTGTACTCCACCATGGAATGCAGGATGCTCTGCGGGTGCAATACCACCCGGATATTTTCCACGGGAAGATTGAACAACCAGCCCGCCTCGATAACCTCAAGCCCCTTGTTCATCATGGTGGCCGAGTCCACGGAGATCTTGCGCCCCATGTCCCAGTTCGGATGGGCGCACGCCTGCTCCGGCGTAACAAATGCCAGCTTGCTGACCGGCGTTTCCCGGAACGGACCTCCGGATGCGGTAAGGGTAATACTGCTGACACCCGCCGGGGCCATGCCGGTGGTATACGCGTCCGGCATGCACTGCAGCAACGCGTTGTGCTCACTGTCAATGGGTAGCAGCACCGCATTATTGTCACGCACCATTTGCATGAACAGCGCGCCGGACATCACCAGTGCTTCCTTGTTTGCCAGCAGCACGCACTTGCCCGTGCGGGCTGCCTCCAGCGTCGGCAACAGACCGGCCGCGCCAACAATGGCTGCCATGACATAATCCACCCCGGGCAGGCCGGCCACCTCGACAAGGGCAGCGCTGCCCGCGAGTACCTGCACCTCCGGGGCCGACTCCCGGAGACGCTGCTGCAGTTGTTCTGCAGCGGCCGCATCTGCCATCACGGCATACTGCGGCTGGAACTTCCGGCACTGTGCAGCCAGGGTATCTATATCGGTATGGGCCGTCAGGGCGACCACGCGGAACCGGTCCGGGTAGCGCGACACGACATCGAGGGTATTGATGCCGATCGAGCCGGTCGCCCCCAGGATAGTAATACCGGCGGGTTGCCTGTCCTGCATTACGTTCATGACGGAAGGTTCATAGCCGCATCCACTGCAGGCCCAGCAGGAACACGGGTGCGGCGGCAGTCAGGCTGTCAATGCGATCAAGGATTCCGCCATGGCCGGGAATCAGTTGACTGCTGTCCTTGATCCCGCTCTGGCGTTTCATCAGTGACTCGAGCAGGTCCCCGACAATTGAAAACATCACCGCCACGATGGAGACCAGCACCAGCCCGGCCGTCCATACCAGGGAATGGCTGTACAGCAGTCCCGCCACCAGGGCGAATGCTGCACTGGCGGCGATGGCACCGTAGACCCCTTCCCGGGTCTTGCCCGGACTGATGACCGGCGCCAGTTTCCGGTTGCCCCAGCGGCGCCCGGAAAAATAGGCGCCACTGTCTGCCAACCAGATCAGCACCAGCAGGTACAGGGTAATCAGCGGACCGTCCGCCGGGCGCCCGTGCAGCACGACCAGGGCAACCCATGCCGGCAGCGTAACCAGGTAGCCGGCCACGATTTTCAGCCCACGGGGCGCGGAGAATTCCGGGTGCGACAACCAGTACAGTACCCAGAGCCACCACAGGAATGCGGCAACCAGGAGCGGCATTATCAATGCCGCCGGCGCCACGACCCAGACCAGTGCGGCCAGCAACAGGCCGGCACCGATAAAGGCAAACTGTGCCATACCGGCCGCCTGCAGTGGCACCATCCGGCTCCATTCCCACAGGCCGCCACCGATGATCAGCAACATCACCAGCGCGATCACCGGTGTCGGCAACAGCAGGATTCCGGCAACTACCAGCGGCACCATGACCGCTGCCGAGACAAGCCGCGCCTTAAGCACCCTTGAGCTGCTCCACCTGCTCTCCGGTCCGGCCAAAGCGACGTTGCCGCTGTGCATAGGAATCCAGGGCATCATCAAGCGCCTGCTCGTTAAAGGCAGGCCAGAGTACCTCGGTAAAATAAAGCTCGGTATAGGCCAGCTGCCATAACAGGAAATTACTGATGCGCTGCTCACCGCCGGTGCGAATAAACAGGTCGGGTTCGGGCAGGTCTGCAAGCGCTATCTCACCGGCCAGCATGTCCGTGGTGATCTCTTCTGGCTTCAGCTCACCGCTGGCAACACGTGCTGCCACGCGGCGGCAGGCCTGGGTAACATCCCAGTGACCACCGTAATTTGCCGCGATCACCAGGTCGAGTCCCGAGTTTTCCCTGGTCCTGGCCTCGGCCTGCACGATCAGTTCACGCAGGTCGCCCGGAAACGGCGCATGGTCGCCGATGAAACGCATCCGGATACCGTTGCGGTGCAGCGTGTCGATCTCCTTTTTCAGGGTGCGTATAAACAGGTCCATCAGCAGACCGACCTCATCGCTCGGCCGCCGCCAGTTCTCACTGCTGAAGGCGAACAGTGTCAGTGCCGTTATTCCCTTGTTACGGCATGCCTCGACAATACGCCGCACGGCCTTGACTCCTTCCCGGTGTCCGACGTAACGCGGCAACATCCGGGATCGCGCCCAGCGGCCGTTACCGTCCATGATGATAGCAATGTGTTGCGGAAGATCGCTCACGCTAATTGTCAGATTTCCATCAACTCGGCTTCTTTTACTTCGACAACCCTGTCCACTTCGCCAACAAACTCGTTGGTAATTTTCTGTACCTCATCCTGCGCCCTGTGCTCTTCATCTTCGGATATTTCCTTTTCCTTCAGCAGTTCCTTGAGATCGTTGTTGGCATCACGACGGATATTGCGAACGGCCACTTTCGCGGACTCGGCATCGTGGCGCACCACCTTCACCAGGTCGCGCCGGGTTTCCTCTGTCAGGGCCGGCATGGGAATCCGGATTACCATGCCGGCCGTTGCCGGGTTCAACCCCAGGTCGGAGGTCATGATTGCCTTCTCGATGACCTGGATCATCGGCTTTTCCCAGGGGGTGACGGACAGGGTGCGCGCATCATCAACTGCGATATTGGCGACCTGCGAAATCGGCACCTCGCTGCCGTAGTAGTCAACCGACAGGTGGTCCAGCAGACTGGGGTGGGCACGTCCCGTGCGCACCTTTCCAAGGGTGCTCTTCAGTGCCTCGATACTCTTGCCCATGCGGTCGCGCGCGTCCTTTTTTATATCATCAATCATCCCGAAATCTCCGGTTCTACCAGTGTGCCAACATTTTCACCGGCAACAACGCGGCCCAGCAGCCCCGCCGTAAATATATTAAAGACACGTACCGGCATATTGTTTTCACTACAGAGCACCATGGCGGTGGTATCCATGACACCAAGCTTGCGCTCCAGCGCTTCATCAAAAGTCAACCTGTCGAACAGGGTTGCCTCCGGGTTCGTCACCGGATCGGCAGAATAGACGCCATCAACCTTGGTTGCCTTCAGCATGAGTTCGGCCCCGACCTCGATTGCCCGCAGGCTGGCCGCCGAGTCGGTTGTGAAGAACGGGTTGCCGGTCCCGGCTGCAAACACAACCACACGGCCTTCCTCCAGGTGACTGACAGCGCCTGCGCGACTGTAGACCTCACAGGCCTGGGTGATGTGCAGGGCCGACATGACCCGGCAGGCCGAGCCCGCCTTTTCAAGCGCATCCTGCAGCGCCAGTGCATTGATTACCGTGGCCAGCATACCCATGTGATCACCGGTCACGCGATCCATCCCGTTCGAGGCCAGCCCGGCCCCGCGCAGGATATTACCGCCACCGATTACCACGCCGGTCTGCACCCCGGCTGCCGCAACGGCATGGATCTCGCCGGCGATGCGCGCCATGATGTCCGGGTCAATACCGTGGCTCCCCGCACCCATCAGGGCCTCCCCGCTCAGCTTCAACAGTATGCGCCTGTATTGCATCCCCTATATTACCTTATATATCAAACTGTTATGATAGATTTTCGGCTGCTGCCGAAACGCCCGTTATTGTCGTACTTTTCCGCCCTGATTGCCATGCAAAAAAAAACGGGGCCAGTGAATGGCCCCGTCGTTATCTGCCCGGCACAGTCTCTACCGTCCGGTGGTCAGCCACCCTTCACCTGGGCCATGACTTCATCGGCAAAATTCTCGGCCTTCTTCTCGATTCCTTCACCGAGCTCCATGCGCTCGAACCCGGCAACCTCGGCCCCGGCAGCATTCAGCATCTTGCCAACCGTCTGGTCGGGGTCCTTGACGAATGCCTGTCCCTGCAGGGTGATCTCACCCAGGAACTTGCGGATGCGCCCCTCGATCATTTTCTCGATAATGTTGTCAGGCTTGCCACTTTCACGCGCCTGTGCGGTAAAGATATCGCGCTCCTTCGCAACCAGGTCCCCGGGGATCTGGTCTTCAGACACACACACCGGACGCGGATCATGTGCCGCCACGTGCATGGCCAGATCCTTGCCAAGTGTTGCGTCGCCGCCAGTCAGGTCTACGAGCACCCCGATGCGCACCCCGTGACGATAGCTGGCAATCGTGTTTTTGCTTTCCATACGGACAAAACGCCGCACCGTGATGTTCTCGCCAATCGTGGCGATCAGTGCCTTGCGCGCATCCTCGATAGTAGTGACGTCGCCGTCATTCAGCGGCATTGCCAGCAGGCTGTCTGTATCTGCCGGATTATCTGCCAGGACACGCTGCGCAATGGCTGCTGCAAAGCCCTGAAAATCCTCTTTCCTGGCGACAAAATCCGTCTCGCAGTTGACCTCGACCATGGCCGCTGTCCTGCCGTCCCCACTGACCCCGACCTCGATCAGCCCTTCCGCGGCAACCCGGCCGGCCTTCTTGTCTGCCTTGGCCATTCCGGCCTTGCGCAGCGCTGCCGCTGCGGTATCCATATCGCCACCGGCATCGACCAGCGCCTTCTTGCACTCCATCATGCCGGAGCCGGTACGCTCGCGCAGCTCCTTCACTTGCGCTGCTGTAATAGACATATCGTTTAACCTCTTACTGGAAACTGTTCACCGGGGATTCTGTGATCCCCGAATCAATCACGCCTTGTCGTTTGCATCAGCGGCGGTCTCAGCAGGTGCCGGTGCCGGCTCAGCGGCATCCGCTGCTGCCTCGACGGCTGCATCTTCCTTGGCAGTTGTATCTTCCTTGGCAGTAGTATCTTCCTTGACAGTAGTATCTTCCTTGGCAGTTGTATCTTCCTTGGCAGGCGCAGCTTCTTTAGCTGCCGCCTTGCGTGGCGCGGCCTTCTTCTTGACCGTTACTTTTTTCGCCGTTTTCTTGCGGGCCGTCGCCTTTTTCGCTTTCTTGGGCGCGGCACCCTTTTCGTCTAGCTCTACAAACTCGTCATCCGAACCGGTGGCGATTTGTGCAACGCTCAGCCTGCCGGTTTCCACGGCATCTGCGGCCGCTTCTACATACAGCTTGATCGCACGGATGGCATCATCGTTACCCGGGATGACGTAATCAATCCCCGCTATTGAGTTATTGGTGTCCACCACCCCGACGACCGGAATGCCCAGCTTGACGGCCTCGCTGACAGCAATCTTCTCATAGCCCACATCAACAACGAACATGGCGTCCGGAATACCGTTCATGTTTTTGATACCGCCGAGACTGCGATCCAGTTTCTCCTGTTCACGCCGCAGCATCAGACCTTCCTTTTTGCTGAGTCGTTCAAGGGAACCGTCTTCTTCCATGGCTTCCAGGCTTTTGAGTCGATTGATAGACTGGTGGACCGTTTTGTAGTTGGTCAGCATGCCACCGAGCCAGCGATGGTTGACATAGGGCATACCGCAGCGTTCTGCCTGTTCGCGGACAGCTGCCTGTGCCGAACGCTTGGTACCGACGAACAGGATGCTGCTGCCGTTGGCAACCAGGCTGCTGATATAGTTCATTGCATCATTGAAAAGCGGCAGGGTCTTTTCGAGGTTGACGATGTGAATCTTGCCGCGCTCGCCGAAGATGAATGGGGCCATCTTCGGATTCCAGTAACGGGTCTGGTGACCGAAATGCACGCCAGCCTCAAGCATCTGGCGCATGGTGACATTAGCCATTAGGTATTCTCCAGTATTCGGGTTGGGCCTCCATGTACCCCATGACAGCAACCCGGTAGCCGGTTGACCCGACCGCCAGGCACCCTGCTGCATGTGCCGATACATGTGCGGATTATGTAACACATGAAAAACAGCCGCTTGGACTGCTTAACAAGCCGACCTTTATACCATACACTCCCATGCTCGGCAAAGCGGGTCCGGCCTGGCCGCTATACAGGCGAGATAAATCAGGATGTTACATGGCAGTCTCTATCAAAACCGCTGCAGAAATCGAGAAAATGCGCATTGCCGGCCAACTGGCTGGTGAAGTGCTGAACATGATCCGCCCGCATGTACGGCCCGGCATTACCACGGACGAACTCGACCGGATCTGCCATGACTACATTGTCAATAATCAGCAGGCCATCCCCGCCCCGCTCAACTATCGCGGTTTTCCGAAATCGATCTGCACATCCATCAACCACGTGGTGTGCCACGGCATCCCCTCCGGCAAGACCCTGAAGAAAGGTGACGCCCTGAATATCGATATCACCGTCATCAAGGACGGGTTCCACGGGGATACCAGCAAGATGTTCTTCGTCGGCGCACCGTCCGTTGCCGGTGAACGACTGGCCCGCATCAGTCATGAATGCCTGATAACCGGTATCGGCATGGTCAAACCCGGCATACAACTCGGTGATATCGGCCACGCCATCCAGAAACACGCGGAAGCCAACCACTGCTCCATTGTGCGTGAATATTGTGGCCACGGCATCGGGCGCAGTTTCCACGAAGACCCACAGGTACTGCATTACGGCACACCCGGCACCGGGCTGGCACTGGAACCCGGGATGACCTTCACCATAGAACCGATGGTCAATGCCGGCAAACGGCACACCAGGCTGCTGCCCGATGGCTGGACCGTGGTCACCAAGGACCACAGCCTGTCTGCCCAGTGGGAACATACTATCCTGGTCACCGGGGATGGCCACGAAGTCCTCACCTGCCTCCCCGGTGACGATATCTAGTGCAAGCCGCCAGCGTCCGTTATGAATCCTGGTTTGATACCGGGTTGCTGGATACACAGCTGGCCGGAGCGACCGACACGCTACCGGTGTTCCGGGAATTCCTGGAACAGGGTCACGCCATCCTCAAGGAGAAATTCAGCAGCAGTATCAGCGCCCCGGTGCTGATACACGCGCGCTCCTGGCTGGTTGACCAGTTACTGGTCCGGGCCTGGCTGGCATTTATGCAGGAATATGCCGGCACTGCTGCATTTGTCGCCGTCGGCGGTTATGGCCGCAGCGAGTTAATGCCGGGCTCGGATATCGACCTGCTCGTCCTGCTGCCTGACGACGCGGATGACCGATTCAATTCCGGGCTCGAATCACTGCTTACCTTTCTGTGGGATGTCGGTCTCGAGGTCGGGCACAGCGTCAGGACCATTGATGACTGCGTGGAACAGTCACTTGCGGACATCACCGTCGCTACCAACCTGATGGAGTCCAGGCTGCTGGCAGGTGCTGCCGGCCTGTATCAAAGGATGTGCGCCAGTGTGGCGCCCGCCGCCATCTGGAACAGCCGGGATTTTTTTGAGGCAAAACACCGCGAACAGGCTGCCCGGCACCTGAAATACAATGATACCGCCTATAACCTGGAACCCAACATCAAGGAAGGACCGGGCGGCTTGCGCGATATCCAGATGATCGCCTGGGTCACCAACCGCCATTTTGGCACCGACTCGCTCGAGGAACTCGTGAGTCACGGCTTTCTGACCCGCGAGGAATACCATACGCTCGTCGAAGGGAGAAATTTCCTCTGGGAGATTCGCTTTGCGCTGCATTCCCTGACCGGCCGCGGCGAGGATCGGCTGTTGTTTGACTACCAGCGGACCATAGCCGGGCAGTTCGGTTTCCATGATTCGACAGATCAGCTCGGCGTCGAAGCCTTCATGAAACAGTATTACCGGACTGTCATGGAACTGAGCCGTTTGAACGAGATGTTGCTGCAGCTGTTCCAGGAGGAAATCCTGCTGCCGGGAGAACCGGTTGAAATTATCCCGCTGAATAACCGCTTTCAGTCCCGTAGCGGCTTTATCGAAATAACCGACAGCTCGATATTCCGGAACTACCCGTTCGCCCTGCTGGAAATCTTCCTGCTGCTCGAGCAAAACCCGGAGCTGAAAGGCGTCCGGGCAGATACCATCCGCGCCATTCGCGAACACCGGCACCTGATCGATGATACCTTCAGGAAGGACCTGCGTGCCCGCAGCCTGTTCATGGAGATTATTCGCCAGCCCCGGGGCGTCACCCATGAACTGCGGCGCATGAACGGTTACGGTATCCTCGCTGCTTATCTGCCGGTATTCAAAGAAATCACCGGCCTGATGCAATACGACCTGTTCCACGCCTACACCGTAGACGAACACATCCTGTTCGTGGTCCGGAACCTGCGTCGACTGACGCTGCCGGAATGCACAGACGAACTCCCCCTGTGCAGCAAGGTCATGACGACCATACCAAAACCGGAACTGCTGTATATTGCCGGCCTGTTTCACGACATTGCCAAGGGACGTGGCGGTGATCATTCGGAGCTCGGCTGCCAGGATGCACGCCGGTTCTGCGCATTGCATGACCTGAGCAAGTACGATACCAGTCTGGTCGAATGGCTGGTCAGGCAACACCTGCTGATGTCATCCACCGCACAGCGCCAGGACATCAGCGACCCGGTCGTGGTCAACCGCTTCGCCCGCATTGTCGAGGATCCGGTACGGCTGGATTACCTGTACCTGCTGACCGTGGCCGACATCCGCGGCACCAGCCGCGAGCTCTGGAATACCTGGAAGGACGCGCTGCTCAGGCAGCTCTACTACAACACCCGCCGCGCCCTCCAGCGTGGCCTGGAAGACCCGCTGGAGCGAGCCGAAAAAATCCAGCAGGTACAGCAGGAGGCCCGGCAACGGCTCACGGATGCTACGCCACCCGCCGGACAGCCCGACCGGTTATGGGCAACCCTGGATGATGATTACTTTCTGCGGCATACCGCCGAACAGGTTGTGCGTCATGCACAACTGCTGGATGGCAGGCCCGGAACCGGGAACTGCATCGTGGACGCGCGCGCCGTGCCGGAGCGCGGCAGTACCGAGATCTTCCTTTATGCCCGCGCAGAAGACCGGCTGTTCCCGATGATCACGGCGGTACTCGAGCAACTGGGTCTGAATATTGTCGATGCCGGCATTATTACTACCGCAGACGGCTACATCCTCGATACCTTTCATGTACTCGAGGCCTCCGGGGAACCGGCAGATGACCCGTTACGCGTCGAGGAAATCCGCACTGCGTTGCTACAGGAAATCACCCGTGACGACCAGGTTGAATGGCACGTATCGAGACGCATGCCGCGCCAGTACCGTCACTTCCCCATCAAGACACGGATCGAGTTCAAACAGGACCCGAATGACCAGCGCACCATCATGGAGCTGATAACGGCTGACCATCCCGGGCTGTTGTCCCAGGTTGGCCAGGCATTTACCGAGTGCGGGATCCGGCTGCTGAATGCACGCATTACCACGCTGGGATCACGCGTCGAAGATGTCTTCCAGGTGACCGACCTGAACGACCAGCCACTGACAGATGCCGATCAGATCAACTGCCTCGAGAATGCCCTGCACAAGCATCTTGACAGTGATGCCGACACACCGACATCGTTTGCTATCTAG
>QIFB01000093.1 GCA_003230545.1 Gammaproteobacteria bacterium | reverse complement strand
ATTCATGGCTGAGCTTGTCGGCATACAACTCGCTGATCCGCTCTTTCGCTGTACGCAGCATATCGGCGTGTTTGATCAGGTAATCCTTCAGGACGGGATAACCGAACTCGGGGTACTTGTCCATGAAGGCGGTCAGCGCAGCACCGTTGATACAGATCAACCGCGTTGTCGACAGGGCAACCACCGAGGCAATACGGTCCGCGAGTCCAAACAGGTTGAGCTCGCCAAACGTCTCACCGTGCGTCATCTCCATCAACCCGGATTCAAGGTGCTGCCCCGGAGCCACATCCACTGCCATGTTGACACGCACCACGCCCTGGATAATCAGGTAGAGGTCACGGCTGGAGTCACCTTCTCTGAGGATGGTTTCATTGGCTTCGAACAGCACCTCTTTCCAGCATCTGCCGCGCGGAAATTCCTTGTGGTCCAGTATGGTCTGCAATGCCTCTGACATAATAAAATCCTTGTGTCGTGTTACGGGGTGTGCCGGTTACTGATCATTCTGCCCGACTCTGCGCCGGATACAAGTTTCAATACCGGAAATTATTTCCCGATACAAAAATCGCTGAAGATCCTGCCCAGCAAGTCGTCACTGGTAAATTCGCCGGTGATCTCGTTCAGCGCCTGTTGTGCCTGGCGCAGTTCTTCCGCCAGCAGTTCGCCGGCCTGCCGCTCAAGCTGGCGGGCGCCGGCCTGCACATGCTGCGCGGCCCGCTCCAGGGCATCGAGGTGCCGGCGGCGGGCGCTGAACCCTCCCTCCGGCTGTGCCGTGAACCCGGCACATTGTTTCAAGTGTGCGCGCAACGCCTCGAGGCCGCTGCCGGTGTGTGCCGAAATCGCCACTGTGTACCTGTCTTCGACGGCACCGGGACTGCGCCCGCTGAGGTCAATCTTGTTGAAGATACGAGTGTGTGCAACCCCGGCCGGCAGGGCCTCGAGAATCGCGGCATCAGCATCGGTAAACCCGGCCTGGTCATCGATGACCAGCAGCGCGTGATCGGCGTTGCCAAGCTCACGGCGTGTGCGCTGCATGCCATGCAGTTCAACCGGGTCCGGGCTGTCATGCAGGCCGGCGGTGTCGATGATGTGCAGCGGCAGGCCGTCGATCTGGATATGTTCGCGCAGCACATCGCGCGTGGTGCCAGGCACATCGGTCACGATGGCGGCATCATGACCGGCCAGTGCGTTCAGCAGGCTGGACTTGCCGGCATTCGGTCGCCCGCAGATAACCAGTGTCATGCCGTCGCGCAATAACCGGCCCTGCTGTGCCGCGGCGTGCACGGCCTCAACTTGCTGCTGCAGGCCCCGCAACCGGTCGGCGAGCTGGCGATCGGCCAGGAAATCGATTTCCTCATCCGGAAAATCCATCGCGGCCTCGACATGGCTGCGCAACCCGATCAACTGCTCCAGCAATGCATGCACCTGCCGGGAAAATTCGCCGCGCAAGGAGCGTACCGCGGCGCGCGCAGCCTGCGCCGTGCCGCTGTCAATGAGATCGGCAATGGCTTCCGCCTGCGCCAGGTCCAGCTTGTTGTTGAGAAATGCACGCTCGGAGAATTCGCCGGGGCGGGCGCTGCGCGCACCGAGTTCCTGCACGCGTTGCAGTAACAGGTCCATGACCACCGGGCCGCCGTGGCCGTGCAGCTCCAGCACGTGTTCGCCGGTAAACGAGGCCGGCGCCGGAAAATACAGGGCGAGTCCGTTGTCAATCAGCGCACCATCGGCCGCACAAAAATCATGCAGACCGGCGCGCCGTGCGTGCGGCAGCTTGCCGAGCAACGCATGTGCGATGGCCGGCACATCCGGACCCGAGATGCGCACCATACCGACACCGCCATGCCCGGCAGGTGTGGCAATCGCGGCGATGGTATCGGTAGTGGAATCCATGGAAACAATCAACCGGATTCAAATTACCAACAGGTACGTGAGTTAGCCGGCATAAGCTTTCGGGACCGTTGGCCGCAGGGATGCGGCCAGCGAGCGTACGACGTACAGGGATGTACGAGTGTCGCGGGAGGCAGGATGCCGGAAGCGGCCAGGGATGTATTCACAGCGTGTCGCGTAAGCTTATGCCGGTTAACTTGCGTACCCCTTGGCAACCAGGGATGCCAGATCACAGAAACGGGACGATCCCGCTACTTCCCGCCGGCTTCCACGCGTTTGGTGATGACCCACTGCTGGGCGATGGACAGGGTGTTGTTGGTCACCCAGTAGAGCACCAGCCCGGACGGGAAAAAAGCGAAGAACACGGTGAACACCACCGGCAATGCCATCATCACCTTGGCCTGGATGGGATCCATGGGCGCCGGGTTGAGTTTTTGCTGGATCAGCATGGTCGCACCCATCAGCAGCGGCAGCACGTAGAACGGGTCAGGAGAAGACAGGTCGTTCAGCCACAGCATGAACGGCGCCTGGCGCATTTCCACGCTTTCCAGCAGCACCCAGTAGAGCGCGATGAATACCGGTATCTGCACCAGGATGGGCAGGCACCCGCCGAGCGGGTTGATCTTTTCCTTTTTGTACATCTCCATCATGGCCTGGTTAAGCTTTTGCCGGTCGTCGCCGTAGCGCTCCTTGAGCGACTTCATGCGCGGCGCCATCTTGCGCATGTTCGCCATGGAGCGATAACTGGTTTCCGACAGTTTGTAGAACACCAGCTTGATGAGGATGGTCAGAATGATAATGGCCCAGCCCCAGTTACCCACGACTTTATGGATCCATTCGAGACCGGTATGCAGCGGACGGGACAGCACTGTGAGAATGCCGTAATCCACCGTCAACTGCAGTCCGGGAGCAATCTTTTCCATTACATCCTGCAGCTTGGGGCCAATAAACAGGCGGCTGGAAAAGCTCGTGGTTGCACCGGCCGGCACCAGCCGCTGCGGTGAAATCAGGCCGATCACGTAGCGGGCGCCACTGAGCGTCTTGGTGTAGTAGCGGTTGGCTTCCCCGGTCTCCGGAATGATGGCGCCGAGAAAGTAATGCTGGAGCATGGCCGCCCAGCCATCGGTCACGGTACGGTCCAGATCCTCATCCAGCATGTGATCGAATTTTATTTTTTCGTATTTTTCTTCCGGGCTGTAGAGCACACCGCCCATGTAGGTATAGATAAACGAACTCTGGCCGGTTTCGGCCACCTGGGTGCGTTGCAGCTGACGGTACTGGCGACCGCGCCAGTCGGACCCGCTGCCATTGGTCACGCGGTGCTCAAGATCCACCTCGTAACTGCCACGACGGAAGGTGTACAGCTTGGTAACCTCGACGCCCTCCGCACTGCGCCAGTACAGCGGGACCTGCACACTGTCGGCGCCCTCGGCAAGCCGGTAATGGTTTTGATCGGCACGATAGACGGCGTAGTGGGTCGGCTCTTCCCCGTCCGGTGTACGCAGGCCGGACTGCAACACGAACAGGTTCGGCAGGCTGTCGTTCAGCAAGCGGAACGGTTCGGCGCCGGGCTCGGTACTGACCGGGTAAGCGAGCAGGTCCACCTGGCGCAGATCACCGCCACTGGTATCGATGAGGACACGCAGCACGTCGGTTTCCACTACTACCTGCTGCGCGGCCGGTAGTGTGATCTCTTCGGGTACCGCGGCCGCTTGTGGCTGCGGTTCAGCGGGTGCAGCCGGCAGGTCGGCGCCAGTCGCTGCCGGGCTTGCGGAATCTGTCGTGACCGCGGGCGGTGTGGCCTGTGGCGCCGGACCATAGTCCTCCACCCAGGCCTGCCACAGCAGCAGCAGCACGAACGACAGGGCAACAAACAGAAACAGGCGCTGGTTATCCATGCGGTACCCGCAGACCCTGATCGGATGCCGGCCCGGGGACCGGGTCGATGCCGCCGGGATGCCAGGGATGGCAGTGTGACAGGCGACGCAGCATCATGACGGACCCGCGCAGTGCGCCAAAGCGTTCAATGGCGGTGATGGCATAACAGGAACAGGTCGGATGAAACCGGCAGTGTGCGCCCAGCCAGGGACTGAGCAGCAACCGATAGGTCTTGATCAACAGTATTAACAGTCGGCGCATGACTTGATCAGTTTGTCCCAGAGTTTGTCCAGTGCTTCAGCAAAATCACGATTGGCCTGCAGTGTAATACCGGGACGTCCGATGACCACGATATCGAGACCACCGAGTGGTTGCCGGGTGTGGCGAAAATTTTCCCGAACCAGGCGCTTGATACGGTTACGCGCCACCGCGGTACGGGCCGCCTTGCGGGAAATCACCAGCCCGAGTCGCGGGTGGTCCCGGTCATTGGAAATGGCCAGCAGCGTCATCCAGCGATTACTCGCCTTGCAACGACAGTGATCAAATACCCGTTTGAATTCGGCAGGCTCCGTTAGCCGGGCCTGTCGTGGATCGCGCGCCAGTCCGCTACGCCCGCGTGCCGAATCAGACAGACAGTCGCGCCCGGCCCTTTGCACGGCGCGCCTTGATGACGGCTCGGCCGTTCTTGGTGCTCATCCGCGCACGAAAGCCGTGGGTGCGCTTGCGCTTCAGGTTGCTGGGTTGAAAGGTTCTTTTCATGGCACACCAAATTCCTGTTTACCAAAAAAATAATCCACGCCCCAGGGCGTGAAAAAGGGCGCAAAGGGTACTGGTTCAACGGCTCGACTGTCAACCGGAAAGTAGTCCGACAGGCGCCAACCGGGGTGTGGATAACTTTCACTGACAGGTATAGACTGCTCCACCTTGGCATCACACATTCAACAACAACAAGGGGGCTTGTCTGGTGGAAGTGTCGCTCTGGCAAAAGTGTCTGGTACGCCTGGAAAATGAACTTCCCGAGCAACAATTCAACACCTGGATAAGGCCGCTGCACGCAGTAGAATCACCCGACAGCCTGCGCCTGCTTGCACCCAACCAGTTCGTCCTGGACTGGGTAAAAAAGCACCACTTCGATGCCATTTCCCGGACCCTGCATGCCATGGGTCCGAATGCCACCACCCGCATTCAGCTCGATATCGGCAGCACCCATAAAGCGCCGGCGCCAGCGGTTATCGCGCCTGGCAGCCCGGCAGTGGCCCAGCCGCTGCCCGCCCAGCACAAGAGCCACCTGAACGCGGATTTCACCTTCGAGAACTTCGTTGGCGGCAAGTCCAACCAGCTGGCGCGTGCCGCTTCCATCCAGGTCGGGGAGAACCCGGGCGGCGCCTATAACCCGCTGTTCATCTACGGCGGAGTCGGTCTTGGAAAGACCCACCTGATGCACGCCGTCGGCAACCTGATTCTGGAGCACAAACCGGATGCGCGGGTGATCTACCTGCATTCCGAGCGTTTCGTGGCCGACATGGTCAACGCGCTGCAGCACAACGCCATCAATGAATTCAAGCGCTTCTATCGCACGGTGGACGCCCTGCTGATCGATGACATCCAGTTTTTTGCCGGAAAGGAGCGTTCACAGGAAGAATTCTTTCATACTTTCAATGCCTTACTGGAAGGCCAGCAACAGGTGATCCTGACCTGTGACCGTTACCCCAAGGAGGTGAGCGGGCTCGAGGAGCGCCTCAAGTCACGCTTTGGCTGGGGGCTGACCGCGGCCATCGAGCCGGCGGAGCTGGAAACCCGGGTGGCCATCCTGATGAGCAAGGCCGCCCAGAGCAATCTCCAGCTACCCGATGACGTGGCGTTCTTTATTGCCAAGCGCATCCAGTCAAATATTCGTGAACTCGAGGGTGCGCTGCGCCGCGTGATGGCCAGCGCCCGCTTTACCGGCCGGACCATCGACCTGGAGTTTACCAAGGAAGCCCTGCGGGACCTGCTCGCCCTGCAGGACAAACTGGTTACCATCGACAACATCCAGAAGGTCGTGGCCGAGTATTACAAGATCCGCGTCTCCGACCTCCATTCGGCACGCCGTAGCCGGACCATCACCCGGCCGCGCCAGATTGCCATGGCACTGGCGAAGGAGCTGACCTCGCACAGCCTGCCGGAAATCGGCAATGCCTTCGGCGGCCGTGACCACACCACGGTGCTGCATGCCTGCCGCAAGGTGGTGGAACTGAAAGACAGTGATGCACGCATCAACGAGGACTACAGCAACCTGTTGAGAACCATGACCACATAATGTGAATAAGCTGTGTATAACCTGATCGGGTGAATTTATCCCGGGTTGTCCACAGCTTGCCAACAGTTGATTACGGCGTTATCAGTATGGTTATTATTATTATAAGTTAATGAATATACTGGTTAAAAACAGGTTACCCACAGAAATCCGTGGCCTATATTAATTCAATAAATAACTTTTAATTAATTTACTTTAATTATGAAACTGACAATCCAGCGTGAAATTCTGCTCAAGCCGTTGCAACAGGTAACCGGGGTCGTGGAACGCCGCCAGACCTTGCCAATCCTGGGTAATGTGTTACTCAATGCCACGGCCAGGGAACTGAAACTGACGGCCACCGACCTGGAAGTGGAACTGCAAGCGAAGGCAAAACTGGCTGTGGCCGAACCCGGGGATGTCACCTTGCCGGCACGCAAGCTGCTCGATATCTGCCGAACTTTGCCGGAGGGCGCCGATATCGATATTTCGGTCAAGCGGGAGCGTGCCACGGTACAGTCCGGCAAGAGCCGTTTTACCCTGGCCACCATGCCGGCGGACGAATTTCCGGTCGTCGACAAGATCAAGAGCCCGCAAAAGTTCAAGGTGCCGCAAAATGAACTGCGCCAGGTCATCGATCGCACCGCCTTCTCCATGGCGCAACAGGATGTGCGTTACTACCTGAACGGCCTGATGCTGGAACCGGACCAGGGGGTGTTGCGTGCCGTGGCGACCGATGGCCATCGGCTGGCGATCTGTGAATTGCCCATGGACGTGGGCACATCCACCGGGCAACAGGTCATCGTGCCACGCAAGGGGATCCAGGAACTGCACCGTCTGCTTGAGGATGATACGGACGCCATCCAGGTGGAAATCGGCACCAACCATATCCGCATTACCACCAGGGAACTGCGGTTTACCTCCAAGCTGATCGATGGCCGGTTCCCGGATTACCACCGGGTCATTCCCAAGGATGCCAACAAGAGCCTGATTATCAACCGCGAGGTATTGCGCCAGGCTCTCACCCGAACCTCGATTCTCTCAAACGAAAAATACCGCGGTATTCGTCTGGATATTTCTAAGAATAAACTTAAAATTCAAGCGCATAACCCGGAACAGGAGGAGGCCGTTGACGAACTGGAAGTCACCTATGACAACGACCCGCTGGAGATCGGGTTCAATGTCACCTACCTGCTGGACGTGCTGGCGGCCGTTGATTCGGACGTCGTTGAATTTTTGCTCAACGATGCCAACAGCAGTGCACTCATCCATAAACCGGGTATTGATGATTGCCGCTATGTCGTCATGCCAATGCGCCTGTAATTAGCTTGGCGGCCTGTGCTCCCGGTGACACCACGCCTGAACCACGGACAGCGAGCGGGCTACAGTCACTCACTATTGCCGATTTTCGCAACATCGAATCGGCCTGCCTGGATTTTTCTTCCGGACTCAATCTGATCACCGGTGCAAACGCCGCCGGCAAGACCAGCCTGCTCGAGGCCATCTACTGCCTCGGGCGGGCACACTCATTTCGTGCCAGCGATGCCGACCACCTGATCCGTGACGGCCAGCCGGCCTGGCGCCTGGTTGGCCGCATTGGTTTGGCCGAGGGCCACAGTCTTCCAGTCGGCATCGAGCGACACCCGGGTAAATACCGTATCCACCTGGAAGGTAAGCCAGTCAGCCGCCTGTCCGACCTCGCTGGCCGCCTGCCGGTACACATCATGAGCGGTGACACCGCAACCATACTGAACGGGGGACCGCGCTACCGCCGCCAGACTCTGGATTGGGCATTGTTCCACGTGGAACACGGCTACCGTGAGGCCTGGCAACGCTATGCACGGACGTTGCGCCAGCGTAATGCCGCCCTGCGCTCGCAGGTAGCCGCCGACCAGGTTTGCGCCTGGGACGGCGAATTAGTCGATGCCGCCGGGTTTGTGGACCGGCTGCGGTGTCACTACCTGGAGGATCTGGCACCCCACCTGCAAGCAGAGCTGGGTGTGCTGTTGCCGGGCATCGAGCTCGAGCTGCGCTATCGCTCCGGCTGGGCTCAAGACAAGACCCTGGCGTTGGTACTGGAGCAGTCACTGGAGCGGGACCGGGCGCAGGGCTACACCCACGCCGGACCGCACCGCGCTGATTTTCTGCTGCGCGTCAATGAACAGCCGGTATCGATCTGCTTTTCCCGTGGCCAGCAAAAGGCCACGGTGCTGGCGTTCCTGCTTGCACAGGTAAAATTGCAACATGCGCAGGCGGCCACACAGGGAGTGTTTTTGCTGGATGACCTGGCCAGTGAAATGGATACTGAGCACCAGGCCCGCATTATCGCGGCACTGGCAGAATGTCAGGCCCAGGTGTTCGTCACGGCCATTGATCCGCAGGCCATTAACGCGGACCACTGGCCGGTGGACAAGAGGTTCCACGTGGAACATGGCGCGCTCCGGGAAGTGGTACAATGAGCGGCTTACTATAAGGACGGTGCAATGACCCAGGAAAAAAGCTACACCTCATCGAATATCAAGGTCTTGAAAGGGCTGGATGCCGTGCGCAAGCGGCCGGGAATGTACATCGGCGATACCGATGACGGCACCGGTCTGCACCATATGGTGTTCGAGGTCGTGGACAACGCCATCGACGAGGCGCTGGCCGGCCACTGCAAAGAAATCTCCGTCATCCTGCACAGCGACCAGTCCGTCACCATTACCGACGACGGGCGCGGTATCCCGGTCGATATACACTCCGAGGAGGGACGTTCCGCGGCCGAGGTCATTATGACGGTACTGCACGCCGGCGGTAAGTTCGATGACAACGCCTACAAGGTCTCCGGCGGCCTGCACGGTGTGGGTGTATCGGTGGTCAATGCCCTGTCCGAAACCCTGCGCCTTACCATTTATCGTGACGGACAGATCCATGCGCAGGAGTACCGACTGGGGGAACCCCAGGCACCACTTGAGGCCATCGGCGCCACCGAGCACACCGGCACCGAGGTCCGCTTCAAACCCAGTACAAAGATCTTTTCCGACACCGAGTACCATTATGATATTCTCGCCAAGCGATTGAGAGAACTATCATTTTTGAATTCTGGTGTACGCATCCGGCTGGCCGATGAACGTACCGACAAGGAGAACGTGTTCGAATACCAGGGTGGTATCCGGGCGTTTGTCGAGCACCTCAATCGCAACAAGACACCCCTGCACCCGACCGTGTTCTATTTTTCCACCGACAAGGATGGCGTGGGTGTGGAAGTGGCGATGCAGTGGAATGATTCCTACCAGGAAAACATCTTCTGCTTTACCAACAACATCCCCCAGCGCGACGGCGGCACCCACCTGTCGGGTTTCCGCGGCGCACTGACGCGCACGCTGAACCAGTACATGGAGAAGGAAGGCGTGCTGCGCAAGGCGAAGATGTCCGCGACCGGTGACGATGCCCGTGAAGGCCTCACGGCGGTGCTGTCGGTAAAGGCGCCGGATCCCAAGTTTTCCTCGCAGACCAAGGACAAGCTGGTGTCCTCGGAGATCAAGGGCATTGTGGAATCCACCGTGAGTGAGCAGTTCCAGAATTACCTGCTGGAGAGTCCGGTCGAGGCGAAGGCCATTACCGGCAAGATCCTCGATGCGGCGCGCGCGCGCGAGGCGGCCCGCAAGGCCCGCGAAATGACGCGCCGCAAGGGCGCGCTGGACATCGCCGGCCTGCCGGGCAAGCTGGCCGACTGCCAGGAACGTGACCCGGCGCTGTCGGAACTGTTCCTGGTCGAGGGCGACTCCGCCGGCGGCTCCGCCAAGCAGGGCCGCAATCGCAAGAATCAGGCGATCCTGCCCCTGAAGGGCAAGATCCTGAATGTCGAGAAGGCGCGCTTCGACAAGATGCTGTCATCCGTGGAGGTGGGCACGCTGATTACCGCCATGGGCTGCGGTATCGGCCGCGAGGAATTCGACCCGGACAAGCTGCGTTACCACCGCATTATTATCATGACCGACGCCGACGTGGACGGCTCGCATATTCGTACCCTGTTGTTGACCTTTTTCTATCGCCAGATGCCCGAGCTGATTGAGCGCGGTCACATCTATATTGCCCAGCCGCCACTGTATAAAATAAAAAAAGGCAAGCAAGAACAATATGTTAAGGATGATTCGGAGTTGAATGCCATGCTCCTGCAAGGTGCGGTCGACAAGGCACAGCTGTTCGTCAACCCGGATGCGCCGGCGCTCAGCGGGCCGGGGCTGGAGAACCTGGCAACCCAGTTCATGGCGGTACTGGCTGATATCCGCCGCCTGTCACGGCGCTTTGACAGTGACCTGCTGGAAAAAATGATCTACCTGCCGGCACTGGATGAGGCCATGCTGCATGGCGCCGCGATAACCGCATGGTTCAGTGAGCTCGAGCAGCGCATGAACGCGGAGCAAACCGCCGGCCAACGCTACCAGATAGAAACGCAGCCATTAGAAGAAAACCAGGGCATCACGGTCACGGTCAGCAAGTGGACCCACGGGATCGTGGCGACCGAGCAGACCTTCACCGGTGACTTTTTCACCTCGGCCGAATACCAGCGCATCGCGGCACTCGGCAAGCAACTCGACGGTCTGTTGAGTGACGGGGCATACGTGCAACGCGGTGAGCGTCAGCAGGAGGTGAGCTCTTTCAAACAGGCGCTGAACTGGCTGCTGGACGAGACCCGGCGCGGCCAGCATATCCAGCGCTACAAGGGACTCGGTGAAATGAACCCTGACCAGCTCTGGGAGACCACCATGGACCCGGACACCCGGCGCCTGTTGCAGGTACAGATCGAGGACGCGGTTGGTTCCGACCAGATCTTCACCACCCTGATGGGCGACCAGGTGGAACCGCGCCGCGAATTCATCGAGCAGAACGCGCTGGCCGTCTCCAACCTCGACATCTAGGCAGCATTTCCGGCGTTGCTGGATGCGATTGGCTCTCCAGGGTGTGCTTTGCGCCCCATGGGGATGCCAAGAGCAATTTCGTGAGTCAACGTTAGGGAACCTCATTAATTCCTATATCGTCATGCCGGCCTTCGCCGGCATGACGACGCATCAGAGGTTCCTTAGAACAGGGAAATGAGGTAACATAAAGCTTATTAAATATTCAGTTATTTCAGTAAGGTATACTATTAATTACAGTATTCTATAAATATAGTGCAACCAATAATAATCATTGCGTGGGCCGTCAACTTGAGCCGGAATATGCAATTGCACGGAAACTGCGGCTTGGCCGCAAGAAACTGAAAGCCCTGTTGCCGGAAGACCTGCAAAAACCGGATTCCACGGTCTCGGAACTGCGGTCTCTATAAAGCGGCACAACATCAGGGTTTCAGCGGGGTTTATTTCAGTGTGGTGATTTCCGCCATGCGTGCTTCGATCCAGCCGGATGCTTCCTCCAGTATTTGCTGGGCGCTCTTGCCAACGGGCGAGATGGGTTTGCCGATGCGCACCTGGATGGTCCCGGGGCGCTTGATGAAGCTGCGCCGCGGCCAGTATTCCCCGGCGTTGTGGGCCACCGGCACGATCGGGTAGCCGGTCTGCTCGGCGAGTACCGCACCGCCGACCCGGTAACGCCCTTTCTGGCCGGCCGGGATGCGGGTGCCTTCCGGGAAGATGACAATCCAGCTGCCTTCAGCAAGCCGGGCGCGGCCCTGGTCAACCAGCTGTTTCACCGCGGCCTTGCCGGTGCCGCGCTTGATATGGATACATTTCATCAGGGCCAGTCCCCAGCCGAAGAACGGCACCCACATCAGTTCGCGCTTGGCCACCCACACCTGCAGCGGGAAGATCTGCTGCAGTGCGACGGTCTCCCAGGTGGATTGGTGCTTGGCAAACACAATGCCGGGTTCGCTGGTGATGTGTTCGGCGCCCTGGATCTCATGGTCCAGCTTGCAGCTTACCTTCAGCCACCACAGGATGAAATGTACCCACAGTTGTAACAGTGCCCAGCGTTTTGCGAGCGAGACCGGAAACGTGAACAGCAACAGGATGGAAAAAATCACGATCGAGACCGGGAACACAACCCAGAAAGCCAGCGAGCGCAGCCACAGCAGCAGGCCGGACGGGTCGTTGCTGCCTGATGTTTGCATCGGGCTAGCCGGCGTCCGGGGTAAGTATGGCATCGACTGCACTGGCAAGATCGCTGAACACCGGCACGTCGGCGTCGAGTTCGGGATGTGCCAGTGTTTGCGGCCCCTTGCCGGTCTTGACCAGCAACGGACGGGCACCGGCGGCGCGGGCCGCCTGCAGGTCGCGCAGGGTGTCACCGATGGCCGGCACCCCCTTGAGGTCGATGCGCAGGCGCCGGGCAATGTCATGATACAGGCCGGGTTTCGGCTTGCGGCACGCACAGTGGTCATCCGGGCCGTGCGGGCAAAAGAAGACGGCATCGATCAGTCCACCGGTATCGCGCACGGCACGGTGCATTTTTTCGTGGATACGCATCAGGGTATCGAGATCGAACAGGCCGCGCGCGATACCCGACTGGTTGGTGGTGACCACCACACGCCAGTCGGCTCGATGCAGGCGGGCGATGGCCTCGAGACTGCCCGGTATCGGCTGCCACTCGTCCGGGGACTTGATGTAGTCATCGGAGTCTTCGTTGATGACACCGTCGCGATCGAGAATGATGAGTTGCATGCGGGGTGTCAGCTGTCCCGGAATTCAGAGACACGGATGCGGCCGTTGATCATGCGCGATGAACGCTGCGTGAGCTTTTCCAGCTTGTCCCAGAATGATTGATTCAGGTTAAAATCGGCCGCGATCGCAGTACCGATCAGCAGGATGAACAGGTCGGCACATTCCTCGGCAAGCTGTTCCGTGGTCTTGCCCTTGGTCACGCAGGCGGAAATTTCACCGAGTTCCTCGGTCATCAGTGCTACCCGGTAGGCGAGTTCCTCGCCACCGGTGTTTTTGAAATCGTGCTTGTCATGGAACGCCTGCACGGCTGCGAGCATGGCCTGGTAGGAGTCTTTATCCATCTTGTTTCATTAGCTGTCGATATGGTAATTGTAGGCCGGATTAGAAGCGAAGCTGCGTAACCCGACCTACGTAATTTACAGTCAATTCTGTAACCGCGAAATATCCGCGACCTGCAGGAACAGCTTCGACAACGAACTCAATAGCGCCAGCCGGTTATCGCGCAGTGCCGCGTCTTCGTCCATGACCATGACGTCATCGAAGAAGCGGTCGACCGGCGCCTGCAACGCGGCCAGTTTGCACAGCGCGTTGGTGTAGTCGCGTTTTTTGAACATCGGGCTGACCGCGGTGTCGAGATCACTGACGGCACTGGCCAGTGCCTGTTCAGCCGTTTCCTTTAGCAGGTCACTGGCATAGCCTGAAGGTATTTTGCTGTTTGCCTTGCGCAGGATGTTACCGATGCGTTTGTTGGTGGCGGCCAGACTTGCGGATTCCGGCAGATTGCGGAACGCCTTCACTGCGGCCATACGCTGGTCAAAATCCAGCGGCCGGTCAGGTTGCCGGGCCAGCACCGCCTCGAACACGTCGATGTCGTAGTCGATATCGAGGTAATAGCCGCGCAAGCGGTCCATCATGAAGGCGAACACATCATTAGTAACGGTTTCATTGCCCGGTCCGTCCGGTAGTCCCTGCACTGCGGTATCAATCAACATGCGCAGGTCGAGGTCCAGCCGTCGCTCGATCATGATACGCAGCGTACCGAGGGCGGCCCGGCGCAGACCGAACGGGTCCTTGTCACCGGTCGGTGGCTTGCCGATGGCAAAAATGCCGGCGAGGGTATCAAGGCGGTCGGCAATGGCAATGGCCTGCCCGGTTGCGGTCGACGGCAGGTCGTCACCGGCGTAGCGCGGCTGGTACTGCTCGTCCAGCGCAGCCGCGATCTCAATCGGTTCACCGTCATGGCGGGCGTAGTAGCGGCCCATGATGCCCTGTAATTCCGGGAACTCGTAGACCATGCTGGTCAGCAAGTCGCACTTGCACAGCGCGGCCGCACGCTGCACCTGTTTGGTATCAAAACCGGCGGCCTCCGCAATGCCGGTTGCAATCCGCGCGATGCGTTGCTGCTTGTCAGCCAGTGAACCGAGCTGTTGCTGAAAGATGACACCGGCCAGTTTTTCGGCACGGCTTTCCAGAGACACCTTGCGGTCCTGGTTCCAGAAAAACACGGCATCTTCCAGGCGTGGCCGGATGACGCGTTCGTTGCCGGCCTGTACCTGCTGCGGGTCGCTGCTCGCTATGTTAGCGACCGTGATGAAATGCGGTAACAGCGCACCGTTACTGTCGACCACCGGAAAGAATTTCTGGTGGTCCTGCATGCTTGAGACCAGCACCTCGGCCGGTACCTCGAGAAAGTGTTCGTCAAAGGCGCCGGTGATCGCCACCGGCCACTCCACCAGTGCCGTGACCTCGTCCAGCAGGTCGGCATCAATACGGGTGGTGCCACCCAGGGCCGCGCCGGCCTCGGTGACCTGGGTGCGGATGGTCTCCCGGCGGCGGTCCATGTCGGCCAGCACGTGACCGGGCTTTTCCAGGGTCTTTATGTATTCGGACGGATCCCTGATCTTTAGTGCTTCGTTGCAGTGGAAGCGGTGTCCGCGCGTCGTGCCGCCGCTACTCACACCAAGGATATCCGCATCCACGACCTGGTCTCCGAGCAGTAGCAATACCCAGTGGACCGGGCGCACGAACTCCGCATCACCGCCACCCCAGCGCATGCGCCGCGGGACTGGCAGGCCTTTCAGGGCGCGTTTCACGATTTCCGGGATAATTTCTACCGCGGGCTGCCCGGCTGCAACCGAACGCCGGGCGAGAAAACTGCCCTTGTCGGTTTCCAGCTGATCGAGTTCGGCCACAGAAACACCGCAGGAGCGAGCAAAGCCTTCCGCGGGTTTGGTCGGGTTGCCGTCTTCATCAAAGGCGGCTGTCATCGCCGGTCCGCGCCGGACCACTTCGCGGTCCGGCTGGTTCGCGGGCACATCCCTGATAATGACCGCCAGCCGACGCGGTGTTGCATAACCATTACTGCCAGCATGTGCCAGGTGGTTTTCCTTGAGCAGCCGGCCCAGCGATTCTTCGAATGCGGTACACAGGCGGCGCAAGGCGGTCGGCGGCAGTTCTTCCGTGCCGATCTCGACCAGCAGGTCGCTGGATTTGCTCATTGCTGCTGGCCTGCTGTGGCGAGCATCGGGAAACCCAGTGATTCGCGCCGGGTGTAGTAGGCCTCGGCCACCTGGCGGGTCAGGGTACGAACCCGCAGAATAATGCGCTGGCGCTCGGTGACCGAGATGGCGTTGCGCGCATCCAGCAGGTTAAAGGTATGCGATGCCTTCAGTGCCATTTCGTAGGCCGGTAGTGGCAGGCCGGCTTCAATCAGGCGCGAACTTTCACGTTCACAGACATCAAACCAGTGGTGCAGTGATTCGATGTCCGCCTGCTCGAAATTGTAGGCCGACAGCTCCACCTCGTTCTGGTGAAACACGTCGCGGTAGGTCACCGGGCCGTCGGGCCCTTCCGACCACACCAGGTCGAAGACGCTTTCGACTTCCTGCAGGTACATGGCGATGCGCTCCAGTCCGTAGGTAATCTCACCGGTTACCGGCCGGCATTCGAGTCCGCCGACCTGCTGGAAATAGGTGAACTGGGTAATTTCCATGCCGTTCAGCCAGACTTCCCAGCCAAGCCCCCAGGCGCCAAGCGTGGGTGACTCCCAGTTGTCCTCCACGAAGCGCACATCGTGCACCAGCATATCGATACCGAGTTCGCACAATGATTCCAGGTACAGTTCCTGGATTTCCAGCGGCGACGGTTTCAGCACCACCTGGTACTGGTAATAATGCTGCAGCCGGTTCGGGTTTTCCCCGTAGCGCCCGTCGGCGGGACGCCGTGACGGTTGCACGTAGGCCGCCCGCCAGGGTTCCGGGCCGATGGCGCGCAGGAAGGTGGCCGGGTGAAAGGTTCCCGCGCCCACCTCCATGTCATAGGGCTGCAGCAGGGCACAGCCCTTGCCTGCCCAGTAGTGCTGGAGCGCAAGGATCAAATCCTGGAATGTTCTGGGTGTCTCGGACACGATGGAAAGTGTTTGCTTGTCTAACGTTTTTAAGGCGCTATGCCGACCGGCGAGTATAGCGTGCCACACCGGAATTTTCCCGATATAAAGGCACTGGCGTGACATTTCCCCTGTCTATATGGTAAATATTGATGTACCGGACGTTCGTGAGCTGGCACCGGTTTGCAGGGTAGACCCTAAAGCATACCGGTTCAGCGGCCGATCAATCGGTCATCGCCCGGTGGAGGAAAAGCATGCAAGCGCTTGTTCTCGAACCCACGTCCCAGTCACAGTGGCAGGCGCTGGTCCAGGAAGCCCAGGCCAGCTGCGACCATCGACTGGATGAAACGCTGGAAAGCTATCTTGTCTTTCTGTTGATGCGCTTTTGCAATCAACCGCAGTGTGCTTCCCGCATCATTGCCGAAGATTACCTTAACGCCCAGGCCTGTGCAGGTGAGCTGCGCATCGAGCGCCTGCGGGATGTCGGCGATCACTGCCTGCTGTTCTCCGGCATGTTCCCGCAGCTCGCGGAACGTCGCCTGGTCCGGGTCAGTTACTTCGTCAACCTCGGCCGTTCCTCCTACCAGCAGCTGTCGGACCGACTGGACCACAGCTGGTCGGTGGTCTATGAACACCTGTCACGCGCCTTTGTCATTCTCATGGACATCATGCATGCCATGCGCGAGCTGGGTGGTGATTCGATCCTGACGCCATTCCAGGCGATGGATCTGTGGCAGGACACGGGCAGCCGGCGCAGTTACCGGCAGGTGGCCGCCGCCGGCGCCATCCCGCTGGCCGGCAGCCCCGAAAAACACTGAATCCCTGTGCTTTTTTAACGTTCTGCCCGATGCATGGGGTAGAATGCGATCATTGTTTGCCGTAAAAAACATAGGTAGCCCGGATGGAGTGCAACGGAATCCGGGATGGTATTGAACCAGGTTCCCCGGATTCCGTTGCGCTACATCCGGGCTACTGTATCTCGTTATTGACTCCATCATGCCCGAACCCCGCAAAGCGATTGCCCTGATTTCCGGCGGACTCGATTCACTGCTGGCGGCGCGCGTGATGATGGACCAGGGCGTGCATGTAGAAGGTATCAACTTCTATACCGGTTTTTGCGTGGAAGGCCACACCCATGCCATTCGCAAGAAGGACCGCGCCCGACCGAAGCGCAACAATGCGTTATGGGTGGCCGAACAACTTGGTATCAAGCTGCACATTGTCGATATCATCGAGGAATACAAGGACGTGGTCATCAACCCGAAACACGGGTACGGTTCCAACCTCAATCCGTGCCTGGACTGCAAGGTCTTCATGGTAAACAAGGCGCGCGAATGGATCGATGCCAACGGTTTTGACTGCATCATCACCGGCGAGGTCATTGGCCAGCGCCCGATGTCGCAGCGCCGCGATACCATGCCGGTGGTGGCACGTGAATCCGGCGCCGGTGACCGGCTGGTGCGCCCGCTGTGCGCAAAAAACCTGCCGCCGACACGCCCGGAACAGGAAGGCTGGCTGGATCGCGACCAGCTGCATGATTTCAATGGCCGCTCACGCAAGCCGCAGATGGCGCTGGCGGCGCACTACGGCTTCGAGGACTATGCCCAGCCGGCCGGCGGTTGCTGTTTCCTGACCGACAGGCAGTATTCCGTCAAGCTGGCGGATTTGTGGGCAACGCGCGGCAAGCGTGAGTATGAAATCGATGACATCATGCTGCTGAAGGTCGGGCGCCATCTCCGGCCGCGGCCCAACTTCAAGCTGATCGTGGGTCGGGAGGAAGGCGAAAACCGTTACCTGGAAGGCTATCGCAAGCGCTTCGTACATATGCTGCCCACCAGCCACCGTGGCCCGCTGGTGCTGATCGACGGGGAGCCGGATGCCGCTGATATCGAGCTGGCGGCACGCCTGACGGCACGCTTCAGCCAGGGCCGGGATGCCGAGTGTGTGACCATCGAGGTGACCGGGAAGGACGGCGCATCCCGGGCACGGGCAGTCAAGCCATACCCGGCCGGGCAGGTACCGGCTGACTGGTACCTGTGAAGTCCGTCGATGCCCGGCGCCTGCTGTGTCCGCTACCGGTGATTCGCGCCCAGGACGCGGTCGCCGACCTGCAGCCAGGTGATTTGCTCAGGGTGCGGTGTACCGATCCGGGCGTGCTCCACGATATTCCGGCCTGGTGTCGGGTGCATGGCCACGAGGTGTGTGAAATCGACGAGCAGGAAGACACGATAACCATTACCATCCGTGTCGGCAGTGACTGACCTGCTATCGGGGTTAATCAAATACCATGAACGAAGCCACGGCCCGGAATACGCTGGACCTGCGTTACCGCGAGGTCCGCAAGGTGACGCTGGTGGGCTCGGTGGTCGACCTGGTACTGGGCGTGGTAAAGATTCTCGTCGGTATCACCGCGCAGTCGCAAGCGCTGATCGCGGACGGGGTGCATTCACTGTCCGACCTCGGTACCGATATCATGGTGCTGTTCGCGGCCAAGCATGCACACCGCGAGGCGGACGCCGAACATCCCTATGGTCATGGCCGCATCGAAACCGTTACAACCGTTGCGCTCGGTGTGGCATTAACGGTGGTGGCCGTTGGCATCGGCTGGGATGCCGTCAGGCGCCTGCTCAATCCGGCATTGTTGCTGCACCCGGGCTGGCTGGCACTGGTGGTTGCCTTTGTCTCGGTGGTCGCGAAGGAGGCCATCTACCACTACACCGCGCACGCCGGCCGCCGCTTGCACTCGAACATGTTGCTTGCGAATGCCTGGCACAGCCGCAGCGATGCAATTTCATCCATCGTGGTAATCATCGGGATCGCGGGGGTCATGGCTGGCTGGCCTTATCTCGATGCCATTGCCGCGGTGGCGGTCGCCCTGATGATTGCGAAAATCGGCTGGGGTCTGTTGTGGAAGAGCCTGCAGGAGCTGATCGACACCTCGCTGGAAACCGACCGGGTCAGTGCCCTCCGCGAGACCATCCTTGGTGTCAGCGGTGTGCGTGCCCTGCACATGCTGCGCACCCGGCGCAGTGGTAGCGATGCGCTGGTGGATGTGCATATCCTTGTCGATCCGGCGCTGAGTGTGTCCGAGGGGCACCAGATTGGCGAAAGCGTGCGTGCCCGCCTGATGAACAGCGATGACGATGTGGCCGACGTGACGGTGCATATTGATCCCGAGGATGATGAGCTGGCCTCGCCCTGCAACCAACTGCCGCAGCGCGACGAGATCCTGCGGCGCCTCGATGTGCAGTGGGATGCCCTGCAGCCGCACCCGGTGATTGACCGGGTGGTGCTGCATTACCTCGATGGCCGGGTCAATGTCGAGGTGTTTGTGCCGCTGGCTACCGGCAGTCAGGGTGATCTGCGGGCACGTGCTCGACAGATCATCGCGGCGGCCGGCAGTGTGGAAGATATCGGTGATGTGCAGGTGTATTACCAGGGTGCTGATGCACCATAAAGGCGCATTAGCGCAACACACGCACCTATATAGTGCGTAACACTTGTGGATAAGAGGGTTAAAGCTGTGAAAAACCGGTAGTTGCCGCGCTTGTTGCCGTGGCATAATTCCTGCCTTCTGAATAACAAGAATCGTTCACGATTTATTTGGACATAATCGCTGCCAGACCGGTCGCGGTGTGTGATTTTGTTGTGTCAGCTGATTTGGAGGAGTTGGAATGTCTGCAACCAAAGTTTTGAAAATGATGAAGGACAACGGGGTCAAGTTTATCGACCTGCGGTTCACCGATACCATTGGCAAGGAGCAGCATGTATCGATGCCTGCCAGTGTGGTCAACACCGCCTTTTTCAAGGACGGCAAGATGTTTGATGGTTCCAGTATTGCCGGATGGAAGGGCATCAACGAGTCCGACATGGTCCTGATGCCGGATTCTACGACCGCCGTGATGGACCTGTTCAGTGACGAGCCCACCGTGAACCTGCGCTGCGACATCCTCGAGCCGACCACGATGAAGGGTTACGACCGTGACCCGCGTTCCATCGCCAAGCGTGCCGAGGCCTACCTGAAGTCCACCAGGATTGCCGATACCGCCTACTTTGGTCCGGAGCCGGAATTCTTTGTGCTGGACGATGTACGCTGGGGCGCCGACATGAGCGGTTCCTTCTGCAAGGTCGATTCGGAAGAGGCTTCCTGGAACGCCGAGCGCGTCTACGAGGACGGCAACATCGGTCACCGCCCGACTGTGAAGGGCGGTTACTTCCCGGTCCCGCCAGTGGATTCCCTGCACGACCTGCGTGGCGCCATGTGCCTGGCCCTGGAGGAAATGGGCGTTCCTGTCGAGGTGCATCACCACGAGGTGGCGACTGCAGGCCAGTGTGAAATCGGTACCAGATTCGACACGCTGGTAGCGCGCGCCGATCAGAACCAGATCCTGAAATACGTCGTGCATAACGTTGCACACGGTTACGGTAAAACAGCGACCTTCATGCCCAAACCAATCGTTGGCGACAACGGCAGTGGTATGCACGTGCACCAGTCACTGGCCAAGGCCGGCAAGAACATCTTCACCGGCAACAAGTACGGTGGTCTGTCACAGCAGGCACTGTATTACATCGGCGGTATCTTCAAGCACGCACGCGCACTGAATGCCTTCACCAATGCCAGCACCAACAGCTACAAGCGCCTGGTGCCGGGTTTTGAGGCGCCGGTGATGCTGGCCTACTCGGCCCGTAACCGTTCAGCTTCCGTGCGAATCCCGTTTGATTCGAACCCGAAAGGGCGCCGTGTCGAGATCCGGTTCCCGGATTCCAGTGGCAATCCCTATCTGTGTTTTTCTGCCATGATGATGGCCGGTCTTGATGGCATCAAGAACAAGATCGATCCGGGCGGTCCCATGGACAAGGATCTGTATGACCTGCCGCCGGAAGAGGAAAAGAAAATCCCGACAGTGTGCAGCTCGCTCGACCAGGCTCTGGAGGCGCTCGACCAGGATCGCAAGTTCCTGACCATTGGTGGCGTGTTCAGTGATGACATGATTGATGCCTACATCAACCTCAAGATGGAAGAAGTCACGCGCCTGCGCATGACCACCCACCCGATCGAGTTCGATATGTACTACAGCCTGTAAGCCGGGCCGTTACCTGCAGTATCCGGAGCGCCCCGCAAGGGGCGCTTTTTATTTGAATTACCGCTCCCGGACAGTGTCTGACAGGCACGTCATGAACAGGCGGCGACAAATAACGGACCAGCCGTATTGCATAAGCCCGGGACCGCGTTTATGGTGATCACTATGAGATATATCCTGCTGCTGCTGGTACTGCTCGCTGGCCTGGTCCAGGCTGCCGTCTACAAGACCGTCACCGAGTCCGGTGAAGTCATTTACTCGGATACACCCACCACGGGCGCCGTGCGTATGCGCCTGCCGGAACTGCCGACCTACACACCACCACCGCTGCCGAAGCTCACTGCCTCACCGGCAAAGCAACCGGTAAAAAACCTGTACAAAAGCATGACAATCACAGAGCCGGAAGCTGAGGCCACCGTGCGTAGTAACCAGGGGGTGGTACAGATCAGTGTTGAGCTCGATCCCCCGCTGATGACCCGGTTGGGCCACAGGGTACAGTTTTATCTGGATGACGAGCGGCACGGCAGCCCTGTCGAGAAAATGGCCATCAGTTTCAGTAATATCGATCGCGGCACCCACAATATCTCCGCGTATGTGATCGATAAGGATGATAATCCCGTAGTGAGCGCGTCAGCGGTGACCTTCCATCTGCAACGCGAGTCCATTAACAGTCCGAATAATCCAAACAACCCGAACAACAAACCCAAGCCGACACCGTTGCCGAGCGTTAAACCAAAGCCAACCCCGGCCTCGTAGCTGTCTGCCTCGCCCTGGCGCATCAATCCGCACCTGGTATCCAACGAGGCGTATAAAATAACTATCCAGTATGCACCATAATGGTGCATAATAGGCCAACATGGTTAGTTAGGACTCATCGTCTCGAAACGACGGTCAGTTTATCTCTTTGTATATACAAGCATTAATAAATGAAACCTGCATATTGAAGGGAACGCAGGCTGTGGTTTGGATCTTGCAACGAAACAGCTTATGGCAGACGTGGCGCAATTACCCGAGATTCACGGCGAAAGCCTGCTGGACCATCTCAGCACCACGGTAGTGGTATTCAGCAGCGATTTCCGGCTTCACTATATCAACACCGCCGGTGAAGTCATGTTTGCCCAGAGCAACCGGCACGCACGTGGCAAGGGTATTAACGAGCTGTTTGTCAATGCCGGGAGACTGGTTGCGCACCTGGGCGACGCCATGGAGTCAGGACAGGTTTTCAACCAGCGTGCCTGCCGGCATGAAATGACCAACGGCCTGACCGTAATCGTCAATTGCACGTATACGCCGGTCAGTCTGTCTGGCGGGCAGACCGGCATCATGCTGGAAATGCGCAAGGTGGATCACCACCTGCGGGTTGAACAGGAAGAACAGCTGATTGCCCAACAGGAAGCTACCCATTCCCTGTTGCGCGGGCTTGCACACGAAATTAAAAATCCGCTGGGCGGGCTGCGCGGTGCAGCACAACTGCTCGAAAAGGAAATCCCTGACAGTGAACTCAGGGAATATACGCGGATCATTATTGGCGAAGCCGACCGCCTGCACAACCTGATGGACCGCATGCTGGGTCCGAATGATGTACCGAATATGCAGGCCGTCAATGTTCACGAGATCCTGGAACGGGTGCGGGAGCTGGTGCTGGTGGAGGCCGACTCCGGCCTGCGGATTATCCAGGACTATGATCCCAGCCTGCCGGACCTGATGGCCGATCCGGGCCTGCTGGTGCAGGCGGTTCTCAATATCGTACGTAACGCGGCGCAGGCACTGGAAGGCAGGGGCGAGATCATTCTTCGGACCCGCGTGCAGCGCAAGTTCAATATTGGCAACAAGCAGCATCGCCTGGTGGCTTGTGTGGAAGTCATCGATAACGGGCCGGGAATCGACGCTGCATTGCGGGCAAAAATATTCTATCCAATGGTGACCAGCCGCAGTGACGGGACGGGGCTTGGACTTTCCATTGCCCAGTCACTGGTAAATCGTCATCAAGGGTTAATTGAATGCGACAGTAAACCGGGAGAAACCGTGTTCACGATACTGCTCCCGCTGGAAGAGGAAACATGACAGGGAACCATAAGGTCTGGGTAATCGATGATGACAGCTCCATCCGCTGGGTACTGGAGAAGGCCCTGCAAAAGGCAGGAATGACCGTTGTCAGCTTTGAATCGGGCAGCAGTGCGCTGGAGGCGCTGGTGCAGGAAGAGCCGGCCGTGATTGTTTCAGATATACGCATGCCGGGCATTGACGGCCTGGAGCTGCTCGAACGGATCAACAGCACCTGCCCGGATGTGCCGGTCATCATTATGACGGCGCATTCCGATCTCGACAGCGCGGTGTCTGCGTACAAGGGGGGCGCATTCGAGTACCTGCCGAAACCGTTTGATGTCGATGAGGCGGCGGCACTGGTGCAGCGTGCACTGGACGTGCGTTATCAGCAGAAGCAACGCGCTGAAATCGCGGATAAACACGAGGCACCCGAAATTATCGGCAAGGCGCCGGCTATGCAGGAAGTGTTTCGGGCCATTGGCCGTCTGTCGCACTCCAATGCCACGGTATTGATCAACGGCGAGTCCGGAACCGGCAAGGAGCTGGTGGCGCTGGCACTGCACCGCCACAGTTCACGTGCAGACAAACCATTTGTGGCACTCAACATGGCAGCCATTCCGCGTGATTTGCTGGAGTCGGAGCTGTTCGGGCACGAGCGCGGTGCGTTTACCGGCGCACAACACCGGCGTACCGGTCGATTTGAGCAGGCCAACGGCGGCACGCTGATGCTCGATGAAATCGGTGACATGCCGGCGGAACTGCAAACCCGCCTGCTGCGGGTACTGGCTGATGGTGAATTTTATCCGGTCGGTGCACATACGCCGAAGCAGGTGGATGTGCGCATTATCGCGGCCACACACCAGAATCTTGAACAGAGTGTCCGGGACAATGAGTTTCGCGAAGACCTGTTTCACCGTCTGAATGTAATTCGCATACACATCCCAAGCCTGCGCGAGCGCCGCGAGGATATCCCGGTTCTGATGCAGCACTTTCTCGAAAGGGCAGCACAGGAGCTCGAGGTCGAGGTAAAACAGCTGGGGTCGGACGTTGAGAAATTGCTTGCAGAGATGGACTGGCCTGGTAATGTGCGCCAGCTCGAGAACCTGTGTCGCTGGTTAACGGTGATGGCGCCTGGCCAGGAAATCCACCCCAAGGACCTGCCGGAGGAACTTGCGGCCGGATCAGCCACTGACAGGGGTGCCGATGGCGATTGGGAGGCTTTGCTACACCGGTGGGTTCAGCAGCAGCTTGCTGCCGGGCGTGAACAGATACTGGAGGAGGCCACGCCAGCCTTCGAGCGCATTATGATCGAAACCGCGTTACAGCATACCGGCGGCAAACGCCAGGAGGCGGCACGCCTGCTTGGCTGGGGCCGCAATACCCTGACACGCAAGCTCAGGGAACTGGGACTGAACGGCGATCATTAAGGGGCCGGGGATCCAGTAACCGGCCGGAATGACGTGTGTCAGCCCGCAGCGCAGGGGCTGCTGCTGTCCCCGTGCAATACCAGGCTGCCGGTCAGCGCGCTGACGTCG
The DNA here is from genome assembly GCA_003230545.1 of Gammaproteobacteria bacterium. Lineage (GTDB taxonomy): Bacteria > Pseudomonadota > Gammaproteobacteria > UBA9214 > UBA9214 > SZUA-186. Next base: position 1,739 of record QIFB01000093.1, on the reverse strand, counting down.
GGAAGGGAATGCTTCTCGAGGTAATCGACAATGCCGCGGTTGATGTCCGGACAGACCAGCGGGTCGTAGAACAGCGCGGTACCGACACCGACGGTTGCCGCACCGGCGATCAGAAACTCGATGGCATCATTCGCTGTGGTGATCCCGCCCTGGCCAATGATCGGGATACCGTGTGGCTGGCATACCTGGTAGACCTGGTGCACCCTGAGCAGGGCAACCGGCTTGATCGCCGGTCCCGACAGGCCGCCCTGGTTATTGCCGATGACCGGCTGGCGGGTCTCGATATCGATGGCCATGCCCATCAGCGTATTAATGACGGCAAAGCCGTCGGTGCCGGCCTCGATACAGCGCCGGGCATTTTCGGCAATATCGGTCTGGTTGGGCGAGAGCTTGGTAATCAGCGGTTTCCCGGTAACTGCCCGGCAGGCCGCAACCACACGGGCCGACATGTCCGGGTCATTGCCGAAAGCAACGCCACCTTCCTTGACGTTGGGACAGGAAATATTGATCTCGATGGCATCGATCGGCGAGCCATCGAAGCGCCGGGTGACCTCGACGTATTCCTCCACGGTAGAACCGGAGACATTGGCGATAAAGCGGGTTTCGGTAAAATCCAGCGCCGGTAGAATTTCGTTGACGACGGCGTCGACCCCGGGGTTCTGCAGGCCGATGGCATTCAACATGCCCTGCCAGGTCTCTGTGACGCGGTGTGGCGCATTGCCGAGCCGTGGTTCCAGCGTGGTGCCCTTCAGGCAGATGGCACCCGCGTCGCGGTTGGAAAAGCCGGTGACGCGTGTATATTCTTCACCGAAACCAACGCAGCCTGACAGCAAAACCAGCGGCGTGGCAAGATCAAGCCCGCAAAACCCGACGCGCAGTTTTTGCCGCTCACTGTCAGTCAGCGTGTTCACAAGTCATTTACTGCAGGGCCTGTATGTTTCATATTGTGCTTCTTCAACCGGAGATCCCACCCAACACCGGTAATATAATACGCCTTTGCGCCAACACCGGCAGTGCCCTGCACCTGGTCCGGCCGCTGGGATTCGACCTTGATGATCGCAAGCTGCGCCGTGCCGGTCTGGATTACCGCGAATCGGCCCGTGTCCAGCTGCATGATTCATTCACCGACTTACTTGCTGAAGTACGACCGCGACAAACCTGGGCATTATCGACGCGCGGTACGCGTCACTATTCTAATGCCACCTTTGAACCAGGTGATGCCTTGCTGTTCGGGCCGGAAACCCGCGGTTTGCCGGATGATATTCTGGCCATGCTTGGCGCAGACGCCGTTTTGGTTTTGCGCCTGCCCATGGCGGACAACAGCCGTAGCCTGAATCTGTCGAATACCGTCGCCGTGGTGGTGTACGAAGCCTGGCGGCAGCAGGATTTTGATGGCGCTTGCTGATACTCCTGATCGATCGGACTGCACCTTTCGAGCGTGAATCCGCCGCCCCGGCAGTTCTCTTGTCAGGGGCCGCTGCAAGTCCATCCCTGGACGCTCAACGGCTTCATCCCTGAAGCCGATGCCCCTGACAAGAGAACTGCCGGGACACCGGATTGCCAGACGCAGGAGTCTGCCCGGTTGCTCGGGGTGCAGGGGGATTGCTCAAGACCGTTGGCCGCAGGGATGCGGCCATCGAGCTTACGACGTACAGGGATGTACTAGTGTCGCGGGAGGCAGGATGCCGGGAGCGACCAGGACGTACTTGCAGCGGGTCTTGAGCAATTCCCCTGGGCCC
>QIFB01000095.1 GCA_003230545.1 Gammaproteobacteria bacterium | reverse complement strand
CAGATCAGCAAACCGGTACCCCAGGGTTTTTGCAAGATCCGAAACCGGTTGCGTCAATTCCGGCGTATCCTGATCATCTTGTTAAACTTCATCACAACATAAACATTAGCAAACAGGTGTTCACGGGCTTCGTACTTTGCCGTTACATTATAGTATGCACCCACCGACTTGATGCTCACCTGCCTGGGAGTGATCGCGTACACAAAACTGATGTCGAAACGACGCTCAAGGAGCCGCCTGATAGCTTGCGGCGATACCTCGGTCCAGCCGGTTTCCTCTTCCAGCGATTCAAGCGTCGATACGACTTTATAGAACTCCATGTAAGCCGGCGCCATCCGCAGCGTTATCAGCACAAAGAACCCGATCAACGCCAGTACAATCATCCAGCCAATGGCGGTCATACCGTTTTGTCGCTTTAATGAGTGCATACAGTCTCCCTCGCGCCTGCCCTATTGAATTTTCATACCGATCCGGCCGGTATCAATCCCGCCGTTGGCGGAATCCCAGTTCATCCAGATACGGAATGCCTTGCCAACCAGATTCTTCTCCGGTACCGACCCCCAGTAACGGCTGTCATTACTATTATCACGATTGTCCCCCATAACAAAATACTCACCCGCCGGGACGATGTATTCCCCCTCCAGCCCGGGTGTGCGCGGCATCACCAGGATTTGGTGCTGCATGTCACCCAGTCGCTCGATGCGCTCACTGGCGCCCGACATATTGACCCCGGACCCCTTGCCGACATAGGTGCCGCGCGGAAGCTGTTCGGCCGGCTTGCCGTTGATATGCAGTACCTTGTTGTAATAGCTGATCCGGTCACCCGGAATCCCGACAACCCGTTTGATGTAATCCACTGACGGGTCCCTGGGGTACCTGAAAACCACCACGTCACCGCGTTGCGGCGCACCGGTTTCGATGACCTTGGCATTCACTACCGGCAGCCGGATGCCATAGGCATACTTGTTCACAAGAATGAAGTCGCCGACCAGCAATGTCGGCATCATGGAACCCGACGGTATCCTGAACGGCTCTACCAGAAACGAGCGCAGCAGCAGGACGGCGAGGATGACAGGGAAAAAGGACTTGCAGTACTCGATCCAGGTCGGCTCCTTCAGCGCTGCCTGGACCTGTTCCGACCCGGAGACGAGTCCGTCATCGACCAGGCCGGCTGCCTTGTGACGCCGGCGTGGAGCCCACAGCATGGAATCGGCGGCCCATGCCAGCCCGGTAAAGAACGTGGCGGCTACCAGTATGGTTGGAAAATCAAAATTCATAATGACCTGTTCTGTTTATGGTGATATCCGGAAGGCGGCCATTATAGACCATCGCCGCCATCAATCATTACCCACCTGCAACACGGCCAGAAAGGCGGATTGCGGTATTTCGACCTTGCCAAACTTCTTCATGCGTTTCTTGCCGGCCTTCTGTTTCTCGAGCAACTTGCGCTTGCGCGAGATATCACCGCCATAACATTTTGCCGTCACGTTCTTGCGCATCGCCTTTACCGTGGTCCGCGCAATAACCTGGGAGCCGATGGCCGCCTGGATGGCAACCTCGTACATTTGGCGAGGTATCAGTTCCTTCATCTTGACGGCCAGCGCACGGCCGCGACCCTGCACCACGTCCCGGTGCACGATAACGGAGAGCGCGTCCACTCGCTCCCCGTTAATCAGGATATCCAGCTTCGCCAGCGGTGCCGGCTGGAAGCGTACGAAATGATAGTCGAACGAGGCGTAGCCGCGGCTGACCGATTTCAGGCGGTCAAAGAAATCCAGCACGATCTCGCTCATCGGCAGTTCATAACTCAATGACACCTGGTTACCCAGGTACTGCATGTTCTTCTGGACACCGCGCTTTTCCACACACAGGGTAATCACCGCACCGAGATAGTCCTGCGGCACCAGGATATTGGCCTCGATAACCGGCTCGCGAATTTCCTCAATACTATTGACCGGCGGCAGGCTGGCGGGATTATCGATCTGCAACACCTCGCCCGAGGTCGTCGCCACCTCGTAGATGACCGTGGGCGCCGTGGTGATCAGGTCCAGGTCATACTCCCGTTCCAGCCGCTCCTGCACGATCTCCATGTGCAGCATACCGAGGAAACCGCAACGGAAACCAAAACCGAGCGCCTGCGAGGTTTCCGGCTCGTAATGCAGTGCGGCATCATTGAGGCGCAGTTTCTGCAGCGCATCACGCAGGTTCTCGTAATCATCCGAACTGACCGGAAACAGGCCCGCGAACACACGCGGTTGTATCATCTTGAATCCGGATAACGGGATCTCTGCCGGTTGCCCGACACGGGTCAGGGTATCACCGACCGGCGCACCATCAATGTCCTTGATCCCGGCAATGACAAAACCGACATCACCGGCCTGCAGGTAATCCCGATCCTGCGGCTTCGGCGTAAACACACCCAGTTTCTCGACCTGGAAGGTCCGCCCGGTGGACATGACCGCAATCTTTTCGCGCCGGGAAAGCTTCCCCTCGACAACCCTCACCAGCGAGATCACCCCGACATAGTTGTCAAACCAGGAGTCCACGATCAGTGCACGCAATGCGGCCTCTGAGTCCGCTGCCGGCGCAGGTATCTTCCCGATCAGGGACTCCAGCAGGTCAACGACGCCCTCCCCGGTCTTGGCGCTCACACGCACTGCATCACCGGCCTCGATACCGATGATTTCCTCGATCTCCCGGATCACCCGTTCCGGTTCGGCCGCAGGCAGATCGATCTTGTTCAGTACCGGGACCACCTCCAGGCCCTGATCAATCGCGGTATAGCAGTTCGCGACACTCTGGGCCTCGACACCCTGCGCTGCATCGACCACGAGTAATGCCCCTTCGCAGGCGGCCAGCGAGCGTGAGACCTCGTAGGAGAAATCCACGTGTCCCGGGGTGTCGATCAGGTTGAATTCATAGGTCTCGCCGTTACGTGCGTGATACTTCAGCGAGACACTCTGCGCCTTGATGGTAATCCCGCGTTCCCGCTCCAGATCCATGGAGTCCAGCACCTGCTCTTCCATTTCACGCTCGCTCAACCCCCCGCAGATCTGGATAAAGCGATCGGCCAGCGTTGATTTTCCGTGATCGATATGGGCAATAATCGAGAAATTACGAACGTGTTGACGGTCAGTCATGGCAAGACGCCAGGACCACGCCGGAAACGCGGCACCTCGCGGTAATTAATCCTGTGCTTATGAGAAACAGGGGCCGTATGTTACCAAGGTGTATGTATATTCGCTGACATATACTTGCGGAACCATCGACCACAGGGACGCGGTCGTCGAGCATACCGGGAGCGATACACAGCCTGGCATACAAGTTTGCGTCAGCCAACATTCGTGTTTATTCACATATATTTGATTACAAACGATATTTACTATTTTTTCCCCTAATCCAGCAGCTTGCACGGACCGAGCAAGGTCACTCGGGGTCCAGAGTGGGGGGCTGCTCAAGACCCGCTGTAAATACATCCCTGTACGCTCGATGGCCGCATCCCTGCGGCCAACGGTCTTGAGCAGCCCCCCACTGGACCCCGAGCAACCAGTCAGACTCTTGCGTCCGGTAATCCGGTGTCCCCGGTAAGCTCCCCTGTCAGGGACATCGGCTTCAGGGATGAAGCCGTTGAGCGTCCAGGGATGGACTTGCAGCGTTCCCTGACAGGGGAGCTTACCGGGGACGGCGGATGCACGCTCGAAAGGTGCAAGTTGCTGGATCAGGGATACATGTTCAGCCCGCGCCACAGTACTCGCGCAAACGCTCGTGTTCGAGAAAATACCAGCAAATATCGGTATCCCCGTCCGCCAGTACCGGTACCCGATCGCCGTACCGCTCGACCAGTTCCGGGTCGGTATCGACATCACAGAGGATGTAACCGAAATCCAGTTCGGTTTTCAGCCGCTCCAGTTCCTGCACCATGTCGGTACACAGGTGACAATCGTGACGGATGTAAACGGTAAACCTGGCTGGCATACGACGCGGCCAGCCAGGCTACCCGACATGCCGGGTGTCAGCCCTCATCGGCGACCGGCACCTTGAGCGCCAGGAAGGTGGGACTGCCATTGCGCTGGACCAGGATCGCTACCGACTTGTTATCGGGCAATCCCTTGACCAATTTTCGGAACGCCTCGACATTCTTGACGGATTTGTTATCAATACTCAGGATGATATCGCCCTTGTGCACGCCGGCGCGGGAAGCCGCACCATCAACCAGGCGGGTCACCAGGACACCCGTATCAACCTCGAGTTCTGCACGCTGCTCATCTGACAGTTCTGCCACACTCATACCCAGCCGATTGGTTTTATCGGTCGCCGGCTTGTCTGCACTGGCAACGGCTGCATCCTCGGGCAGCTCGCCAAGCTTCACCTTGACAACCTTCTGCTTGCGATTACGAATCACGTCAACCGGAATGGAAACGCCGACCTTGGTCCTGCCAACGATAGGCGGCAAACTGGCAGAGTCCCTGACTTCCTTGCCGTCGAACCTGACAATCACGTCACCCACCTCGATGCCCGCCGCTTGCGCAGGACTGTCCGGCAGTACCTTGGCAACCAGCGCACCGCGCGGGTGTTTCATACCAAATGATTCGGCAAGGTCCAGGGTAATGTCCTGGATCAGTACCCCGAGCCAGCCGCGACTGACCCGGCCGGTGGTCTTGAGCTGATCAGCCACATCCATGGCCACCTCGATCGGGATGGCGAACGACAGTCCCATGTAACCACCGGTACGGCTGTAGATCTGTGAATTGACCCCGACGACTTCCCCTTCCTGGTTAAACAGCGGGCCACCCGAGTTACCCGGATTGATCGCCACATCCGTCTGAATGAAGGGCACGTAGTTTTCCCGCGGCAGGCTGCGGCCCTTGGCGCTGACGATACCGGCAGTGGCTGAATAGTCGAAACCGAAGGGTGAACCGATGGCCAGCACCCACTCACCGACCTCCAGTGAACTCGACGTGCCGATTTTCGCAACCGGCAGATCGGTGGCATCGATCTTGAGCAGTGCCACGTCACTGCGCTTGTCCGTCCCGATGACTTCGCCACGCAACTCGCGGCGGTCATTCAGCCGCACGATAATCTCGTCAGCATCCTTGACCACGTGGTAGTTAGTGAGTACGTAGCCATCTGCCGAGATAATAAAACCGGATCCCAGCGACTTGGCATCGCGATAACCGGGATCACCGTCTTCCTGGTCAAAGAAGTACTTGAACAGTTCGCCGAACGGGCTGCCTTCCGGCAGGTTCGGCATCTCAAAGTCCTCCGGCAGCCCCTGGGTCCTGGACTGCACTTTCTGCGTGGTACTGATATTGACCACGGCCGGGCCGGCCTCCTTGACCAGGCCGGTAAACCCCGGAAGTTGCCGCGCCTGAACACTGTGGACAGCGAGCATCATTAACAGGCCTGTTACCCAGGCGTATCCGGAACGGTTGCGGACATTCATCATACGTTTCTCTCCAGTTAGGGTTTATCAAATAATCACTGATGTATTTAAATATACTGTCACTGCGAGCACAGCGAAGCAGTCTCATAAACGGAAATTCAAGCGCTAACAGATTGCATCGTCACTATCGTTCCTCGCAATGACGCATTAATCAGAGCTTTCTCAAGTATCTTTATCCGGTGTCGGGCAGTCATTCTGCAGTTGCCAGTAACTGGCGCAGTAAAACGGGCTGGTAGCGGGCATCCTGCGCCGATTTTCTGCTAAAGGACCGCAGCCAGGCGAGCGCTGCTGCAAACCCGGCGGCCGCACCCGTGATACTGGCCAGCTCGACAGGTAGCGCAGCGATCCCGGCCAGCAGGTAATGGCCGGTCATGGCCCCGGCAAACAGGCCGGCCAGCGGCGCGCTATAGACCGCCAGCGAGCCGCGCACCAGCCCGGACTCCGGAATCCCGATCACCACACGATCACCGGACGCGACCCCGATGCAATTAATCACACGCACCGGCGCAGAGCGCCGACCCAGTACCTTCGCCAGCACCGTGATACCACAGCCACTGCGGGCGGCACAGCGGTTGCAGCCGGTCTGTGGCTTGGTTGCTATCCAGGCATATCGGTCACGCACCTCGACCACCTGCCCGGTTTCCTCAATCATGCCGGCCACCGCTGCGCGCAACCACTGAACTGGCCATCATTTCCACTGTGACCGCAGGCACTTCCCCGACAACAGTCACCTGGTGCCCGTCGACCACGGCACCAAAGGCATTCATGGCGCCCTTGCCGGACAGTCCTCTAAAGGCATCTGCTCCGACGGCCCCGGTTTCCACGTAGACCGACACGGTCGCGAGTCCGTCACTGTAGACCAGGTGCTCGGTCGCATCGCTGTCCGGGTGCATGCGTTTCAGCTGGTAATTGGTCAGGTCGAAACCTGCCGGCAGGCGGCGTACGATCCAGCGGGGGTTGTTACCGGTACTCTCCGGCGCAGCCTTGCTGTTGTCCTGGTGATACCAGGCATACCCGTCACCGGTCAGCGACGGTTGCAACTCCGAGTCGGCGATCGGGCCACCGATACCCAGCCGGGTAAACATGACCTGCTCGATCGGTCGGCTGTCGTTACCCGTGAGATCCGAGCGCAGGAACATCTTGCTTTCCTTGTCGATCCAGAAACGGTAGCCATAGCGATAGCTGTCTTTCGGGGTAATGGCAATGACCCGGGTAAGATATCCGGCGATCCGGTCATCGCCGATGATTTCGATGCGATAGTATTTTTCCAGGGAGCCGAGATTATCGGGCACTACCGGGAACGGTGGCTGCGGCCGGCTCTGCCCGACCATGACCGATTTGCTGTCCGGCATTATACAGGTCACCAGTTTGTTGTTGCGCAGTACCTCGCGGGCGCTGCCGGTTAACGCAACCAGGCGTTCACGCTCACCCGTGTCCCCCAGCTGGTGAATGATGCGCATGGCTTCCAGCTTGTCGTCGTGCAGGTATACAAAGGTCCCGTCATAGTTGAGGCCCTGCACGGCGCTGGCCATGTCATCCAGCCACTGCCATGCCGTCTCCTGCGCAACCGCGGATCCCGCGACCAGCAGCAGGACCGGCAGCCACCGCACTGCGTTAGTCCCTGCTGTCACGGCTCATATCATGGCTGATGATGCGCGCATAGGGCAGCATGCCATGCATGCCGCGATTGACCGCGTATTCATTGTGATTGACCAGGTAGATATCGAGGTTCTTGTCCGTGCGGGGACGGATGGTCGGCGCCGGTGTGTTATCAGCGCGGATGAAATCAGCGCTGGATGGTGCGCTGGCCACGGCAGGCAACGCTGCAGGATCCTCACGGACCGATTGCAGGGATAGTACCGCAACCACGGCGACGGAAGCCGCTACCGCGAGTCCGGCTACCGGCTTCAGCAACGCCGCCAGCCGGCGGCTTCCCGGCATCGAGGAAGTCTGCGTGGACTCGTCCCTGACAGCTGCCTGCACCCGCGCAGTGAATGCCGGGTCGATCCGGTCCGGCAACTGGTTGCGCATGGCGTCGCTGATGAGCTGGTAGCGCGCCAGGCGCCGGTGCAGTTCTGCATCGGTGCCGACCCGCCTCGCCAGCAAGGCCTGCTCCGGCTCTGCCAGTTCATCGTCGATCAGTGCCGATAACTGTTCATGTAACCTGTCTTTCATAATAATATCCTGCTTGAACTAGTTCATCAATGGTTGCAATTTACTGTCGATCGCATCCCTGGCCCTGAAAATCCGCGAACGCACCGTACCAATCGGGCAATCCATGGCAAGCGCGATCTCTTCATAACTCATGCCTTCCAGCTCCCGCAATGTGATCGCCGTACGCAGGTCATCCGGCAGTTCGTCGATGGCCCTGGCGATGGTTGTCTGTATCTCGTCCTTCAGTAGCAGGTGCTCCGGTGTGTCATACTCCTTCAGACCGGCGGCACTGTCATATTGTTCCGCCTCGCTCGCATCGATGTCGCTGCCCGGCGGGCGCCGCCGCGTGGCCACCAGGTGATTCTTGGCTGTATTAATCGCGATCCGGTAAATCCAGGTATAGAACGCGCTGTCACCACGGAACCTGCCCAGCGCCCGGTAGGCCTTGATAAATGCCTCCTGGGCGACATCCATGGCCTCATCCGGGTCGTGGACATAGCGATTTATCAGCTTGATGATCCGGTTCTGGTACTTGAGGACCAGTACATCAAAGGCAGTCCTGTCGCCTTCCTGTACCCGCTCAACCAGTGCCTGATCAATCTTTCGTTCACTCATCGGGGCTCCGTTCCCCGGTGCCCCGGAACGCTATGTGCCGACCGGTGTGACCGCAGCGGTAATAAATAGTTCGCATAGATCATCTAAATTATGATATTTATCAGCAAGTCCCAACAAGCTCCGGGGGTCTGTACCCGGCACTGGGACCCACAGTAACCATTAACCCCTGCAGGCTCAAGCAATGGCAACAGCACAGGCATTCGACGTATTGATCATCGGCAGCGGTGCGGCCGGCCTGAGCCTGGCGCTCGAACTGGCGCCCCGGCTGCAGGTGGCGGTCATTGCCAAGAGCCGCCTGCAGGAGGGTTGCACCCTGTATGCCCAGGGCGGCATCTCGTCCGTCACCCACCCGGAGGATTCGTTCGACGCGCATATCAGGGACACACTGGATGCCGGTGCCGGGTTGAATAACCCGGAGGCCGTCCGTTATGCCATTGAGGCCGCACCCGCCGCCATCCACCAGCTGGTGGATCTCGGGGTCCCGTTCACCCGGCACCCGGAAGCGGACCAGGCGCCGGATTTTCACCTGACCCGTGAAGGCGGCCATTCGGCCCGCCGGGTACTGCACTCGGCGGATGCCACGGGCCGGGCTATCGAGGAAACCATGGCAAGCCAGGCACGGCAGCGTGGCAATATCTCCCTGTTCGAGCACCACATCGCCGTCGACCTGATTACCGGCGCCAGGGCCGGACCGAATACAAACCGCTGCCTGGGCGCCTATGTACTCAATCGCAAACAGAAACACGTCGAAGTATTTGCCGCGCGCTTCGTGGTGCTGGCCACCGGCGGGGCCAGCAAGGTGTACCTGTACACCAGCAACCCGGATACCTCCAGCGGTGACGGCATTGCCATGGCCTGGCGTGCCGGTTGCCGGGTCGCCAACATGGAATTCAACCAGTTTCACCCGACCTGCCTGTATCACCCGAAGGCCAAGTCCTTCCTGGTATCGGAGGCGGTCCGGGGCGAAGGTGGCCGGCTGCTGCTGCCCGACGGTGAACCGTTCATGCAGCGCTTCGACCCGCGCGGCGACCTGGCCCCGCGGGACATCGTGGCGCGCGCCATTGACCACGAAATGAAACGCCTGGGCCTGGAATATGTCCTGCTGGATATCAGCCACAAGCCGGCACCGTTTATCCGGGAGCATTTCCCGACCATCTATGCCCGCTGCCGGGAGCTGGGTTACGACCTGACGCTGGAGCCGATCCCCGTGGTACCGGCCGCGCACTATACCTGTGGCGGCGTGATGACCGACCTGCGGGCACGCACCGATGTCCCCGGCCTGTACGCGGTTGGCGAGGTAGCCTGTACCGGCATGCACGGCGCCAACCGCATGGCCAGCAACTCGTTACTGGAATGCGTGGTGTTCGCCAGCGCCGCGGGCAAGGACATCATGGCGCAACTGGAGTCGGCACCGGCACCGCCCGCGCTACCGGCCTGGGATGAGTCCCGGGTACGTGATTCCGACGAGGAAGTCGTGGTCAGCCACAACTGGGACGAACTGCGCCGCTGCATGTGGAACTACGTGGGTATCGTGCGCACCAGCAAGCGGCTGGAACGTGCCTCCCGGCGCGTACAACTGCTGCTGCAGGAAATCCAGGAGTATTACAGCAACTTCACCATCTCCGGGGACCTGCTGGAATTACGCAACCTGGCCCAGGTGGCCGAGCTGATTATCCGTTCGGCCCAGCACCGCAAGGAAAGCCGCGGCCTGCATTACACGCTGGATTACCCGGAAGCGGATCCCGGCAAACCAGAGGATACGATCCTGATCCCGGACACCTCCATGGATACCGCGGCTGCCAGACGCCGCGCCGGTCAGTAAGGCAGGAAGGTATCCGGCGGGTGCTCATCATCCGGACGGCAGCTGATTGCACTCACGCGCGCAGCCGGCGGGCCCTGTGCCAGCCAGTCACACAGCTGCTGAACTGCCGTATCCGGACCACAGGCCAGCACCTCGACCCGGCCATCCGGCAGGTTGCGTGCATAGCCGCTGACGCCCAGTGCCAGCGCCTGTTCACGGGTGGATGACCTGAAAAATACACCCTGGACCCGGCCGGAAACATGGCAGCGCCTGCAGGACATATCGGAACGACAGTGCTAAGGGGTTGTGTCAACGACAGTGGTCAGGACGGGTGCAGCCAGCGCGCTGCCCTGCTGTGCGCGTTTACGTGCCAGGAACTTCTCGAGTGCTTCCCCGGTGATCGGCCCTTCCTGGCGCGCAATGCGTTCGCCGGTCGGCGAAACGATGTAGGTGGTTGGCAGGCCGGTGACCGGGCCCAGTATGGTCCTCGGCACCGGCTTCATGCGCAGCACCGGGTAGGACATGAAATGACTGTCCACAAAATCCACCAGGTAGTCCTTGTTGACCTCTTCAAAACTCACGCCCAGCACGACGGCATCGGTGTCCTTGTGCTTCTCGTGAAATTCGACCAGGTCCGGAATCTCTTCAAGGCACGGTGGGCACCAGGTGGCCCAGTAGTTCACCACGACCCACTTGCCACGGTAGTCTGAAAGGGACACCTTGTTACCGTTGATGTCAGGCAAGGTGAAATCGACTTCGCCTGCGCCGGCCATCGCAAAAGAGACCAGTCCGGCAAATAACAGAACCAAACGCATTTCCTGCTCCTGCATATTAACTGGTGAAATTATACCCTATATTGATACGTGCAATCAGTGTTACCGGTATCTGCCTGCAGCGAATCAGGCTAAAATTGAAATGAAACAGGGACACGCATCCGCAGACAAGGCGCACTGACATGGGAAACATTATAAAAAAACAGGATTTCATCGACAGCATCCGCGATGCGCTGCAGTACATCTCCTGTTACCACCCGCCGGACTTCATCCGGGCCATGACCGAGGCATGGGAGAGAGAACAGTCCCCGGCGGCACGTGATGCCATGGCGCAGATCCTGATCAATTCACGAATGTGTGCCGAGGGGAAACGTCCTGTCTGCCAGGACACCGGCATTGTCAATGTGTTCCTGACCATCGGCATGGACTTGCGCTGGGAGACCGACACCGGCATCGATGACATGGTCAATGCCGCAGTACGCGCCGCCTATACCGACACCACCAACCCGCTGCGCGGCTCGATCGTCACCGACCCCGCGGGTGAGCGGCGCAACACCGGGGACAACACCCCCGCCGTCATCCACAAGGATGTTGTGCCCGGGGACCGGCTCAAAATTACCGTCGCAGCGAAGGGTGGCGGTTCGGAAAACAAGTCACGCTTTGCCATCCTGAACCCGAGTGACAGTATCACCGACTGGGTGCTGGAGCAGCTGCCGGCCATGGGGGCCGGCTGGTGTCCGCCCGGCATCCTCGGCATCGGCATTGGCGGGACCGCGGAGAAGGCCATGCTGCTGGCCAAGGAAGCACTACTCGCACCGATCGACATTCACGAACTGCAGCGCCGCGGGCCACGCAACCGGGTGGAAGAACTGCGCCTGGAGATCTACGAGCAGGCCAACGCACTGGGCATCGGCGCCCAGGGACTCGGCGGCCTGACCACCGTGCTGGACGTCAAGATCAACGACTACCCGACGCATGCCGCCTCCAAACCGGTCGCACTGATACCAAACTGCGCCGCCACGCGGCATGTTCATTTCACCCTCGACGGCAGTGGCCCTGCCAGGCTGGAGCCACCGTCCCTGGATGACTGGCCGGAGGTCACCCGCGATACCGGTGCCGCACGCCGCGTCAACCTCGACAGCCTGGATCGCAATGCTGTCGGTAAATGGCAACCGGGCGAGACCCTGCTGATCAGTGGCAAACTGCTTACCGGGCGCGATGCCGCGCACCAGCGCATCATCGACCTGCTGGAGCGCGGCGAGCCGTTACCGGAAGGGCTCGATTTCAATGGCCGGTTTATCTACTACGTCGGCCCGGTCGATCCGGTCGGCGACGAGGTCGTGGGCCCGGCCGGACCTACCACGGCCACGCGCATGGACAAGTTCACCGAGCCGCTGCTGGAGAAGACCGGCCTGCTCGGCATGATCGGCAAGGCCGAGCGCAGCGCGGAAACCGTGGATGCCATTGCCCGTTACGGGGCGGTGTATCTGATTGCAATCGGCGGCGCCGCATTCCTCGTCTCCAGGGCCATCCGCAAGGCACGCGTGATTGCCTTCCCGGAACTCGGCATGGAGGCCGTGCACGAATTCGAGGTCGAGGACATGCCGGTCACGGTGGCCGTCGATGCCCACGGCCATTCCGTGCACCAGAGCGGCCCGCAGGAATGGCGCATGCGCATCGGCAAGATCCCGGTCGTCAGTGGCTGATTAACCGGCACTGAACAGCATCCGGCACACACCGTCACAGGCTATAATCACGATCCCTGGAATCACCGGAACCGGAAACCATGAATGACACCGTCACCATGTACCACAATCCGCGCTGCAGCAAGTGCCGCGCCACGCTGGAACTGCTGAAGACCGAAGCGATCGAGCCCGAGGTCGTCGAATACCTGGACAACCCGCCAGACCGGGAAACGCTGGCGTCGATTCTCGACATGCTCGGTCTGGAACCACGCGAGCTGATGCGCGCCCATGAAAAGGAATACGCCGAGGCCGGGCTGGACAACCCGGAGCTGTCACGCGATCAACTGATTGCCGCCATGGTCCAGTTCCCGCGCCTGATCGAACGCCCGATCGTGATAAAAGACGGCAAGGCCATCATCGGCCGGCCGCCGGAAAAAGTGCTGGATATCCTGTAACCATGCACGAAATCCTTGTCCTGTATTACAGCCGTTACGGTGCCACGGCGGAAATGGCGCAGCGCATCGCCCACGGTATCGAGGAAATCGACGGTTGCCAGGCGCGGCTACGCACCGTGCCGCCGGTCTCGACGGTTTGCGAGGCAACCGCAGACAGCATCCCCGCAGAAGGCGCGCCCTATGCCACTCTCGACGACCTCAAAGAGTGCGCCGGACTTGCTCTTGGCAGCCCGACGCGCTTCGGCAACATGGCCGCACCGCTTAAATACTTTATCGATTCCACCAGCAGCCTGTGGCTCGCCGGCAGCCTGACAGGCAAGCCCGCGGCAGTGTTCACCTCGACGTCCAGCCTGCACGGCGGACAGGAAACCACGCTGCTGTCGATGATGCTGCCGCTGCTGCACCACGGCATGCTGGTCCTGGGCCTGCCCTACTCGGAAACCGAGTTGCTCAGCACGCAAACCGGCGGCACCCCGTATGGTCCGAGCCACACCGCCGGCACCGACAGCAAGCGGCCGCTGAGCACGGAAGAGAAAAATCTGTGCCGCGCGCTTGGCCGCCGGCTGGCTGAAACCGCCAGCAAGCTGCAAAATACATGAAACAGCAGTCGCAGGCCGGGTCAGGCCATAGGCCGTAACCCGACAGAAGCATAGAGCAGAATATCGGGTTACGCTTCGCTAACCCGACCTATAAAAGATATAATTAGTCATATAGTTACAAACAGTACCTGAGGAATTGTTTAGCATGTGTTGTCGCCGTGGCTGGTACCTGTTCACTCTCGCAGGGTACTTCGGGACCTTTGCCCTGCTGCTGGCCTGGTACAGCGTGCTCGCGCCGTCCCCGCACTTCCCGGTATCACTGGTCCTGCTGGTACTGGGCACCCCCCTGCTGTTCCCGTTGCGCGGGCTGTTGCACGGCCGTAACTACACCTTTTCATGGAGCTGCTTTCTGGCCCTGCTGTATTTCATTCACGGGGTAGTGGAAGCCATGCACTCGGACACCACGCGTCTTTACGGCCTGATGGAGGTCGTTTTTACCACCATGTGGTTTTGCGGCGCCATTATGTTTGTACGTGTCGGCCGCGAGATGGAAGACAGATGAACGTAGGACCGGCGCCCTCGCCGGGAATCGGTAATATTCCCCGCGAGGCGCGGGTCCTACCCGGGAATCGGTAACATTCCCCGCGAGGCGCGGGTCCTACCCGGGACCGGTAACATTCCCCGCGAGGCGCGGGTCCTGCCTGTTCCCTGCGCCCTGGTCAGCCATCCAGCACGGACTTGACGAACGGGATCGTCAGGCGTCGCTGTTCCACCATGGACGCTTCATCCAGCCGATCGAGCAAATCAAACACCGACGGCAGGTCACGCGGGATGCGTTTTAGCAGAAACGCCGCCGTCTCTTCCGGCAATTCCAGTCCGCGGTTGCTCGCACGATGCATCAACGCCTGTTGCACCGCTGCCTCGTCGAGCGGGTACAGCTTATAGGTCACACCCCAACCCAGTCGTGAAACCAGGTCCTGCAACTGCAAGCCGATTTGGTCAGCATGCCCGGATCCGGCCACCAGCAGCCGGCTGCCGGAATCACGCACCCGGTTAAACAGGTGAAACAGGCCGGTCTCCCAGTCCGGCAGCCCGGCAATGGCCTCCACGTCATCGACGCAAACCAGCTGCAGCTGTTCCATCCCCTCGAACAGATCCGGCGACAGGGTCTGCAACGCTCCCAGCGGCAGATAGGCCGTCGCCTGTTCATGCCGGGCCGCCTCGTAACACGCGGCCTGCAGCAAGTGGGTTTTTCCGAGACCAGCCGCGCCGGACAGGAACACCAGCGCGTCACCATCGCCGGCCGCCGCCGACTGCAGGCAGCGTACGGCCTCGGCATTGGGTCCGGGGAAAAAGCTCGCGAAGCGCGCGCTGTCACGCAGTTCAAGACCGAGGGGCAACTGGGGGTTGTTCATTGAAGGTGATCTGGAATAGTACCGTAGGATGCGCTGAGCAAAGCGATGCGCATCATGTCGTACCCGATGCGGCTCGTTGCACTCACCGCATCCTACAGCTAACAAACTGCCGTGTCTGTATCCGGACCGCTGCTAGTGCCCGCTGCGCTGCCAGGCACGGCGGCCCCAGGTCCACACATAGCCAAGACCGCTCCACACGATGGTGATCAGTACGCTGTAGATCAGTGCATCGATCCAGAACGCCGGCAGTTCCTGTATGGCACGGCTGAACATCACCGACAGCACCAGCAGGATTTGTGCCAGCGTGTTCAGCTTGCTGACAATACTCGGGTCGGCCTCCACCAGTTCAATGCGTGCATTGTAGATGATGGCACCGGTCACGATCACCAGGTCGCGCAGGATCACCAGCCCGACCAGCCAGTACGGCAGCAGGCCAAGCCAGCCAAGGGCGAGGAAGCTGGAGACCATCAGCAACTTGTCCGCCAGCGGGTCCATCAGCGCACCCATCCGGCTGGTCCAGTGGTAACGCCGTGCCAGGAACCCGTCCAGCGCATCGGAGAACCCGGCGACCGCGAACAGCACCAGCGCCGGTCCGAATTCGTGGTTCAGCATGTAATAGACCACCGGCGGCACCAGCAGAAAGCGGAACACCGTCAGGATATTGGGAAGGTCGCTGCGTTTCACTGGCGCACCCGGTAGCTGCCCGGCGCCTCTCCCGCGGCAGGTTCCAGCACGGTACCGATGATGATGGTTTGCGTCAGCCCCTGCAGGGACCCGTGAAGCTGCAGATCATAGTCCACGGAAGTCCCGGCCACCTGCACGACCTGCACCTGGCGGACCGCCGTCAGCGATTCCAGGTAATCCGTGACCCGGGCATAGGCGGCCAGCGTATTGATATCCTCAACCGTGATACTGACCCGGTTGCCGAGCGTACCGGAATCCGTTACCGCAAGACGTGATGCCAGGCTGTCTGCCACGTTATCGATGCCTGCCCGGGCCACACCGGCCAGCTGGCTGCCGGTGTCTGTCCAGGTCGTGGTATTGCCGGCAACGCGCAGGTTCCAGCGCGCCACCCAGCTGCCTGACGGGCTCAGGTTCAGTCGCCCGATGAGGATCGCCTGCGGGCTGTACCGCTCAGACGCTTCCAGCACACGGTCGAAGAAACCACCCTGGATATCACTGAAGCGCACCTGCGCCTGGTCCTGCAGGTCCATCAACGGGAACAACAGGGGGACACCCCGCTGCCGGGCTGCCTGTTGCACCTGCTCACGGGCAACCGTGCCATCCTGTGCCGACACGATGTAACGCCGGCCGCGTTCTTCCACCCCCAGCCACACCAGGGTATCGGGCCGCTCCGTATCTCCCCAGTAGGCAACCCCCTGCTCGCGCAGGGCCTGGCGGATGCCGTTACTGTCAAAACGCACCCGCAGCATCAACTCGGGTGGTGTACTGTCAGGTACCGTGAAATAACGGTATTGCTGAACAAACCGGGAGGCGTCATCGAGTAACGGGCGCACCTGGCCGGTACGCAGTAATTCACGCTGGCCGGTCACCCGTACCAGGACTTCCGACAACGCCTGTTGCATGGCCGTGCTGCGCTCCTCCGGCTGCTGGCTGGTGACCGGCACCTCGGCCTCGAACAGGTCCTGCCCGCCAACTGCCTGAACCGCCAGCGACGTCAGCCACAGTAACGCGGCGGTCACCAGAAACCGGACCCCCGGTTGAATTTTCCCGTGCATACAGTGTTGTGTCCGTCCCCTGAAAAGGTGGACAAGCATACGGGTATCAACAGAATTTGGCCATATCAGTCCGATTGCAGTCAGGATACGGGATCGATACCATTAGCACTGTCACCTGACGGAGTCCGCCCTTGAGCGCGCAGGAAAAAAGCACGGCCAACTCGCACCCTTCCGAATCCCTGAGCTACCGGGACGCCGGCGTTGATATCGATGCCGGGAACCGGTTGATCGACAAGATCAAACCGGCCGTCGCCCGTACCCGGCGACCGGAAGTGCTGGCCGGCCTGGGCGGCTTTGGCGCCCTGTTCGAGCTGCCGCTGGACAAATACCGGCAACCGGTACTGGTCTCGGGCACCGACGGAGTCGGCACCAAGCTGAAACTCGCCATCGAATCCGGCCTGCACTGCACGATCGGCATCGACCTCGTGGCCATGTGCGTCAACGACATCATCGTGCAGGGCGCCGAGCCACTGTTCTTCCTCGACTATTACGCCACCGGTAAACTGGACACTGACATTGCAGTGGATGTCATTAGCGGAATTGCAGATGGTTGTGAGCAGGCCGGCGCGGCACTGATCGGCGGGGAAACAGCCGAGATGCCCGGCATGTACGCCGCAGATGATTATGACCTTGCCGGTTTCAGTGTCGGTATTGTGGAAAAAGACGCCATTATCGACGGCAGCAAGGTCAGGGCGGGCGATGCGCTGGTCGGACTCGCCTCCAGTGGACCGCACTCCAATGGTTACTCACTGATTCGCAAAATCCTGGAAATATCCAACAGCCGTCTCGACGAAACCCTCGACGACCTGTCGCTGGCCGAGTGGCTGCTGGCACCCACCCGTATCTACGTGAAACCGCTGCTGTCACTGTTCAACAGGGTCGATGTGCATGCGCTGGCACATATTACCGGCGGTGGCTTGACCGAAAACCTGCCGCGCGTGCTGCCGCAGGACACCATCGCCCGCGTCGATGCCCGGGCATGGCAGCGCCCGGCGATCTTTGACTGGCTGCAGCAGACCGGCCATGTCAGCACTGACGAGATGTATCGCACCTTCAACTGTGGCATCGGCATGGTGATCTGCATCGATCCGGCCGATGTCCAGCATACCCTGGAGCACCTTGCCGGGCATGGCGAAGATGCCCGCGTCATCGGCCGGATAGAAACCGGCGCAGGGGCGCCCGCCGTCATCCTGGAAGATTGACCGGGTACGTCCCGACTCACGTTAACCCAACCTGTTCATGGCCGGCGCAGCTCAACAACCCCTGCCTGTCGTGGTGCTGATCTCGGGGCATGGCAGCAACCTCGAGGCAATTATCGAAGCCACCCGGTGCGGTGAACTGCCGGTCGACATTCGCGCCGTCATCAGCAACCGCCCGGATGCCCCCGGTCTCACGATTTCACGGCGTGCCGGGATCGAGACCGTGGTGATCGACCATACCTGCCATGCCGATCGCGCCGGCTTTGATGCCACTTTGCAAACCAGCATCGACGCATTCGAGCCGGGGCTTGTGATACTGGCCGGGTTCATGCGCATCCTGACACCGGGATTCGTGAACCACTACCGCGGTCAGCTGATCAACATCCATCCGTCACTGTTACCCGAGTTTCCCGGGCTGAACACCCATCAGCGGGTGATCGATGCCGGCCGCGAGGTCACCGGGGCCACGGTGCACTTTGTCACAGCGGAAACCGACGGTGGACCGGCATTCCTGCAGGCACGAGTGGCAGTCCGCAGGGACGACTCGGCCGAAACCCTCGCCGCGCGGGTACTGCGACAGGAACACCGGCTCTACCCGCAGGCCATTCACCAGCTGGCTGCAGGCCGGGTGGCACTGGCAACCGGGGACCAGGTGACACTTGACGGGGTGCCACTGGAAACCGTTCCGGTTCTGGATACCGGCGCGTGAACCGTGGCCGCACAAGCTGGCTGGCCGGACTGGTGTGCCTGCTGCTCAGCGGTACCAATGCGCTACAGGCAGGCCCGGGCATTCCGCCATTCGATGCGCGCTACCGGATCGAACGCTCGATTTTCGACATCGGCCGGATCCAGCTGCGGTTTTATATCAGTCCGACCGGTAACTACGTGTACCACTCCACCACCGAGGTGGCCGGTTTTATTGCCTGGTTCCGTGATGACCGTGTCGAGGAAACCAGCCGTGGCAGCATGGATGCACGTGGTATCCGGCCCGGTCTCTACCACTTTGAACGCCGCGGCGGCAAGGGCGACAAGCACGCTGCAGTCAGCTTCGACTGGACCGCAGCGCAGGTTGAAAACACGGTTAATGGTGAATCCTGGAGGATGGCAATTCCGCAAGGCACACTCGACAAGCTGGTGGTACAGATCGCCATGATGCGCGGGCTGCAGGACACGGTACAGGACCAGCATTTCAGGGTGGCTGACGGCGGCAAACTGAAGGATTTCCGCATTCACGTACTGGCGCACGAGACCCTGGAAGTACCCGCCGGGAACTTCGACACCATAAAGGTTGAAAAAACACCGGAATCCGGCAGCCGGAAAACCTATCTCTGGCTGGCCCCGGTACTCGGCTACCTGCCGGTGCAGATCATGCGTATCGAGAACGATGGCGCCAGCTATTACAGCGTACTTGAAAGTGTCAGTGACTCATTACGTGTAAAATAGCCATAACACAGCACATCATCAAGATATGCAGACATTCACCGATAAAGCAGAGAGTCTCTGATTTATTCGTCATTGCGAGGAGCAAAGCGACGCAGCAATCTCCAGCCAACTGATTCCATTGTATGAGATTGCTTCGCTACGCTCGCAATGAGGGGATCGTTTGAATAATTCAGAGGTTCCCTGGATACCCATGAAATCTATTGTCATCGCATTCACCGCACTACTGTTCACGCAGCCCGCCGTTGCTGACGACACGGTAACCCTGCTTTGTACATTCGAGCACGGAACACTCGAAATCACCATTAACTATACGCGGGAAACGGCCAATGACACGCCGGCCATGATCTCTGAAAAGGAAATTGTATGGAGCCCCGACAAGGACAAAAACTTCTTCGCGATTGTCAATCGCTACACGGGCGTGATGCAGATGAGCAACCGGCAGAAAGAATTCACCGGCATTTGCAGAAAGACCACCGGCTCAGGGAAATAACCGCCGGCTTCAGGTCTTCGGCAGGGTGACGCCTTGCTGCCCCTGGTACTTGCCGCCCCGGTCTTTATAGGAAATCTCGCACACCTCGTCCGATTCCAGGAACAGCACCTGTGCCACGCCTTCATTGGCATAGATCTTCGCCGGTAGCGGCGTGGTGTTGGAAAATTCCAGGGTCACGTGGCCTTCCCACTCCGGCTCGAACGGGGTGACGTTCACGATAATACCGCAGCGCGCATAGGTCGACTTGCCGAGGCAGATAGTCAGCACGTTGCGCGGTATCCGGAAATACTCGACGGTACGCGCCAGCGCAAAGGAGTTGGGCGGGATGATGCAAACATCGCCCTTCACATCGACAAAGCTGCTGGCGTCGAAGTTTTTGGGGTCGACGATTGCGGAATTGATATTGGTGAAGATCTTGAATTCATCCGAGCAGCGGATGTCGTAACCGTAACTCGAGGTCCCGTAGGAGACGATACGACCGGCCTCGTTTTCGCGGACCTGCCCGGGCTCGAACGGCTCGATCATGCCGTGCTCGGCAGCCATACGGCGGATCCACTTGTCTGATTTGATAGACATTAGTTCAAGGCAGGTGTGTCTGTTTCAATTGAGCTGCCGTCATTGGGCAAAATGTTGCTAGTCATTCTGAATGATAATCTGCGGAAACTTCGCCGCATAATCCTTTGTCTTCAGCGACAGCTTCGCCGCCGTACGCCGGGCGATCTCCTTGTAGATTTCCGAGATGCGGCTGTCCGGATCGGCCACCACGGTCGGCTTGCCGGAGTCGGTCTCCTCGCGGATGCGCATGTCCAGCGGGATACCACCAAGAAAATCGACATTGTATTCCTCGGACATGCGCTGGCCGCCGCCTTTACCAAAGATGTGCTCTTCGTGCCCGCACTCGCTGCAGATATGCATACTCATGTTTTCCACGATCCCGAGCACCGGCACCTCGACCTTCTCGAACATCTTGAAGCCCTTGCGCGCATCCAGCAGTGCAATGTCCTGCGGTGTGGTCACGATGACCGCACCACTGACCGGAACCTGCTGCGCCAGTGTCAGCTGGACATCACCGGTGCCTGGCGGCATATCCACCACCAGGTAATCGAGATCTTTCCAGTTGGTATCGCCCAGCAACTGCTGCAGGGCCTGCGTCACCATGGGGCCACGCCAGATCATCGGGGTTTCCTCATCGACCAGGAAACCAATGGACATGGCCTGGATGTGGTAACTGACCATGGGTTCCAGTGACTTGCCATCGACGGACTCGGGCTTGCCGTGCACGCCAAGCATGCGCGGCTGGCTCGGACCGTAGATATCCGCGTCCAGCATGCCGACCGTGGCCCCCTCGGCCACCAGTGCCAGCGCCAGGTTGACTGCAACAGTGGACTTGCCCACGCCGCCCTTGCCGGAGGCGACAGCAATGATGTTCTTGATATTGTCGAGGTGCTTGACGCCCTTCTGCACAGCATGCTCGGCGATCTTTGACGAAACATTGATGTTGGCCGTGCTGACGCCTTCAATCGCCTCAACTTTTTCCTTCAGCGTGCTGGCCAGCTGTTCACGATAGCCATCCGCCGGGAAACCGAGGGAGATCTCTATATTTGCCGTAGTGCCGTCTACAGTAATGTCTTTCACGCATTTGGCGGACACCAGGTCACGCTCGAGATACGGATCCACGTAACTCTTCAGTTGCTCTTCGATATCGGACGCGGTTACATCAGTCATGTTGATTACTCACGAAGCACCGGGGTGCTGTCGCCCTCGACTCAGGTGAAAAGACCGCGAATTGTACACGAACTGCCCCGGCCCGTTCCATGCCCGGGTACTGCAGCCTGCCGCAATCCCGTCAGGTCTATGGCATACTTGTGTCCCTGATTTTCACACTGGAAATACGGTTTTATCTGCAACCCCCCGTATGAGCAAGTCCAAACGCACCCTGCTGGTCACCAGCGCCCTGCCCTATGCCAACGGGCCGATCCACCTCGGCCACCTGGTCGAGTACATCCAGACGGACATCTGGGTGCGTTTCCAGAAGCTGCGCGGACACAACTGCCTGTATGTCTGCGCGGACGATGCCCATGGCACGCCCATCATGCTGCGTGCACAGCAGGAGGGCATTACCCCTGAACAGCTGATCGAGGCCGTCGGGCAGGAACACCGCACGGATTTCAGCGACTTCAATATCGGGTTCGACAACTACCACAGCACGCATTCCCCGGAAAACCGGGAGCTCTCCGGGCTGGTCTACCAGCGCCACCGTGATGCCGGCCATATCACCACCCGCACCATCACCCAGGCCTACGATGCCGAGCAGCAAATGTTTCTCCCGGACCGCTTCATCCGCGGTGAGTGCCCGCGCTGCGGGGCGGCTGACCAGTACGGCGACAGCTGCGAGGTCTGCGGCGCCACGTATGCGCCGACGGAGCTGGTTAATCCGGTGTCGGCCATCTCGGGCTCTACGCCGGTCGAACGTGAATCGCTGCACTACTTCTTCAAGCTGGCGGATTTCGAACCCTTGCTGCGCGACTGGACCACGGCCGGCCACGTGCAGGAGGAAGTCGCCAACAAGCTCAACGAGTGGTTCGAGGCAGGACTGCGCGAATGGGACATCTCCCGCGATGCTCCGTATTTCGGTTTCCGCATCCCGGATACAGAGGACAAGTATTTTTACGTCTGGCTGGATGCGCCCATCGGTTACATGGCCAGCTTCAAGAACCTGTGCGACCGGACCGGCCTGGACTTCGACGCCTGGTGGAACAAGGACAGCGAACATGAGCTGTACCATTTTATTGGCAAGGACATCATCTACTTTCATGCGCTGTTCTGGCCGGCCATGCTGGCAGGCGCCGGCATGCGCACCCCGACCGCCGTATTTGCACACGGCTTTCTCACTATTGATGGCCAGAAGATGTCCAAATCGCGGGGCACTTTCATCAAGGCGCGCACCTATCTCGACTATCTGAATCCGGAATACCTGCGCTACTATTTTGCCGCCAGGCTCGGCAGCGGGGTCGATGATATCGATCTCAACCTTGCCGACTTCCAGCAACGCGTCAACAGCGACCTGGTCGGCAAGGTGGTCAACATTGCCAGCCGCTGCGCCGGATTTATCCACAAGCAGTTTGCCGGCGAACTCGCGGACAGCTGCTCCGAACCGGAACTTTATGCTGAATTTGTCGCGGCCGGCGAGGCCATTGCCGCGGATTACGACGCCCGGGAATTCGGGCATGCGATCCGCAAGATCATGGCGCTGGCCGACCGGGCCAACCAGTACATTGATGCCAGCAAGCCATGGATGCTGGCGAAGCAGGCAGGCCGCGAGGCCGAGGTACAGGCCGTCTGCAGCACCGGCATCAACCTGTTCCGCGTACTGGCGACCTGGCTGCAACCGGTATTGCCGGCCATGGCCAGTGATGTGGAGGCGCTGCTGAATATCCCGCCCATGACCTGGGATGCAGTCAACGCGCCACTGACAGCCCACAAGATCAACAAGTTCAAACCCCTGATGACACGAGTAGAACAGGACAAGGTGGATGCCATGCTGGAAGACTCGAAGGAACACCTCGCCGGCAACGAAGCCGAACTGCAACCGGCCGGCCCGCTCGCGGACGACCCGGTTGCGGAAACCATCAGCTTTGATGATTTTGTCAAACTGGATTTACGCATCGCGCGTATTGCAAAGGCCGAGCATGTCGACGGCGCCGACAAGCTGTTGCGCCTGACGCTGGACCTGGGTGGAGAAACCCGCAACGTGTTCGCCGGCATCAAGTCCGCCTACGCACCGGAATCACTGGAGGGCAAACTGACCGTGATGGTTGCCAACCTGGCCCCGCGCAAGATGCGCTTCGGTATCTCCGAGGGCATGGTGCTGGCGGCCGGATCCGGTGGAGAGGACCTGTGGATTCTGTCACCTGATCAAGGCGCGCAACCGGGAATGCGGGTGAAATAGTGCAAACATTTAATCAGGTGACCAGTTACTTAAAATGACCGAACTTGCACTCATTCTCGTCAGTACCGTACTGGTCAATAACTTCGTACTGGTCAAGTTTCTTGGCCTGTGTCCGTTTATGGGTGTCTCGCGCAATGTCGATACGGCAACCGGCATGGCACTGGCCACGACCTTCGTGCTGACGCTGTCATCGATCTGCAGTTACCTTGCCGATGAATACCTGCTGCAGCCACTGGGCCTCGAGTACCTGCGCACCATCACCTTCATCCTGGTCATTGCCGCCGTTGTGCAGTTCACGGAAATGGTGGTCCACAGGACCAGTCCGCTGCTCTACCGGGTACTGGGTATCTTCCTGCCGCTGATCACCACCAATTGCGCGGTACTGGGTGTGGCCCTGCTGAACACGCAGGAGCAGCACAACTTCCTGCAATCAGCCGTGTATGGTTTCGGTGCCGCTATCGGTTTTTCAATAGTACTGATCCTGTTCTCCGCCATGCGGGAACGCATCGCAGCGGCTGATGTACCGGTGCCGTTCCGGGGTTCGGCCATTGGGCTGGTGACGGCCGGCCTGATGTCACTGGCCTTCATGGGCTTTTCCGGGCTGGTCAAGGGCTGAGCAAAGTCGGTAATGGTTAAGTTTGGCGTAATGCTTGCCTGGCGGAATAAATTCCGCCCTACAGACATAAGGTGTTGCAGGGCCGAATTTATTCGGCCTGGTACAGACTGAGCCACCATGCTGACCGCGTTGCTGACACTGGGCCTGCTCTCCGGTCTGATCGGACTGCTGCTGGGCTACGCCGCCATCCGCTTTCGCGTGGAAAGCGACCCGGTGGTCGACCGTATCGATGGCCTGTTGCCGCAGACCCAGTGCGGGCAGTGCACCTATGCCGGCTGTCGCCCCTATGCCGAGGCTATCGCTGCCGGGGACGCCGATATCAACCAGTGTCCGCCCGGCGGGGAAAGCACAATACAGGCACTCGCCGACCTGCTGGGGAAAGACCCCAAGCCACTCAACCCGGAACACGGTGAACACAAGGAACCAACGGTTGTGGTTATCGATGAACAGGTCTGCATCGGCTGCACCCTGTGCATCCAGGCCTGCCCGGTTGACGCCATTCTCGGCGCAGCCAGGCAGATGCACACCGTGATCCGCGACGAATGCACCGGCTGTGATCTGTGCATTCCGCCATGCCCCGTCGAATGTATACACGTGGTGCCCGTTGACACCACCATTGGCAACTGGATATGGCCGTCACCGGCGACGACACGCCGGGCGGTCGTGCAGTAATGCAGCAGCGTACCAGCCCGATGGCCAACACAGAGTCCGGCGAACAGCCCGTCAGCCTGCAGACCTTCCACGGCGGACTGGTTTTGCCGGGCAACCGCGAACACACGGTGATTGAGCCGATCCGTCAGGCCGGCATCCCGAAGATACTGGTGGTGCCGCTGCAGCAGCATACCGGGGCAGCAGCGGAGTGCCGGGTAACACCCGGCGACCGCGTTCTCAAGGGACAGCTGATCGCTGCACCACGGGGCAATGTCAGCGCAGCGGTGCACGCTCCAAGTTCCGGTATTGTCGTCGCCATCGAGACCCGGCCCTTCCCGCACCCGTCCGGGCTGACGGCACCCGCCATCATTATTGAAACTGATGGCCATGACGCCTGGCTGGATACAGAACACGGACTGGCAAACTATCATGAGATCGAACCAGCCCGCCTGCTCGATCATATACGCCGGTCAGGCATCGTCGGGCTCGGTGGCGCCGGCTTTCCCACCCAGGTAAAACTCGGCACTACGGTCTGTCACAACGTCGAATTGCTGCTAATCAACGGCGCCGAGTGTGAACCGTATATTGCCTGCGATGACAGGCTGATGCAGGAACGCGCGGCAGAAATCATCGAGGGAGTGCACATCCTCCAGCACATCCTGAAACCGGACAATTGCATCATTGCCCTCGAGAACCACATGGGCGCCGCACGCAGTGCAATGCAGGCCGCGCTCGACGCCGCCGCCGACAGAAAGATCCGCCTGGTCAGTGTGCCGGACATTTACCCGTCCGGCGATGAGCGCCGGCTGATCCGGATACTGACCGGGAAAGAAGTACCGGGCCAGGAATACCCGACTGACATCGGCATCCTCTGCCAGAATGCAGGCACCACAGCTGCGATCTACCAGGCTGTCATGCATAACCGGCCACTGCTGTCGCGCATCGTTACGGTCACCGGCGCCGGGATCAAACGGCCCGCGAATATCGAGGCACTCATCGGGACACCCTTCAGGGACCTGATCGAACTCTGTGGTGGTTACAACGGCCGTATCGAGCGCCTGCTGATGGGTGGCCCGATGATGGGCTTTACCGTCAGTGACGACACGGTACCGGTGGTCAAGACAACCAACTGCATACTGGCCGTCACCCGGGAAGAAATGCCATCGCCACCGCCGGAGCAACCGTGTATCCGCTGCAGCAAGTGCACCGAGGTTTGTCCTGCGGACCTGCTGCCGCAGCAGCTGTACTGGTTTTCATACAGTGGCAATCTCGATGCAGCACAGGATTACAACCTGTTTGACTGCATCGAATGCGGCTGCTGTGCCTATGTCTGTCCGAGCCATATCCCGCTGGTGCAGTACTACCGGCACAGCAAGACAGAAATCCGGGCGCGGGAAAAACAAAAACAGGCCTCCGATACAGCACGCCGCCGCCACGAGGCCAGGCAGGCACGCCTGGATCGCATCAAACAGGAACGCTCGGAACAGCTCGCACGCAAAAAACAACAGCTTGAAAATGAGGGCAATCCGGAAAAGGATGCAAAGCAGGCTGCAATCCAGGCTGCCCTGGAGCGGGTTCACAGGAAGAAGGCCGCAGCCGGCATCGCCCCGCAAAATGTTGATGATCTGACCACGGAGCAGCAACAGCGCATCCGGGAAGTGGGCAAACGTCGCCGGCAGTCCGGGCGCAACGGGGATTCGCAGTGACCATCAGCAACTACAGTTCACCCCACTTGCCGGCAACCGGGGACGTTGCCGTCATGATGCGGCAGGTACTGCTCGCCTTGCTGCCAGGCATCGCCGGTATGACCTGGTATTTCGGGCCCGGGGTCATCAGTAACCTGCTGGTGGCCAGCGTTACCGCCCTCATCGCCGAGGCCGGCATGCTGGCATTGCGCGGGAAACCGGTAGCCACCACCCTGTACGATGGCAGTGCACTGGTTACCGCGATTCTGCTCGCCCTTGCCCTGCCACCGCTGGCGCCCTGGTGGATACCCGTCATCGGTTCCCTGTTTGCGATCATCATCGCCAAGCAGTTGTATGGCGGCCTCGGTTTCAACCCGTTCAATCCTGCCATGGTCGGCTATGTGGTGCTGCTGATTTCATTTCCACGGGAAATTACCCTGTGGCCGGCACCACACTTGAGTCCGGGACTGCTCGATACCCTCGCGCTGGTGTTTCTGGATACCCTGCCTGCCGGTGCAGGCCTTGATGCAATTACCATGGCAACTCCCATGGATACCATCAAGACCCGTCTCGGGCTGGAAGAAACCCTCGGCGAACTGCAGACTGGCGGCGTGTTCGGCCTGATGGGCGCCCGCAGCTGGGAGTGGATCAATCTCTGGTTTCTGCTGGGTGGACTGTGGCTGTTGCAGGCCCGGGTCATACAATGGCAGATCCCGGCAAGTATGCTCGGCGCACTGGCCGGCATGGCCCTGGTGTTCCACCTGCTGGATCCGGGCAGTTACACCTCCCCCGCATTTCAGTTATTCAGTGGCGCCGCCATGCTGGGCGCCTTCTTCATCGCCACCGACCCGGTGTCCGCGAGTACCACGCCGCTTGGCCGGCTGGTTTATGGCGCCGGCATCGGCATCTTCATCTGGATTATCCGCAACTGGGGTGGCTATCCAGAGGGCGTTGCCTTTGCCGTATTGCTGATGAACATGGCGGCCCCGACCATTGACCACTACACACAACCGCGCGTGTTTGGCAAAAACGGTGGCGCATCGTGAACCTGCGGACCATTGGCATTACCGGTACTATCCTGTTCCTGTTTGCAATTGCCGGTACTGCGCTGGTTGCCTTTACCTACGAAAATACCCGCGACCGGATCGCCGCCAATGAACGTGCGACCCTGTTGCGCAAGCTGCATGCCCTGATTGAACCCCGCCGCCATGACAACGACCTGCTTGAAGATGCCCTGCTGGTCAGCAATCCTGAACTGTTCGGCACCAGTGATCCCGTCGCTGTGTACCGGGCACGCCTGGATTCACGCCCGGTTGCGCTGGTAGTGCCGGCCGTTGCACCGGATGGCTACAATGGCAGGATCCGGTTACTGGTCGGCATCAACTATGACGGCAAACTGGCCGGTGTCCGGGTGGTCTCCCACCACGAGACCCCGGGTTTAGGCGACGCCATCGAGGAAGAACGTTCGGACTGGATTTTCGGATTTAATGGCAAGTCACTGGCGGACCCGGCGAGCACCCGCTGGAAGGTAAAGAAGGATGGCGGATACTTTGATCAGTTGACCGGTGCCACCATCACGCCGCGGGCTATCACCAGGGCCGTCAGAAAATCCCTGCTATACTACCGCGGCCATCGCGACATGCTGTTCGCAACACCCGAAAACGGGGCTGTCGGGCAGTAACCGGGAACAGTGACCCGCATGAATACACCAGGCTATAGCGAAATCATCCGCCAGGGACTGTGGCACAACAATGCCGGCACGGTGCAGCTGCTTGGCCTGTGCCCGCTGCTTGCCGTCACCACCTCGGTCGTCAACGGTCTGGGGATGGGACTGGCCACGACCCTGACGCTGGTCACTTCCAATGTCATCATATCCCTGATCCGCGGCCTGGTACGATCCGAGGTACGAATACCGGTATACGTACTGGTCATCGCTTCTGCCGTGACCGTGATCGAACTGGTCATGAATGCCTGGTTCCATGATCTGCACGTGATCCTGGGTATTTTCATTCCGCTAATCGTGACCAACTGCGTCATTATCGGGCGCGCCGAATCGTTTGCATCAAAACAGACGGTCGACCGCGCCCTGCTGGACGGACTGGCCATGGGTATCGGGTTTACCCTGGTGCTGGTATTGCTGGGTGGCATGCGGGAACTGCTCGGGCAGGGTACCCTGCTGGCACAGGCACACCTCATGTTCGGCGAGGCCGGCAAGGCACTGACGCTGACATTACTTGAAGATTACCGGGGCTTCCTGCTGGCAATTCTGCCGCCGGGCGCCTTCATCGGACTGGGGCTGATCATTGCCGGGATGAACGTGATCAACGTACGCTACGAACGCAAGGCGGCCGCGGCAGTCCCGGTCGCGTCTCCAGCAAAAGCCTGACCGTCCCGTTTCCTGCAGACGTGAATCGCGCCAGGCGACAACAGATCTTCGAGCGCCTGCGTGCAGCCAACCCGCAACCCGCCACGGAACTGCACTACGGCAATCCCTTCCAGTTACTGGTCGCAGTCATCCTGTCCGCCCAGTCCACCGACGTTGGTGTCAACAAGGCAACCCGCACACTCTTTAACAAGGTAAAGACACCGAAGGCCATGTTGAAACTGGGAGAGGCCGGTCTCAGGGAGCAGATAAAAACGATCGGCCTGTTCAACACCAAGGCCAGAAACATCATCAGGACCTGCGCCATCCTCGAAGAACAACATGGCGGTAAGGTACCGGAAGACCGGGCCGCCCTCGAGGCCCTGCCCGGCGTGGGACGCAAGACCGCCAACGTGGTCCTCAATACGGCCTTCGGGCACCCGACGATTGCCGTGGACACGCACATCTTCCGGGTAGCCAACCGGACCGGCATCCCGAGGTGGAAACCCGGCTGCTGCGCCTGGTCCCCGAGGAGTTCCGGCAGGATGCACACCACTGGCTGATCCTGCACGGGCGTTACACCTGCATTGCCCGCAAGCCACGCTGCGGATCCTGTATGATCGCGAACCTGTGTGAATACAAAAACAAGAATATAGATTAGAAACATAATGTTATAGTTGGATCGCCAGCAACTCACAATGTGCTATATTCTGCGCCAACCACAAAACAAGAATGCCTGTCCTGTCCGGGAACACCACCCGTGAAACCAGAAACTTTTCGCAACTGCCAATGTCGTAGTGATTGGCAATACCACAAGGTCGTGGCAAACGACCGTTAACCGGGGCATGTGCCCTTTTCCAGTAAAACCTGAATGGAGATCAATCAGATGTCACAGAAATCAACAATCAAACCCTTGGCCATTGCTGTCGGTGCTGCCTTTGTTACCTCACTGGCCAGCGCAACAGTTGCCAACGCGGCAGAGAACCCGTTTGCCATGTCCAAACT
>QIFB01000177.1 GCA_003230545.1 Gammaproteobacteria bacterium | reverse complement strand
GATGCAGTAACTTCTAATTGAAGCATTTCATCGCTATCAGTCCAGATTCGCATAATTTCTATATATGGCATTTTTTATTTACGCATAACGTTTAAGTTAAGGGGCGCGGCGCTTTTTCCGCGTCCCGCTTAAACGCATTGTTGGACGAAGCCGCTACGCGGCAGAATAAAGCCCAATTCATGTATAAACATCCTGCCCACTTCCGGGCTTTAATGACAAAGGAGTTTATCATGAAATCCACAGAACAAACCCGCTTCGACAAGCAGTACAAACGTCACCTCCGGGCACTGAAGCTGCAAGGCCTGAGTGACAGCACCATCGATGTCTATGCGCGTGCCGTACGCCGGGTGGCAGAACGTTATGACTGCTGCCCCGACCAACTCACCACCGAGCAACTGGAACATCATTTTTCTGCGCTGGTGGAATCGCATTCCTGGAGCACCGTCAAAGTGGATCGTAACGGACTGCAGTTCTTCTGGAAACATGTCCTGAAACGTGACTGGTCATGGCTGGATATTGTCAAAGCACCCAAGATTCAGTCGCTGCCGGATATTCTCACCCTGGCTGAGGTGGAACAACTGATCGGAGCGACACGTAAACTGCGCTACCGGGTGTTTCTGTTGGCCACCTATTCGATGGGCCTGCGCCTGGGGGAGACACTCGCGCTTGAAGTTGGCGATATCGATACGCAACGCAAACAGGTGCATATCCGGCGTGGCAAGGGGCACAAGGATCGCCTGGTGCCGCTGCCCGATCTGACCTGTCGGGCACTGCGGGCATTGTGGTGCAAGCACCGCAACCCCCGACTGCTGTTTCCCAACCCCGTCGGCTCGCCCGAGCGCATTCGTGAGGCCACCACACCCATGCATCGTGGCGGTGCACAGAAAGCCCTGAAGGTATTGCTGGCCGAGTGTGGGATAAAAAAAAGATCTCGGTGCATTCACTGCGTCATGCCTTTGCCACACATCTGCTTGAACAAGGCCTGAGCCTGCGTCATATCCAGGGTCTGCTCGGCCATGCCAGTCCCACCACGACCGCACGTTATACACGCCTGACCAACGTTACCGAACAGGATGCAGCGGCCGCCATCAACCGTCTGGTCAATCATCTGAACGTTGACCTGCGGAGGCTCTGATCATGGAACTGGCCAGCCTCCTTTATCACTACCAACCTGAACTTACATCAAAATATGCTGAACGCCTGTTGCCTGGACACCTCCGGGCCATGAGCGCCCTGCAGCGTTGCCGCACACCGGATGCCGGACAGATACAACTGCAGTGCCCCGCTTGCGCCGCGACGCAGTCACATCCACATTCCTGTGGCCACCGCAGTTGCCCCAGCTGCCAGAACCATGAAACCAGCCTTTGGCTGGATCGGCAACGCAACAAGTTACTGCCGGTCGAGTATTTTATGGTGACCTTCACCGTGCCGCGTGAACTCCGATCACTGGCCTGGTGTAATCAAACCGTGATGTACAACCTCCTGTTTGCCACGGCCAGCAGTACACTGAAGGACTTTGGGCTTAACCCAAAGCATCTGGGGGGTGAAATCGGCATGACCGCCGTGCTACACACCCACGCCCGGCGTCTGGACTATCATCCGCATCTGCATGTCATCGTGCCCGGTGGCGGGGTGGATCGGGCAAAGCGGCAATGGAAGAAGGTAAAAGGCAAATACCTGTTCAATGAATTTGCCCTGGCCAAGGTATTTCGGGCGCGCTTCCTGGCGGCTATAAAGACCGCCGGGCTGAGCATTCCCGCTCATCTGCCAGAACGATGGGTCACCGACTGCAAACATGTCGGCAAAGGAAAACCCGCCCTGGAATACTTGTCTCGCTACCTGTACCGCGGTGTGATCCGTGAAAACAACATCATTGCCAACCGTGACGGCAAGGTGACGTTCCGCTATATCGAAAGCAAATCAGGCAAGATGCAATACCGCACCCTCAAAGGCGAAGACTTCCTGTGGTTGGTGCTGCAGCACGTATTGCCCCGAGGGTTCCGCCGGGTCCGGGATTATGGCTTCTTGCACGGCAATGCCAAACGACGGTTGTCTTTGGTTCAGCTTGTATTGCGGGTCGTGATTAAAGCTCACAGGCAACGGCCACGTCCGCCTTTCAAATGCCCCTTGTGCCAATCCCCGATGCACATCACCGGCTTTGTCAGACCCGCCTGGAAATCCGGTTAAAAGCACTATCCCGAAGAAATCGTCCACTCACCCAACACAGGAGAACCGGATCACCTTATGACAAAGCGGTCAGATTGAACCTGCCTTCCATCGGGCCAGGGCTCCCGCTTGCCTGCAACAAAGTGCGCATCGAGCTTGCGCGCTCATCGCCCGAGATTAAACTTATATATAGCGCCTTATGCCACCGGCGGGCTTGTCCAACAACTGGATAAGATCGCGGCTGCGCGCGATCTATCCTTATTCGTTAGGTGCTATCACGGACATTTGGGATTCAGTCCGTTTACTTCTTGATCTACAGCAATAAATGCTTTCCTCCAGAACCCGCTTATTGCATACATCTGTACTTCAGTTTCACAAGTTTTTGAGTCGTTAACAACATTCGTACTGAGGCCAAAACCGACAAAGTTCCGAACTGAATATCTATTACCGTTAGGTAGCTTTTCATTAATAACCTGAAAATCTGCCTTCATTGGTACAAGTGCGCCGCCAATAGGAATAACTGTTTCAACAGGCCCATAGCATTTACTAAGGAACTGTTCTATCTTGCCGCCAACTACACCAGGCGGCATGGAGTAACAAAATGTTTGCTTCGTAGTTGAGGCTTCAACAAGTTGCGTTGAATTCTTTGGGACAGTTCCACATGCATTAATTAACATTACTGCAATTACCATCACGATTATTCTTTTCATAATACCTCCCATTTATTTCTGGCACCTAACGTCAACATAACCGGCATTAAAAAGCAGTGCAGTTTTTTTGTATAATCGAGCGCAGCGAGTTACAAAAAAACTGCACTGCTTTTTAATGTCCGAGTTAATGTTTTTGTTATGTGATCTCTACTATTCGCACCATTTCTATATTACGCACTGATGCCAATATGTTTTTTATTAGCACCAACTATGGCCGCAGCACAACAGTGACGCGCAGTGACGCGGCCTACGCACTCACTACATCTGGCTTTATACACACCCTCATAAATCTGCACACAGGTTCATTGCCAGACTGGCGGCTACGCTCTCTGGGTGGGATTTGTGTATCATTTTTACACGCACCCACTGGGTAACTTAATTGAATTTTTCTGCGTCCTTGCAGGTCACGAGGATCTGGGTTTAACTTGACACGAAATTTTATTGTTATGTGTTACTTTGATATTCTATATGGCCATAACTTTAGTTGCACATGGCCCCTTCTCACCTTGTCCCACGACGTACTCAACCTTTTGACCGTCGCTTAAAGTGGCATATCCGCCGCCACTTTGTATTTCTGAGTGATGGACAAACAAATCTTTGCCTCCATCGTCGGGAGTAATAAAACCGAATCCTTTATCTGCGTTAAACCACTTTACTGTACCTTGACTCATATCGTGTTTTCCTTTGTGTATTGAATATTTATTTACTTTAATTATTCTGATGTTTCCATAGAATCATTTAACAATAATACGAATAATAACGTCAAATAATTAGGGCCGTCTC
Source organism: Gammaproteobacteria bacterium (assembly GCA_003230545.1). Classification (GTDB taxonomy): domain Bacteria; phylum Pseudomonadota; class Gammaproteobacteria; order UBA9214; family UBA9214; genus SZUA-186. The sequence goes on along the minus strand of QIFB01000177.1, from coordinate 35,354 downwards.
CAGCCCTGCACTTGATTGTTCTGTTATTTGTCGCTTGTTGTTGCCGTTTTATCGTCGTTGCCTGATATAGGTTGAACATCCTGTAGCTGACTATCGTCGGCTCCAGCTTTTTGCAAACGTTTCTCTTCCTTTTTTTTCTTTTTGGCGATTTCTTTCTGGCGCTTTTCAAAAGCATAATTAGGTTTAACCATTCGTATTTACTCTCAATATAGCTCTAGCTTTGATGCAGTTAAAATGCGAAGTTTTCCAACCAATTGTGCTCTTCATAGCACCTACAATATCAAATTCTCAAGAAGCCATTGGCTCGATAGCGGTCTTTCATCTAAGACACATAACAGTGTAATAGGCGGAATCCGCACTATTGGTAATAGTACCGACGCGGCCTAGTGTGTCAATTGACCGTAATATACCGAAACATATCGTTTTTGTAGGTCTGCCTGTGCATCCATTTTGGCTAGATGGCAGCCGATAGCGGTCTGAGCCTGAATGTCCGACTACAGTACGTTCCTGCCGTCCCCAGAAATACGGGGAATGGCAAGAGTGGGTCTGCTCATGTCGTTGACTCATTGATTATATTAACCACTGCTAAACCTCCGAAAAGGATTTTTGTTGCCGTTCACATAAGATGAAATCAATGGGTCAAAGTCATTGAATATCAGTTGTTGTCCAAATCTTTACTCAAAAATATCTCCAGCCCCCGAATATAGCTGTCCCCACTGACCATAAATCCGTCATTGTGTCCGCCACGCAGTTCCAGGAACAGTTTCGGTTCATTTGCCGCTTCGAACAAGCGCTCGCCGTTGGAGTAAGGGATGATTTCATCATCCCGACTGTGCACGATCAACACCGGGCTGTGGATGTCCGCCAACATCTTGCGGGTGTTGTACCGGTAGCGGCTGAGCCAGCGGACCGGCAGCCAGGGGTAGAGTTGGGCGGCCATATCAGGGACCGAGGTAAACGCAGATTCCAGGATCACACCGGCCGGTGATTGCCGGGTAGCGAGGTCGGCGGCAATGGATGCCCCGAGCGAGCGCCCGAACAGGGTAATCTGTTCCGGTGGTACTCCACGCTGCTCAACGAGATAGTCCCAAGCCGCATCCGCGTCCCGGTAGGTGCCTTTCTCCGTGGGCTTGCCGGTGCTCTGGCCGTAGCCGCGGTAGTCGAAGATCAGCACCGACAGGCCAAGGTTGTGGAAGATGCGGATGGAGTCGAGGCGGTGGGATATGTTGCCGGCATTGCCGTGGCAGAACAGGAGCGTACCGCGGGCCGGTTCAGCCGGGATGAACCAGGCGTCGAGTTGCTCGTCGTCGCTGGTGGTGAGGGTGAGTTGTTCGTAGTCTAGCCCGATGGTCCCGGGAGTGGCCTGGATCTCGCGTGTGGGTATGTCTGGGAAGTAGAGCAGGTTGGGCTGGTAGAAGAACAGCGCGGCCGCAAGTATGGCGTAGCCGATGGCGAAGGCTGATACGATTGACATGAGGCCGTTCATTGAGGATGTCCTGTTGATGCCATCCCCCCAACCTTCTCCCGGAGGGAGAGGGGGTGTGCATCGGTTAAGACAGCTGCATAGTTGAGTCTTATAATACGCCAGAATCGGGGTGGTTTGATAATTGAAGCCGCTGTGCGGCTTACCCCTCATTTCCCCGGATTACGCTACGCTTCATCCGGGCTACGATGTCCTTCTACTCGACGGGACAGACCGAGGAGAAATGGGTACATTCCTTGTGCAACGCTTGCTGGGGGCGCTGATCGTGGTTGCCGGGGTGGCGACGCTGGTATTCCTGCTGATCCACCTGGTGCCCGGTGATCCGGTGGAGGTCATGCTGGGGGAATCTGCGTCGGTGGCCGATCGGGAAGCGCTGCGCGTGGCACTCGGGCTGGACCAGCCGCTGGGGGTACAGTACATCAATTACCTGCAGGGTCTGCTGCAGCTCGATCTAGGGACCTCGTTTCATTTCCGCCGCCCGGTGACAGAGCTATTGCTGGAACGGTTACCGGCGACGCTGGTGCTCGCCGCGGTCACGCTGGTCATTACCTTATTGATCTCTCTGCCGCTCGGCATCCTCGCCGCGGTGCGCAAGGATACGGCCGTCGATACCGGCGCCATGACGTTTTCGCTGCTCGGCGTGTCCATCCCCAACTTCTGGCTCGGTCCGCTGCTGATCCTGGTGTTCTCGCTGTGGCTCGGCTGGTTCCCGGTCAGCGGGAGCGAGGGCTTCGGCTCGGTCATCCTGCCGGCGGTGACGCTCGCCACCGGGCTGGCCGCGATCCTGTCGCGCATGGTGCGCAGCAGCATGCTGGAGGTGCTGGGCGAGGACTACATGCGCACAGCACGTGCAAAAGGGCTGCCGCCGACTACCATCCTGCTGCACCACGGCCTGCGTAATGCCTTGCTGCCGGTCATCACCTTGCTGGGACTGCAACTGGGCGCATTGCTGGCCGGGGCAGTGATCACCGAGACCGTGTTCTCCTGGCCCGGTATCGGGCTACTCACCATCGAGGCGATCCAGTCACGTGACTACCCCGTGGTGCAGGCCTGCGTATTGCTGATCAGTACCGGTTACGTGTTCATCAACCTGCTGACCGACATCGCCTATGCGGGGATCGATCCGCGCATCCGGCTGGGGGAGGGTGGCTGATGCGCACGACCCTCTCCGTGGGTATCCTCGGCCTGTGGGCGCTGTTCGCAATCAGCGTGCAGTTCCTGCCGCTGAACCCGAACCTGATTCATCTGGAGCAGATCCTTGCGCCACCGGCGACCGAGGCACTGCTGGGTTACGACGACCTTGGCCGTTCCATCGGCGAGCGCTTGCTGGTCGGGGCGCAGACATCCTTCATGGTCGCGTTCTGGGTGGTATTGTTTTCGGCCGTCATCGGGACATCCATCGGTACGCTGAGCGCCTGGCACGGCGGACGCCGGGACCAGTTCATCGTGCAGGTCATCGACATCTTCCTTGCATTCCCCGGCATCCTGCTGGCGATTGCGCTCGCCGGCCTGCTGGGACCCGGCGTCGAGAACGTGGTACTGGCACTCGCTGTGGTCGGCTGGGTCGGCTATGCGCGCCTCGCTCGCGCCCAGGTTTTGTCACTGAAACACCGCGAGCACGTCATGGCCGCGGTGGCGCTCGGAACCGGTACACTACGCATCATGGTCAAACACCTGTTACCGCTGATGGCGGCGCCATTAATCATTGAGGCGACCTTCGGGGTCGCGGCCGTAGTGATCGCGGAGGCCGGCCTGTCGTTTCTCGGCCTCGGGGTGCAGCCGCCGGATGCCTCCTGGGGCGCCATGATCCGCGACGGCACGCGCTACATGCTGGTGGCCCCGCACATGGTACTGGCGCCCGGCGCAGCCATCTTTGCCGTGGTGCTCGCCGTCAACCTGCTGGGTGACCGGCTGCGCGACCGGCTGGATATCCGCACTGCCGCACGGGAAGTCAGCGCATGACGCTCGGACCGCTGATGCTGGACATCGAGGGCACGGAACTCACCGCGGAGGACCGCGAACTGATCGCGCACCCGACCGTTGGCGGCATCATCCTGTTTACCCGTAATTACGAGTCGCCAGAGCAGGTCACACAACTGGTTGACGATATCCATGCGCTACGCGACCCGCACGTGCTGGTGGCCGTCGACCAGGAGGGCGGGCGGGTACAGCGCTTTCGTGATGGCTTCACGCGCCTGCCACCGTTGTCCTGTCTCGGTGCACTGTATGGCACCGACAAGACACGTGCCAAACACCTGGCCCAGACCATGGGCTGGCTGATGGCTGCCGAGGTGCGCGCCCTCGGAGTCGACCTCAGTTTTGCGCCGGTACTGGACCTCGACTACGGCGTGTCGAAGATTATTGGCGACCGCGCACTGCACCAGCGCCCGGAGAGTGTCGCGGAACTCGCGCACGCCTACCAGACCGGCATGCACGAAGCGGGCATGGCGGCAACCGGCAAGCACTTTCCCGGACACGGTGCGGTCGCGGCCGACTCGCACCTCGACCTGCCGATCGACCCGCGCCCCTATGAAGACATCGCGCAGTGGGACATGGTGCCGTTCGAACGCATGATCCATTACGGGCTGGCCGCGGTAATGATGGCGCACATTGTGTACTCCGAAGTGGATGCCAACCCGGCGGGGTTCTCGCGCTACTGGGTCAAGGCGGTGCTGCGCGATACGCTCGGCTTTCAGGGACTGGTATTCAGCGATGACCTCAGCATGGAGGGTGCTGCCGTTGCCGGCGACCACGTGGCACGCGCCGGCCTTTCGCTGGAGGCCGGCTGTGATATGGTGCTGGTCTGTAATGACCGTGACAACGCGGTCGCTGTCGCCGAGTCGCTGGAAGGTTATTCCAACCCGGTATCGCATACACGCATCGCGCGCATGCACGGGCATGCGGCGCCGGGTCTGGACGAATTGCGACAGAACCCGCGCTGGGTGCAGGCCGTTGCTGCAGTGCAGCGGTGCGAGGCGGAGCCGGAACTGGATCTGGATCTATGACTGCAGGACCGGCGCCCGCGCCGGGAACTGCCAGTATTCCCCGCGAGGCGCGGGTCCTACCCTGGCACAAGTAGGACCGGCGCCCACGCCGGGAACAGGCCGAATAAATTCGGCCCTGCAAGGAACGGTGTTGCAGGTCGGATTCGTCGCGAAGCGGCGTAATCCGACATTATAAATATATCATATTAATCAATATATTAAGTAATATACATTACCTGTATTATAGGAAAGACTCATGCAGGACAACGCACTCTATCAAGCTTTTATCAACTGGGCGGGCGGCAACGCCTGGATCTTCCAGGTCTTTGTCGTCGTGTTCCTGGTGCTGCTGTTCAACCTGGCACTGCGCATGGCGCTGCAGCGCCTGCAAGGCAAGCTGCAGGGTACTGAAAATCCCTGGGACGACGCCTTCGTCGGCGCGCTGCAACGTCCGCTCAACCTGGTGGTGTGGATCATCGGTATTGCCTTCGCGGCAGAAATTGTCTATGCGGAAACTGAAGCAACCATCTTCATGGCCATCGGATCGATCCGTGACGTTGGCGTCATCGCCTGCATCGCCTGGTTCCTGCAACGCCTCATCAAACAGGTGCAGGTCAACCTCGTCCAGCGCAGCAAGGGGCAGGAACAACCGCTCGACCAGACCACCGTCGATGCCATCGGCAAACTGGTAAGCGCCTCGATCATGATTACCGCCGTGCTGGTGGTCTTGCAAACGCTGGGGTTCAGCATTTCCGGGGTACTCGCCTTTGGCGGCATTGGTGGCATTGCCATCGGCTTTGCCGCCAAGGACCTGCTTGCAAATTTCTTCGGCGGCCTGATGATCTACCTCGATCGGCCGTTTGCCGTGGGCGACTGGATCCGGTCACCGGACCGGGACATCGAGGGTACGGTGGAGTACATCGGCTGGCGCCTGACGCGGATACGCTCTTTTGACAAGCGCCCGATCTACATTCCGAACGGCATCTTCTCGACCATCGCCGTCGTCAACCCGTCGCGCATGTCCCACCGCCGCATTAAAGAGACCATTGGTATTCGCTATGACGATATCGACAGGATGCAAGCCATTACCGATGCAGTAAAGGCCATGCTCAGGGAACACCCGGAGATCGACGACAGCCAGACGCTGATGGTGAATTTCAACAGCTTCGCACTATCATCCGTGGATTTCTTTATCTACACCTTCACCCATACCACCAACTGGGTACACTTCCACGAGATCAAACAGGATGTGCTGCTGAAGATCAGCGACATCATCGCGCAACATGGCGCGGAGATTGCCTTCCCGACCTCGACCGTGCACGTGCCGGACCCGCTGCAGCTCACCGGTGGGCCCGGCAGCGGCAGCCCGCTGGCCGCCGGCGCCTGAAACAGCCCATGCTGCCGGATGATCTTGCCGCGGTTCGTGACCGGGCCGAGCAGTTGTATGGCCCGGACGAGATCAGCACTGCACTGGACCACATGGCAAAGACGATTACGGCCGAACTGGCTAATACCATGCCGGTGGTCCTGTGCAACCTCACCGGCGCCATCCTGCCAACCGGACACCTGCTGACCCGGCTCGATTTCCCGCTGGAGATCGACCACCTGCACGTAACGCGCTACCGCGGCGACACCACAGGGGGTGATCGCATTGACTGGCTGGGCAAGCCCCGCATTCTGCTCACGGGCCGTACGGTGCTGCTCATAGACGATATCCTCGACGAGGGACATACACTGAACGCCGTGATCGACTACTGCCGGAAGGAGGGGGCCGAACGGGTCTATTCCGCCGTGCTGGTAAAAAAACACCATGAGCGCGGGTTGCCCGTTGTGGCCGATTGCATTGGCCTGGAGGTCGATGACCGCTACGTGTTCGGCTTTGGGATGGACTACAAGGGCTGGTTTCGTAACCTGAACGGGATTTACGCAGTAAACAGGAACAAGGAAAACACATGACTGAACTGGCAATTCTCGGCGGCACCGGACTGACCTCGCTGCACAATATGGAAATCGTGCGGCGCGAGGTCGTGCACACCCCGTATGGTGAACCCTCCGGCGCCCTGACCTATGGCAACCTGTGCGGCAACGAGGTGGTGTTCCTCGCGCGCCATGGCTACGGGCACACCATACCGCCACACATGGTCAACTACCGGGCCAACCTGTGGGCACTGAAAAATGCCGGCATCAAGCAGATCATTTCAATCTGCGCCGTTGGCGGCATTCACAGTGACATCGGTCCACAGAGCCTGGTGATACCGGACCAGGTCGTCGATTACACCTGGTCACGACACCATACCTTCTTCGAAAAAGACCTGACGCATGTAACCCATATCGATTTCACCGAACCCTATTGCGAAGAGATGCGCACTGCACTTGTTGCGGGGGCAGCCAGTGCCGGCATCGATATTCTTCAGGGCGGCACCTACGGGGCAACCCAGGGCCCGCGACTCGAATCCTCCGCAGAGATCGACCGTATGGAGCGCGACGGCTGCGACATGGTTGGCATGTCCGGGATGCCGGAAGTCGCACTCGCGAAAGAACTGGGGTTGTGTTACGCCGCCTGCGCGGTCTGCGCAAACCGGGCTGCGGGGCGCGGTGACGGGCTGATTGATATAGGCAAAATCAAGACAACGCTGGAAGAGTCCATGACAAAAGTCAGGCTGTTGCTGGAGCACACCATCAGCTCGGTCTGTCGCTGACGGGGAGACGGAACCGCGTAACCACGGCATACGGCGCACCAGCACCGGGTTCTGGGAGATGGCCGACTGGTTCCACGCACAATCCGCCCGCGAGAAACCGCTGCTGTCCGGACTATTTGACCTGAACCGTTACCTGAACCGTTGACCCGACCGGAGGAAAATACTGCCATGCAAGCTGTTGAATCGTCGATAACTGACAAGGTATTTCTGAACCGGGCACTCGAAGCCGCCATCCGCATCAGTCTGGTGGCCCTGCTGGTGCTCTGGTGTTTCGATATCGTGCAGCCGTTTATCATACCGATCATCTGGGGCGTAATTATCGCTATTGCCGCCTACCCGGGTTACCTGCAACTGAAAAAGTATCTTGGCGGGCGCAGCAAGCTGGCGGCTGTACTGACCAGCACCATTCTGCTCATCCTTGTGCTGGGTCCGACCATCATGCTGACCGGCACGCTGGTGGAAAGCACCAAAAACATCGCGGAAGAACTGAGTGACGGTTCCCTGACCATTCCACCCCCGGCGGAGAGCATCCGCAGCTGGCCGTTTATCGGGGAGGATCTGGACCGGTTCTGGCGACTGGCCTCGCAGAATACCGAGGCCGCACTGAAGCAGATCGAGCCGCAACTCAAGGCCGCGGGCACCTGGCTGCTGACCGCCGCGGCCGGTACCGGCTTCGCCATACTGCAGTTCATTGTCGCCATTCTTATTGCCGGTGTACTCATGCCCAATGCCGGTGCTGGTTATGACGCCGCACAACGGATTGCCACGCGGTTGACCGGGGAGCGTGGCGGGGAAATTGCCGACCTCGCGGAATCCACGGTGCGCAGTGTCGCGCGCGGTATCCTCGGCGTGGCCTTGATCCAGTCACTACTCGCGGGTATCGGCTTTATCGTTGCCGGGGTGCCGGCGGCCGGCCTGTGGGCGCTGCTGTGCCTGCTGCTGAGCGTGGCGCAGATCGGCATCTTCGTAATCATGATTCCGGTGATCATCTACCTGTTTAATACTGCGGACCTGGTCGTCGCGGTCGGCTTCCTGATCTGGAGCATCCCGGTGGGACTGCTGGACAATGTCCTGAAACCCATCCTGCTGGCGCGCGGAGTCAAGACTCCCATGGTCATCATTTTTATCGGCGCCATCGGTGGCTTCATCGCCTCCGGCATCATCGGCCTGTTCATCGGCGCCGTCGTGCTGGCACTCAGCTGGGAACTGTTCCTTACCTGGCTGAATAACGAAACGACAGCTACTGAGGAATCAGTAAAGACGACGGGTTAGCCCAACACATCGAGGTTTCGTCCCTGTTGGGCATCACGTTCGTTCAGCCCAACCTACTCGGCAGGTGCCGGTACATCCCCGACCACGGCCGGGTCGGTGGCTTCCAGGCGCACCTCGCCCACGGGCACCGGCAGCTCGGGCGCTACCGGCGCTTCATAAGCGACGACCTGCGCAATGACCCCGAGCCAGGGATTATCAAAATAATGCAACTCCCCGCGGCGAACACGGCGCGTTTCCCTTAACTCGTAGACCGGGTCCGGCATGTCCATGGCCTGTCCCGGGATAAACACCGCTGGTGGTTTGCTGAGTAACAGATCAATTTCGAGGTGCAGAAAGCGTTCACGCACCAGCCGTATGGTCCCTTCCAGGCGGTAGCCTTTGCGTTCCAGCCCGTGCGGCACCGTGTAGGGCTGGGCCAGGGTTCGGTCGAGACCGGGCTGGCGCCAGGCGGTGTGCAACAGCACGTCGTAGGCACCTGAGCGCTGCATCGAGTCGGCAACCGCTTGCAACGAACGCTGCTCACGCGCCAGCTCCTCGATACCGGCATCGACCGGTTCACTGGAAAAGCCACGATCGAGGGACTGGTCTGCTTCCACACTGCGCTGCGGCCACTGCTCACCATCCGCCTGCGGCGAGCGATTACGAAACACCACCACCTCGACATCGTACAGCACCGGCTGCTCACCGGTTTCTGCCTGGCTGTTGCCGGGGTGCAGCCATCCGGCAACCAGTAGCAACAGTCCCGGGACAGCGTGACGATACCGGGCGCCCCGGTACAGTTTCAGTTCATGCATTGGCAGTTTCTCTCAAGCCCCTGTTATCCAGGGTGGCAAGTATGTCGGCGACCATGCGGTAACGCTCCTCCTCATCATCAAAATCACCATTGAAGCGCAGCTTGCTGCCGCCCTCGAAACGGTACCGCTCCGGGTAGTCCTGGATCAACTCTACCAGTTTCTGTGTATCGATCGCCGGGTCCGGCCCGAACAGCATCCGGCCATCCAGCCTGCCGACCTCGATCTTGGTCACCCCCATGGGCTCGGCCTGCAATTTCAGTGAAGTCACGCGAAACAGGTTCTTCAATGCAGCGGGCAGCAGGCCGAAGCGGTCGATCATCTCGACCTGCAATTCCCGCAGTGCGGCTTCCGACTCCGCGCTGGCAATGCGTTTATACATCACCAGCCGGGTATGGACATCGGGCACATAGTCATCCGGGATCAGTGCCGGCACCTGCAGGTCGATCTCGGGGCCCTGGTGCAGGGGCTGTTCCAGCTCCGGCTGCAGTCCGGCCTTCAGCGCCTTGACGGCGCGCTCCAGCAGATCGGTATACAGGGAATAGCCGATTTCATGGATCTGGCCACTCTGCTCGTCGCCAAGCAGTTCGCCGGCACCGCGAATCTCCAGATCATGGGTCGCCAGGGTAAAGCCGGCACCGAGGTCTTCCATGGACGCGATCGCCTCGAGCCGCTTGACGGCATCGGCCGTCATGTTGCGCCGCGGCGGCACTACCAGCCAGGCATAGGCGCGGTGGTGCGAGCGTCCGACCCGGCCACGCAGCTGGTGCAACTGCGCCAGTCCGAGCTTGTCGGCGCGGTTCATGATAATGGTATTCGCCGTCGGGATATCGATGCCGCTCTCGATAATGGTGGTACATACCAGCACGTTAAAACGGCGATGATAGAAGTCCATCATGGTCTGTTCCAGCTGGCGCTCGCGCATCTGCCCATGTGCAATCCCGATACTGGCCTCGGGCACAATTTTCGCCAACTCGGCAGCAATGCGTTCAATCGACTCGACCTCGTTGTGCAGGAAATACACCTGGCCACCGCGCTTGATTTCCCGCAGACAGGCCTCGCGCAACGTGGCATCGTTCCATTCCGAGATAAAGGTCTTGACGGCCAGCCGGTGTGCCGGCGGGGTGCTGATGATGGACAGGTCACGCAGACCGGAGAGCGCCATGTTGAGCGTGCGCGGGATCGGCGTGGCGGTCAGTGTGAGGATGTCGACCTGGGTACGCAGTTTTTTCAGCTTTTCCTTCTGGCGCACACCAAAGCGGTGTTCCTCGTCGATGATCACCAGGCCGAGGCGCTTGAAGTGTACGTCCTCCTGCAGCAGCTTGTGGGTACCGATGACGATGTCCACCGTGCCTTTGGCAATGTTCGCTAGCACCGCCTCCTGCTGTTTGCCGGTCCTGAACCGCGACAGCACCTCGATCCGGATCGGCCAGTCCGAGAAGCGGTCACAGAAATTCTGGTAGTGCTGCTGGGCGAGCAGGGTAGTCGGCACCAGTATGGCGACCTGCCTGCCGCCCTGTGCCGCCAGGAAGGCGGCGCGCATGGCCACCTCGGTCTTGCCGAAACCGACATCCCCGCACACTACGCGGTCCATCGGCAACTCGGACTGCATGTCCTCCAGCACTCCGTGGATCGAGGTCTCCTGGTCCGGGGTCTCCTCGAACGGAAACGCCGCAGCAAACGCGGCATAGTCATCGGCCGGAGCGGCACAGGCATGGCCCCGGCGTGCTGCCCGGCGGGCGTGGATGTCGAGCAGTTCGGCCGCCACGTCACGGATGCGCTTTGCGGCTTTTTTACGCGCGCGCAGCCACTGCTCACCACCCAGCTTGTGCAGCGGCGCATTGCCGGGCGCCGCACCGGTGTACCGGCTGATCAACTGCAATGACGCCACCGGGACGTACAGCTTGTCGCCATCGGCATACTCGAGTTGCAGGTATTCCGCCGGGATGTCATGCATGCTGAGGGTTTCCAGTCCACGGTAACGGCCCACACCGTGCTGTTCATGCACTACCGGGGCACCGATCGCGAGATCGGTGAGGTTCCGAATAATACTGGCGGGATCACGTGCCGGCCGGCGCCGCCGGGACTGTCGTGCGCGCTCGCCAAACAGGCTGGTCTCGGTAACGACGGCAATCGTCGGGTCCGTGATCAGCATGCCCTGTTCCAGCGGGGCCACACACAGGCACAGCGGGCTGTCAGATGCCAGGAAGGCCGGCCAGTCCGTGACCACTTCCGGGCGAATACTGAAACCACGCAGCTGGTCGAGCAGGGTTTCCCGGCGCCCGGTCGACTCGGCGGTCAGCAATACCCGGCCGTTGAAGCCTTCGAGAAAACTCCTGAGGGCAGTGGCCGGAGATGCATTGCGCGGCCGGAACTTCAGGTCACCCGGCAAACGGGTGTGGTAGCGGATGCTATCGGCTGTGGCATCCCCCTGGTGGTAAGCCTCCTGGCGCACCAGCGGCAGGCTCACCAGGCGTTCGGCGAACTCGTCACCCTGCAGGTAAAGAGCATCGGGTGGCAGCAGGGGCCGCTCGCCGTCATGACGGCGTGATTCGTAGCGTTCGGCAAGCTGGTCGCGAAACTCCTGCCCGGCAGCTTCCACGGCATCCAGCTGAACCATGCAGGTGTCAATCGGCAGATAGTCAAACAGCGTGTCGGTCTGCTCGAAAAACAGCGGCAGATAGTACTCGATACCACCGGGTGTAATTCCCTGGCTGACATCCCGGTACACCGGGCTCGCCTGCGGGTCGCCCTCGAACCGGGCACGATAACGCTGGCGGAAAGCACGGATCGCTTCCGGGTCGAACGGGAATTCGCGCGCCGGCAGCAGGTTGATGTCAGTTTGTTCCCCGGTTGAACACTGGGATTCCGGGTCGAATACCTTGATGGTCTCGATTTCCGCGTCGAACAGGTCGATACGATAGGGCAACGGGCTGCCCATCGGGTACAGGTCCAGCAGCGAGCCGCGGATGGTGAATTCGCCATGCTCCATGACCTGGGACACATAGTGGTAGCCGGCCTTGTCAAATTGCTCGCGCAGGGCCTCCAGATCTACCCGCTGGCCGGTTTTCAGCACCAGGCTGTTGGCGGTTATATAGCTAGTCGGCGGCAAGCGCTGCAACAGGGTGGACACCGGTACAATCAGGATGCCCTGGTGCTGCGTACCCAGCCGGTTCAGGGTTGCCAGGCGCTGGGAGATGATGTCCTGGTGCGGCGAGAACGTGTCATAGGGGAGGGTTTCCCAGTCCGGAAATACCGTGACCGGCAACTCGCTGCCCGCAAGAAAGAAATCCAGCTGGTCATGCAGTAGTTCCGCGGCCTGCATATCCGGAGTAATAACAGCGATCAACCGGTCAGCCTCACGGGCAGCACAGGCGAGTGCAAGCGCCAGGCTGTCGCCGGCCAGGCAATTCCAGGACACGACTTCACGCGTTGAAGGCAGAACCGGCTGGAATGGACTCGTTACAGAGTCCCCGTCAAGCTGTTTTATGGTATGGGGCATAGAGTAGGATGCTGGTGAGCTTGCGAACCGCATCTGTTGTGAACGATGCGGTTCGTACCTCACCGCATCCTGCAACGCTGTTTACATCGTGAGGCGCGGCGTTAGCGCGGCACCATCGCTTATACCCGGTTCCCCTGTCCCTTGAAGCCCATATTCCGGAATATCAGGTAACCCGGGCAGATCCCGGTAATCCCGGCAAAGGTCAGTGCCACAACGGGTACATAGAGAAACCAGTGTACGACCCCGAAGCCGGTCAGCCAGATGCCGACCAGTGCGGCAGCGGATATCATCAAAAACAGCATTCTGATGGCAGTCATATCAGAAATCTCCTCGTGGTCATGGATAATCGATTGCGCTATTCTACACCATTGAATTTTGCAGGGCTTTTCCTCTGCCAGTCAGGCCTTTCCCGGTTAAGGAATATTGAAAACAAGCCACACAAAAACAGGGCCAGTGACAGAGAATCATAATGGGTAAATCTTACGGAGAATGGCTGGCGCGCTGGCGCTACCTGGTTCTGCTGGTTGTCATCGCCCTCGTAGTTATCGCAGGAAGCGGTGGGCGCTTCCTGACCTTCAAGACCGATTACCGGGTATTCTTCAGTACTGACAACCCGCAGTTGCAGGCCTTTGAGCAACTGCAGGACACCTACACCAAGACCGATAATGTGCTGTTCGTGCTGGCCCCGAAGGACGGCAATGTCTTCACAAGGGAAACCCTGGCCAGCGTTATTGAATTGACCAAAGCCAGCTGGCAAATCCCCTATTCGATTCGCGTCGACTCGATCACCAACTACCAGCACACGGAAGCCGATGGCGATGATCTCGTCGTTGACGACCTGGTGCCGGATGCCAGCCAGCTGGATGCCGCAGAACTCGAGCGTATCCGGGATATCGCCACCCACGAACCCCTGCTGGTGAACCGGATCATTTCGTCTGATGGCCAGGTCACCGGGGTCAATGTCACCGTGCAGTTACCGGATCCGGAGGAACAGACCAGCAAGGAAGTCCCGGCGGTGACGGCTTTCGCCCGGAACATGGTAGACGAGCTGCGCGCTGCCAACCCGAACCTGGATATTTATCTCACCGGCATGGTGATCATGAACAACTCCTTTCCGGAGATCAGTATCCGTGACCAGCAAACGCTGGTACCGATCATGTTCGGGGTCGTCATCATCACACTGGTACTGTTATTGCGATCCTTTACCGCTACCGTCGGCACCTTCCTGGTGATCACCGGTTCGGTGGTGACTGCCATGGGTCTGGCCGGCTGGCTGGGCATGGCACTGACACCACCATCCGCCTCTTCACCCACCATCATCCTGACACTGGCCGTGGCCGATTGTGTGCATATCCTGGTGAGTTTCCTGCATGCCATGCGGCGTGGTCTGGACAAGACCAGCGCCATGGTCGAGAGCCTGCGCATCAACCTGCAGCCGATTTTCCTGACCTCGCTGACCACGGCGATCGGCTTTATGAGCATGAATTTCAGTGATGCACCGCCATTCCGGGACCTGGGTAATATCGTCGCCATGGGTGTCATTGCGGCATTCTTTATCTCGATAACCCTGCTGCCGGCCCTGATGCTGATCCTGCCGGTGCGCGTGAAACCGGGCGCCACTCGCAATTCCCGGCGCATGGAGAATTTCGCGGACTTCGTCGTGGAGCGACGTAATTTCCTGTTTTTCGGGGTTGGGTTTATCGTCGTCATACTGGTGATTTTCATCCCGCGCAATGAACTTAACGATGAATTCATCAAGTACTTCGACAAGACCGTGGACTTCCGCAATGCGACCGATTACTCCAGTGAAAACCTGACCGGGATCTACACCATCGATTATTCCCTGAGCGCAGGTGAAAGCGGCGGCATCAGCGAACCTGAATTCCTGGAACGCGTCGAGGCCTTTGCCAACTGGTACGAGACCCAGCCGGAAGTGTGGCATGTCAACACCCTGACAGACATCATGAAGCGGCTGAACAAGAACATGCATGCCGATGAACCGGAGTGGTACCGGCTGCCGGATCAGCGCAACCTGGCGGCGCAGTACCTGCTGCTGTATGAAATGTCACTGCCGTATGGTCTCGACCTGAACAACCAGATCGATGTCGGCAAGTCAGCGACACGGATGACCGTGACGGTGAAAAATATCTCCAGCAATGAAATGCTCGCGCTCGAAGACAAGGCCCAGGAATGGCTGCATGAAAATGCCCCCGGGATGCGCGCCGACGGCGCCAGCCCCTCGGTGATGTTTGCCCACATCGGGCAGCGCAATATCCGCAGTATGCTGACCGGCACCTCGGTGGCCCTGGTACTGATTTCACTGATCCTGATAGTCGCCCTGCGTTCACTCAAGATCGGCCTGATCAGCCTGGTCCCGAACCTGGCCCCGGCAGCCATGGGATTTGGCCTGTGGGGGCTGATAGTGGGGGAAGTCGGCCTGGGCCTGTCGGTCGTGACCGGCATGACGCTGGGTATCGTGGTGGACGATACCGTCCATTTTCTCAGCAAGTACCTGCGTGCCCGCCGCGAGCAACAGCTCACGCCTCCGGATGCTGTTCGCTATGCCTTTACCACGGTCGGAACGGCCCTGTGGGTGACCTCGCTGGTGCTGATTGCCGGGTTCTCGGTGCTGACCCAGTCTCCGTTCAAGCTGAATTCCGATATGGGCCTGCTGACGGCAATCACCATTGCCTTTGCACTGGTCGCGGATTTCCTGTTTCTCCCGCCATTACTGATGAAGGTTGATAAATGAAACTGTATTACACCGTCTTACTTGTCTTTATTGGCCTGTTTTCCGTTCAGGCACAAGCGGAATCACCGGAAGACAAAGGGTTGCAGATCGCGACTGAAGCCGACCGGCGTGACCAGGGTTTCGGGGACTCCATTGCCACCATGCAAATGGTGCTGCGCAACAAGCGCGGGGACGAGAGCAATCGCGAGGTACGTGTACGCACTCTGGAGGTCGAGAATGATGGTGACAAGAGCCTGTCTATCTTCGACGCACCTGCCGATATCAAGGGGACCGCCTTTCTGACATTTTCACACATCAACAAACCCGATGACCAGTGGCTCTACCTGCCGGCGCTCAAGCGGGTCAAGCGCATTGCCTCGAAGAACAAGTCCGGTCCGTTCATGGGCAGCGAGTTTGCCTACGAGGATATCTCTTCCGATGAAGTCGACAAATATACCTACAGGTACTTGCGCGACGAGACCTTTGAAGGCACCGATTGTTTTGTCGTTGAACGCGACCCGGTGGATGAAAACTCGGGTTACACGCGTCAGGTCGTCTGGTACGACATGACCGAGTATCGCCCTCAGAAAATCGACTATTACGATCGCAAGAACGAACTCCTGAAGACACTGACATTCCATGAATACCAGCAGTACCTCGACAAGTACTGGCGCGGCATGCGCTACGAAATGGTGAACCACCAGACTGGCAAGAGCACGACGCTCTCCTGGAAGGAATACACCTTTCGCAACGGTCTTACGGACCGGGACTTTGACAAGAACACCCTGAAGCGGGCGCGCTAGCCGTAGCCCGGATTCCGCTGCGCTTCATCCGGGCTACCGGATTTCCTCGATCGACAATGTCTTTTCCACCACTGTCGGGGTGATCAGCGCATAACCCTGCAGTTGCCAGTGCGCCAGTTCGGTAATGGCGGACGGTACGACGTCGATAAACTCGTAAAATGCGTCGGTATCATAGTCGTAGTCCTGTGCCGCGAGCCCGCACACCTTGAACTCAACGCCCAGGCTTGAGTAATAGCGCATCCGCTCGACTGCATCCTTGTATTTCTCATAGTTTTTGCGTGCCACGGTGACAATCTCGGTGCCGTGAATGACTACCTTGATCTCCATGAATTCCGGCGCCATCTCGTACGGGGCGTCCATCAGCGGGTTCATCAGGGAGCGGATCCAGTAGAGGGCCGCGTTGATCTTTTCCGGGTTATCGAAGTAGAAATCATAGACCACCTTTTGCTCGGAATAGGGGGTTTGCACCTCCTTCGACACCTGTTCCCCTGCAGTAGCCCCCAGGGTAAGGAATCCCGACAAAGCAATGACTGGCAGATAGCGGCTGTTCATATCACTCCATCACAGCTACACGGTTACGATCATGTCTGATTAATCAGTATAGACTACTGATACAAAACTTGATGTTGTTCGGTGACTGTCAGTCCGCCGGAATTATGCGGCGGATGCCTGCTGCTTCCGGTGGGCTGCCGCCAGCGCAACGCGTTGCTCGTATGCCTCACGGGCAATCCGGACATCCTCGAGAAAATAATCCAGCTCATCCATGCGCAGGGCCTGCGGACCATCGACCAGCGCCTTGCCCGGGACCGGGTGAAAATCCACAAGAATCATGTTCGCGCCGGCAATCACACCCTGTGCCGTAACGTGAAATACATCGAGTATGCCGCACGGGGTCTCGTCCCGGCTGCCGACAGAGTGTGACGGATCGATACAGACCGGCATCCGGGTCAGGCGCTTGACGACCGGCACATGGGAGAAATCGACAAAATTACGGTGCGGGTCGCCCATATTGGTCTTCATACCACGCAGACCGAATACCACGCGGCGGTTGCCTTCGCTGGCGAGGTATTCCGCGGCATTCAGAGACTCCTCGAGGGTAATGCCAAAACCGCGTTTCAGCAGCACCGGGAAATCGGGTTCGCGGCCGATGACCTTGAGCAGTTCAAAATTCTGGGTATTTCGGGTGCCCACCTGCAGCAAGACACCGGTCGGGTGTCCGGTCACTTCGAGCGCCTCGTGTATCTCCCGGACATGCGAATCATGCGTGACTTCCATGGCGATGACCTTGATGTCGAACTTGCCGGCAAGTTCGAACACCCAGGTCAGGCAGCTCTTTCCATGGCCCTGAAAGGAATAGGGATTGGTGCGGGGCTTGTAGGCCCCCATGCGGGTACAGGGCAGGCCGCGCTCTTGCAGGGCCTGCATCATCATCTCCACATGCTGGGGGTTGTCAACAGCACACAGACCGGCAAAGATATTCAGATTGTCCTGCCCGAAACGGACCCCGTTGTATTCAAAATGGGTCGGCCGGTTATCATCCTGGTGCCGCCCGAGTACCCGGTATTCCTCTGAAACCCGTACTACGCGTTCGACACAGGGCAGGTTTTCCATGTCTTCTATTTGCAGGGTTGCCGTGTCCCCGACCAGGTAGACCTCGGTAAGTGTCTGCTGCGCACCCACCTCATCATGGATACGCGTTTTGATATTTTTCATGTTCGACAGGTGATCCATCAACTGGCGAAAATCACCGCCGTTCTTATCGGTATCTGCCTGTAAAATCAAAATCATGCTCATAACCCTGCAATTCAGGTTGCTGCGAACCTTGCATTATCCATAAATCAAGTGCCTGTTGCCAGACGGACAACGCCTGAATGGGCGTATGGACAGGAGGGGAAGCCTGTATGGCAGTAAAAGACCGGCATATCGGCGCATTGCGCCAGGCCGGGGTGCAGTGGCGGTCAGGGCCGCTACCGCGGGAGAGCGGTCAGGAGATCACTTGGCGCTGGCGCGGTAAACGACGGAATGCAGTACCAGGTCATTTTCGAAGAAAACCGAGTAGCCGTTGTAATCCCAGCGGGTGATTGGCGGGTGCTGTGGATGACCCGAGGTGGAAACCGCCGGGTACTCCTGTACCGGGTTGCCATATTTTGCGCGGACACTGTCCATGTTCATGCCGGTCCCCGGTGTATCAGCAGCCGATGCCGACTCGATCTCATCCACCAGTAAAACATCCGCGGTCGCGGGTCCGATCAGCAGGATGCCGAGGGTAAATGCCAACAGTACAGAATGGAACCTGTCCATAGCTAACTCCTTGGTAAACAAGCTAATTTACTGATATCGAACCTCTAAAATGACTATAGCACTGACGGGCGGAATTCAAAAGCGGTAATTTACCGACTGTGACCGCCATCACCCTTGCCTCTGTCACCCTGATTATATCGTCCACCACACACAGATATTTATAGGCGGTGTCACACCAAAGCAGTCGGGCAATTATTTCGGGTAAATCAGTGTTTCAGGATGGTGTGCAGCTCGCGCGCTGTCAGGCCGTGCCTCGGGGCAAACTTCTCGATGAATTGCATGGTAATGTCGGTGCGCTCCGGATCGATGTGCTTCACATACCGGGTATAGCGGATGAGGATCGGGGTGAATATTCGGCGCAGGTGTTTCCGCTTAATGCCCCGGTACGGGTCGGTGGGTTTGCTGGAACTGGCCGCACCGGTCACTCGTGGCTGCAGGCAGTCGGCAAGGTACATGGCGATGGAGCAGGGCATGGGCTTTACGGTACCGCGCAGGCGGCGGGCAACCGCTTGCCGTGAGAGCTTGCCGGTGGTTTCCAGTTCCGACACCAGGTCGTCCCATGTGTCGGGTTCCGCTACGCCGATGATGTACTCTTTCACCGGTGCAGGTCCCGTGCTTTCAATCGGGGGTAGCGTGACAGCAATTTCCAGTCCTTGTGACCGGTGCAAAGGGTGAATTCGTCATGAGTGAAAGTACCTGAAAGTGAGTGTACCACAGGCAGAAATAAGTGTACCAATAACAGGCACATAGAAAACCAGTGGCGGATTTCAAAAGACATAGAATATGCGTGGCGCCGATGATGGAATGGACGGACCGGCATTGCCGCTTCTTTCTGCGCCAGCTGTCAAAGCACTGCCTGCTCTATACCGAAATGGTGACCACCAACGCCATCCTGCACGGAGACCCGGACTGGCTGCTCAAATTCAACACGGCCGAGCACCCGGTGGGCCTGCAACTCGGTGGCAGCGATCCGGAGGCACTGGCGTCTGCGGCCCGTATCGGGGCCGCCTACGGCTATGACGAAATCAACCTGAATGTGGGTTGCCCCAGCGACCGGGTCCGCAGCGGTCGCTTTGGCGCCTGCCTGATGGCAGAGCCCCAACTGGTTGCCGCTTGTGTCGCGGCCATGAACGACAGCGTCGACCTGCCGGTCACGGTCAAGACCCGCATCGGGATTGATGCACAGGATTCCTACGGATTTCTGCAGAAACTGCTGGAAAGCGTGCGTGCAGCCGGTTGCCGGACCGTCATCATCCATGCACGCAAGGCGATCCTTGGTGGCCTCAGTCCAAAGGAAAACCGCACCATACCACCACTGAAATATGAGACTGTCTATCGCGTGAAACAGGACATTCCGGATCTCGAGGTGATCCTGAACGGCGGCATCACCAAACTGTCTGCCGCGGCTAATCACCTCGAATCCGTTGACGGGGTCATGTTCGGACGCGAGGCCTATCACAATCCATATATACTCGCCGGGGTCGATGCACGGTTTTATGGCGCTACACAGCAACCCCCGACACGTGAGACGATCATCCGTAATATGCGGCCGTATATCGAAATGGAACTGGCTGCCGGAACCGCACTCAAACACATTACCCGGCACCTGCTTGGTCTTTACCATGGCGTACCCGGAGCACGCGCCTGGCGCCGCCACCTCAGTCAGTATGCCACGGCAGGCAATGCCGGAATTGAAGTCATCGAGGAAGCCCTGAACACCGTGAACAGTCTAGCCGTCCCTGCCAGTTCCGAACCAGCAAGCCAGGCTGTCCATGGATAGCCACAAGACGTTACTGCGCAGCCTGCTGAATGACGCACTCGGCCTGACCCCGGATCCGGCTGATCAACAAACTGATTCCATGACAAGTATTCTAAAGCCAATTGTCCTTCCGGGCGTCGCAAAGCGAAAACCCGGAATCCAGTCACTGGAGTCAGTAGCTACTGGATTCCTGCTTGCGCAGGAATGACAACAACTGAACGAACGCTCATGCACGCAACCCTTCCATTACTCGAACACAGCGACTTCCCGGTCATTCACCGCAGGCCGCTGGAAACCCTGCAGGTCAATCTCGGTTACCGCTGCAACCAGTCGTGCCTGCATTGTCATGTCAATGCCGGTCCGAACCGCAAGGAAATGATGACGGACATAACGCTGGCCGCAGTCATTGACTACCTGGAAACCCGACCGGAGTGCACACTCGATCTGACCGGTGGCGCCCCTGAACTGCACCCGGGGTTCCGGCGCCTGGTGAGCGCTGCACGCCACAATGGCATACAGGTGATCGATCGCTGTAACCTGACCGTCCTGCGGGAGCCTGACCAGCAGGGCACCGCGGCCTTCCTGGCAGAGAACCAGGTCGAGATAGTTGCTTCACTTCCATGTTATCTAAAGGATAATGTCGACGCACAACGCGGCGATGGTACGTTCATAACCAGCATCGAGGTACTGCGCGAACTCAATGAACTGGGTTATGGACAGGAACAGACCGGCCTGCAACTGACCCTGGTATACAACCCGCAGGGGCCCGTACTGCCACCACCACAACAGGCGCTCGAGCAGGATTATCGCAGGCACCTGGCGGATGCATTCGATGTCCGCTTCAACCGGCTGCTGACCATCACCAACATGCCGATCCAGCGCTTTGGCAGCACACTGATCTCGAAGGGCAAGTTCAATGTTTACATGGCCTTGCTGCGGGACAATTACCGCGCAGAAAATCTGGACGGTGTCATGTGCCGCTCACTGCTCAGTATCGACTGGCAGGGCTACGTGTATGACTGTGACTTCAACCAGATGCTGGGCCTGCATGCGAGAACCGCTGACAAAACCAAACTGCATATCAGCAACCTGACGGGCACTGATCTCGATGGCAATGAAATCATGATTGCCGATCACTGCTATGGCTGCACAGCCGGGCAGGGCTCCAGCTGCAGTGGCGCACTGAGCAGCAACAACCGGAACGAGGAATAACCATGAACGTTGAAAGCAGTGTCAAGGAACGTTATTCGCGCGGCGCCAAACAGCGCGAGGAATCCCTGTGTTGCCCGGTGGACTATGATGCCGGTCTGCTGGAGATGCTGCCGGATGAAATCATCTCCCGGGACTACGGCTGCGGCGATCCGTCACGGTATGTCAAACCAGGGGATACCGTACTCGACCTCGGTTCCGGTGGGGGCAAAATCTGCTACATGGCCGCCCAGCTTACCGGGCCCGAAGGGCAGGTGATCGGCGTGGACATGAATGACGACATGCTGGCCCTGGCGCGCAAGTACCAGGATGAAATGGCTGCCCGGTTGGGCCATAAGCGTGTCAGTTTCGTCAAGGGCAATATCCAGGATCTGGCACTGGGCCTGGAGGCGCTGGAACACTACCTGGACAGGCATCCCGTGATTGACCGGCAATCCTATGCCGACCTGAAAAGCTGGGAACAGCAGCAGCGCCGGGAACAGCCGCTGATCGCAGATGACTCGATCGATCTCGTCATCTCCAATTGCGTACTCAACCTGGTCTCCGACCACGAGAAACAGCAGCTGGTACAGGAAATCTTCCGGGTACTGAAACCGGGCGGGCGCATCGCCATTGCCGACATCATCAGTGACCGGCCAATACCGGTGGAGTTGAAGAATGACCCCGAACACTGGAGTGGCTGCCTGTCAGGCGCTTTCCAGGAAACGGAGTTCCTGCAAGCCTTCGCAGCAGCCGGTTTTCAGGGGGTGGCCTATGACAAGTGGGACCCGGAACCCTGGCGGGAGATTAATGACATTGTCTTCCGCTCTGCCACCTTGACCGCCGTGAAAGCCTTGCCGGAAAGTACCGACAGGGATAGCACTCTCATCTACCGCGGCCCGTTTGCAGAAGTCATCGACGATTCCGGGCAGCACTTCCTGCGGGGTGAACGCGCTATGGTGTCCGCAGCTCAACATGCGCTGCTGACCGGCGCCGCCTACCGGGATGCCTTTATCGATACTGAGCCGGCTCACCGTGAGGCGGAGAATGCAGGTTGCGCAATCCAGTCCGGCGATGCCCGTTGCTGCTGACAGCGTGATTTCCATTATCGTACCGGCCCTGAACGAGGCGGGTACCATCGAGGCAACACTCCGGCAACTGCAGGACAGCCGCAACCGGGGTCACGAGGTCATTGTGGTGGATGGCGGCAGCAGCGATGCGACCGTGCAGCTGGCACGCCCGCTGACCGACCGGGTATTACATGCACCGGCGGGTCGCGCCAGCCAGCTGCAGGCCGGCGCCGACATGGCACACGGCGACCTGTTCTGGTTTCTCCACGCCGATACCCGGATACCGAACCTTGCCCTGGACGCCATTGTCAATGCATCGTCCTCCGGAAGTCATCAGTGGGGCTATTTCGAGGTGCAATTCCCGGAACGCACCGGGCTGCTCGGGCTGGTCGCATGGATGATGAACCGGCGTTCCCGGCTGACACGCATCGCCACCGGGGACCAGGGTGTATTCGTGACCCGGGAGCTGTTCAGCCGGATAGCCGGTTACCGGCCAATCCCGCTGATGGAAGACATTACCCTCAGCCGCTGCCTGAAGCGGCATTCGAAACCGGCCTGCATCGATATGAAACTGACTACCTCGTCACGGCGCTGGCGCCGCCATGGCATCCTGCGGACCATTCTGCTGATGTGGTCGTTGCGACTCGCCTATTGCCTCGGTGTCTCGCCGACTACCCTGGCGAAGTACTACAAACCCCATACCTCATGAAGTTTCCCCGGTCACGCATCCTCGTGTTTGCCAGGGATCCGGAACCCGGTACGGTCAAGACCCGGCTGGTCCCGTTACTGGGCGAACAGGGCGCCGCAAGTCTCCATGCCCGGTTCGTTCACAACACGCTGCACATGGCCTGCAGTGCCGGCCTGTCGCCGGTCGAACTCTGGGGCAGCCCGTCCGTTGAGACCCCGTTCTTCCAGGACTGCGCGCAGCACTATGACATCACGTTGCATCCACAGTCCGCCGGTGACCTGGGAAGACGCATGCACCATGCCATCAGTAACGCGCTGGAACGCGCCAGGTCGGCCGTGCTCGTTGGTGCCGACTGTCCCGGTCTGTGTGCTGCCGACCTCACCGGGGCCCTGGATGCGCTTGCACAGGGTGCCGGTGCAGTAGTAGGACCAGCCCGTGACGGTGGTTACTTTCTTGTCGGCCTGACGCAACCGGACCCGCACCTGTTTACCGGGATTGAATGGGGTACCAGCACAGTATTCTCCGAAACTGTCAGGCGACTTGACGACGCCGGCATTGACTATCACTGCCTCGCAGCAAGAAATGACGTAGACACCCCGGAAGACTATCAACGGCTGCTCACGGAAGCCGCCCGCACCGGACAGGAGTACCGGTGGCAATAACCCCGTTTTAGGCTATATATATGTATAGACAACCTGTTGAGTTCCCGGATTTTAATCAAAACCCGTGGCTCGATATAAACGAAGGAGGCAGGCTATGAGGCGACTCTATTTTCTGATCCCCGGTATCGACAGTGCTAAAAATATCGTTGACGAACTCCTGCTGGCCCGAATCGAGGCACGCCACATGCATATTGCCGCAGCCGATCATCACGCACTGACTGAAGCCAACCTGCCGGAAGCCGGCCTGCTACAGGAAAGTGATTTTATTCCCGCCGTGGAGCGCGGCCTTGCCATCGGCGGGGCCACCGGCGTACTGGCCGGCATCGCGGCCGTCACCATTCCCGGCGTCGGACTGGCGCTCGGCGGTGGTGCCATTCTCGGAATTGGCCTGGCAGGCGCCGGGGCCGGGGCCTGGATGTCCAGCATGATCGGTATTTCTGCACCGAGCTCCCGTCTGAAGGATTTTGAAACGGCGATCGCAAATGGCGAGCTGCTGATGATGGTGGATGTACCAAAGGCCCGGGTGGACGAAATTACGACACTGGTCCGGCAACATCACCCCGAGGCCGAGATCGAGGGCACCGAGCCGGTCATCCCGGCATTCCCGTAACCGCGTAATTCAGGGCACGGAAACGCCTGTATTCTCTTCAGAGATGCAGGCGTCTTATTTCCGCATCCGGCTCGCTGCGCTCCCATATTTCCATAAAGTATTTTCCCCACTCGGCAACCTTGCCGGGATCACTGAAGTTGGCTACCCCTTCGTAGCGATTGGGATTCCGGCGATGCAGGTAGCCACTGCCATCGGCAAGCAGCAACGACTCGTGGAAATGACGGTACTCCTGGCTTGGCCGGCGAATCTGGACCGCCGTATTCAAGCGCCGGGACAACTCGATCAGCCGGTGTCCTGAACGCAGGGCCTCGCGTGAATCCTGTAACAGGATCCAGATACGTACCCGGGCATGGGAACGTGCAAGTCGACTGACTGCATCAAGGAAGCCTGGCCGGTCATATACCACCGCTTCCAGGTTTTCAGTATGTAACAGCAGGGAACGGCTCGCCTGGCAGGCCAGGTGCTCGGCCACGGCACTGACATCGGCGCTGTTGTCCAGCTCGAATTCCAGATTACTGGCTCCCAGCTGCCGGTCATCTGCCGTCAGCCGGGAGTACCCGGTTTTCACAGTCGCTGGTGTGTCCATAAAACCGGACTCCTGTCATCTTCCCGGTGGCGTGTATTTATTTCAGAGGTTCCCTAGATGGAACGTGCCTGATCGGCAGCATTGCCGGTATAGGTCGCCGGTGTCAGTGTCTGGAGTTCTTTCTTCACTTCAGCCGGGATATCCAGATCATCGATGAATGCATGCAATGCTGCCTGGTCCACCGCGCGGCCCCGGGTCAGGGCCTTGAGTTTCTCGTAGGGTTTTTCAATACCGTAGCGGCGCATCACTGTTTGCAGGGCCTCGCCCAGCACTTCCCAGCTGCTGTCCAGATCGGCGGCCATACGCTGGCTGTTTACCTCGAGTTTTCCGAGGCCTTTCAGGCAGGACTCGCAGGCAATGACCACGTGCGCGATAGCCACGCCCAGGTTACGCAGTACCGTCGAATCACTCAGGTCGCGTTGCCAGCGTGATACCGGCAGCTTGGCGGCCAGGTGTCCGAGCAGGGCATTCGCAATTCCCAGGTTGCCCTCCGCGTTTTCAAAATCTATAGGGTTCACCTTGTGCGGCATGGTGGACGAACCGACTTCACCCGCCACGGTTTTCTGTTTGAAATAGCCCAGCGAGATATAGCCCCACACATCACGGCAGAAATCGATCAGTACCGTGTTGAAACGGGCGAGGGCATCGAACTGTTCTGCCATGTAGTCATGCGGCTCGATCTGGGTGGTATACGGGTTGATCTCCAGCCCCAGGTCGTCGATAAACTGCCCTGACAGCGCCGGCCAGTCGACTTCCGGGTAGGCGATACCATGTGCATTGTAATTACCGACCGCGCCATTCATCTTGCCCAGCACGGGGATGCTGACAAACTGTTCTCGCTGGCGCTGCAGGCGGGCCGCCACATTAGCCAGCTCCTTGCCAACCGTGGTCGGCGAGGCCGTTTGTCCATGTGTACGTGACAGCATCGGCTGGTCTGCATGGGTATGTGCCAGGTCGACAATCGCCTTGATAACGTCGTCCATCAACGGCAGCAGGGCCTGGGTTCGTGCCGCGCGCAACATCAGGGCATAGGCCAGATTATTAATGTCTTCCGAAGTGCAGGCAAAGTGAATGAACTCGCTTACCGCTTCCAGTTCTTCATTGCCGGCAATTTTTTCCTTCAGGAAATACTCTACGGCCTTCACATCGTGATTGGTGGTGCGCTCGATATTCTTGACGCGCTGGGCATCCTGTTCATTGAATTTATCGACCAGGTCATTCAGAACCCGTTCGGCATGACTGCTCAGTGCCGGCACCTCCGGGATACCTGCATGCGCCGCGAGCGCCTGCAGCCAGCGGACCTCCACCAGGACACGGTGGTGAATGAGGCCGAATTCGCTGAACACCGGGCGCAATGACTCGGTCTTCGAACCGTAGCGGCCATCTACGGGTGACAGGGCGGTAAGCTGTGACAAGTCCATGGTTCAGGTCTCCAGTCGGTATCCGTTGGCGGAGGACGTAGTGAAGGATACCGCCATTGCGGTAATACTCGAACTCCTGCGGGGTATCGATCCGGACACGGGCCTGGAAGGTGATTACCGTGCCCTCATCCGCTGTTGCGGTCACCGTAACGCTTTCCGGTACCGCGTCACCAAGTCCGCCGACATCAAATAATTCCCGGCCAGTCAAGCCAAGGCTTGCCGGTGTCTCACCCGGCATGAATTGCAGGGGCAGTACACCCATGCCAATCAGGTTGGAGCGATGGATGCGCTCATAGCTTTCGGCAATGACGGCCTGCACGCCCAGCAGGCGCGGGCCCTTGGCGGCCCAGTCACGCGAGGAACCGGATCCGTATTCCTTGCCGGCAATCACCAGCAGCGGCACCTGTTCGCCGCGATAACGCTCGGCTGCATCGAAAATGCTCATTTGCTCGTCGCTGGGCAGGTGCCGCGTCACCCCGCCTTCCGTACCCGGCGCCAGCAGGTTGCGCAGGCGGATATTGGCGAAGGTCCCGCGCATCATCACTTCGTGGTTGCCACGGCGCGAACCCAGTGAATTGAAGTCCCCGGGCGCGACACCCTGCTCAATGAGATATTGCCCGGCGGGGGTATCGGCCTTGATGGCGCCGGCCGGGGAGATGTGATCAGTCGTCACCGAATCACCCAGCAATGCGAGTACGCGTGCACCGCGTATATCACTGATGTCACCCGGCTGTTGTTTCATGTCCTTGAAGTAGGGTGGCTTGCGGATATAGGTAGAATCGTGCTGCCAGTCGTACAGGCGGTCAGCCGATGATTCGAGTTTTCTCCAGCGGGCTTCTCCGGCAAAGACATCCCGGTAGGCACTGCGGAACTCCTCGCTGCTGACACTGGTCCCGACCACGGCCTGGATTTCTGCCTGGCTTGGCCAGATATCCTTGAGATAAATGGCATCGCCGTCACCATTGGTGCCGATTGCCTCGTGCTGCAAGTCGATGTCCATGCGTCCGGCCAGGGCATACGCCACCACTAGCGGCGGTGACGCAAGGTAGTTCATGCGCACCTCGGCATGTATGCGGCCTTCAAAATTACGGTTCCCCGACAACACGGCGCAGACGGAGAGGTTGCCGTCGCGGATGGCCGCGGAAACGGTCTCCGGCAACGGGCCGGAATTCCCGATACAGGTAGTACAGCCGTAACCGACCACGTGAAATCCCAGCGCCTGCAGCGATTCCATCAAGCCGGCTTCCTCCAGGTAGTCCGTTACCACCCGTGAACCGGGTGCCAGCGAGGTCTTGACCCAGGGCTTGACCTGCAGCCCGCGCTCGGCTGCCTTCTTCGCGACCAGGCCGGCCCCGACCATCACCGAGGGGTTGGACGTATTGGTGCACGAGGTGATCGCAGCGATCACCACGGCACCGTCATTCAGCTCGACCTGTTCGCCGTCGAGCTCAAGCGTCACCGGCTGACTGGAAAGATTGCGTTCCTGTTTGAGTGCCGCCAGGGATTCAGCAAACTTCTCCTTGCTGTTTTTCAGCAATACCCGGTCCTGCGGCCGCTTCGGTCCCGCCAGGCTCGGTTCAACCATGCCAAGATCCAGTTCCACGACGGCACTGTATTCCACCTCAGCCGCACCGGGCTCACGCCACAGTGACTGCTCGCGGGCATAGGCCTCGACCAGTGCGATCTGTTCCGCGCTGCGCCCGCTGAGCCGCAGGTATTCCAGCGTTTCCCTGTCCACCGGGAAAAAGCCGCAGGTCGCGCCGTATTCCGGTGCCATGTTGGCAATGGTGGCGCGGTCCGCCAGCGGCAGGTGATCGAGCCCGGCACCGAAAAACTCGACGAACTTGCCGACCACGCCTTCCTTGCGCAATAGCTCCACTACCATGAGCACCAGGTCGGTCGCCGTCGCGCCTTCCGGCAAACGGCCGCTCAGCCGGAAGCCGACCACCTGCGGGATCAGCATGGAGATGGGCTGACCCAGCATGGCTGCCTCGGCCTCGATGCCGCCAACGCCCCAGCCGAGTACGCCGAGACCATTGATCATGGTGGTATGGGAATCGGTCCCCACGAGGGTATCGGGATAGGCCTGGTTGCCGGACTCGCCGCCGTTACCGAACACCACCCGTGCCAGGTATTCCAGGTTGACCTGGTGCACGATGCCGGTATCCGGCGGGACCACCTTGAAATTGGAAAAGGCCTTCTGGCCCCATTTCAGGAAACTGTAGCGCTCCTGGTTGCGCCGGTACTCCAGTTCGCTGTTGAGGTCCATGGCCTTGTCCGAGCCGAAGCTGTCGACCTGCACGGAATGATCAATAACCAGTTCGGCCGGTTGCAGCGGGTTGATGCGATCCGGGTCACCGCCGAGCTGCTGCATCGCATCACGCATGGCCGCGAGGTCGACCACCGCGGGCACACCGGTGAAATCCTGCATCAGTACCCGCGCGGGACGGAAGGCGATCTCGACGGCGGGTTCTGCCTGCGGGTCCCATTCGGCCAGGGCAACGATATCACCGCGGGTCACGGTCTTGTCATCTTCGAAACGCAGCAGGTTCTCGAGCAGGATCTTCAGGGAAAACGGTAGCCGCGCCACGGGATATTTTGCATCCAGTGCACGCAGGCTGAATATTTCGTAATCATGACCACCGACGCTCAGGGTCTGGCGCGCCGCAAAACTGTCCTTCATAACTTCTCCTGCAGACTCGATCTGTTAAGGGAATAACGTGACTACAGGCTGGAAGTACCTGCCGCAGCAAGGTCGTGATTATACATGGATTCATGGAGGGCAGGGCAGACGCAGTCACCCGCTGCGGCGAGCTTCATCCAGCAACGCATGGATTGCTTCGAACAAGCGCTTGCGCTGCAATAGCAGTGTCAGGCGGCCACCACCACACTGGCGCCAGAGCACCGCGGAACGCATCGCAGCCAGCAGCAGGCTGCGAATCCGGTGCTGAATATCCGGGTTACCGAGTATCGCCTGTTCACCGTTCACGATAATCCGCGGACGCAATGTGCTGACAGTCTGCAGGTAGCAATCGGCAAGACTTGCGATCACACCCGGGTGCGTCAACCCGAGAAATTCCGACTGTGCGCGCGCCTTCTCGATTCCCGTTCCAATGGCATCCAGCAGCGCCTTCTTCCTGTGCAGTTTGCGTTCGAGGTAGAGCACCGTCACCACGTAACGGGTCAGCTCCATATCACGATCCGCTTTCTTGTTGCCCAGTTGCCTGGACGCGGCTTCCAGCCCTGTTGTCAGCCCGGACACGTCGCCAAAGACCGACTCCGCCGACTCCGGATCTGTATTGAAAATCCCGTTCAAACAGGTATTGAATGCCGCCTCGTCACAATACTGGCCACTGGCGGTCAGCTGCACCAGCCGGACCGCCTGAAAAACACCGGCGAGGGCAATTGCGAGATGATGCAGATCGGCATTCATGTTGAGCGCTCGATGATACCGCCGCCAAGGCATTCCTCGTTATCGTAAAACACCACGGACTGGCCCGGTGTAACGGCACGTTGTGGCTGCCGGAACTCAACCATACATTCACCGCTGTGCGTTGCGGTAATCATGCAGGGCTGGTCTTCCTGCTGGTGGCGGATGCGTGCCGTACAGGACAGCGGCAGGGCCGGGCGGCTCCCGGAAATCCAGTGCAGTTGGCTGGCATGCAGCTGCCGGCTGAACAGGGCCGGGTGGTCCACACCCTGCACCACGCGCAGCACGTTGGTGTCCGTCTCCTTGCACGCCACGTACCAGGGTGCGCCGCTGGTATCCTTCAAACCACCGATCCCCAGGCCCTGGCGCTGGCCCAGCGTATAGAACACCAGGCCCTGGTGCTCACCGATCACCGCGTCATCCAGCGTTTTTATTTCACCGGGCTGTCCTGGAAGGTAGTGCGCAAGAAAATCACTGAACTTGCGCTCACCGATAAAACAGATTCCGGTGCTGTCTTTCTTGGCATGATTCGGAAAACCATTCTCTGCTGCCAGCTCGCGAACGCGTCGCTTTTCCAGGTGCCCGACCGGGAACCGTGTGCTTGCCAGCTGTGACTGGTCCAGGGTATGCAGAAAATAGGTCTGGTCCTTGCCGCTGTCGGCGCCCTTGAGCAGCCTGACCCGGGTATTGTTCTCAAGCCGCGCATAGTGACCCGTTGCGATTGCATCCGCGCCCAGCCCAAGGCCATGATCGAGGAAGGCACGGAACTTGATTTCCCGGTTGCAGACAATGTCCGGATTCGGGGTACGCCCGGCGCGGTATTCATCGAGAAACCGTGTGAATACCCGGTCCCAGTATTCCGGGGAAAAACTGACCGTCTGCAGCTCGACATCAAGGATGTCGCAAATCTTGCGGGCATCTTCCAGGTCGGCTGCAGCCGGGCAGTAGCCCGTATCATCATCTTCATCCCAGTTCTTCATGAAGACCGCGGTCACCCGGTGGCCCGCCTGCTTGAGGAGGAGGGCGGCAACGGCCGAATCGACCCCGCCCGACAGCCCAACGACAATATGCTTCATCGGCGTTTATTCAGCATCGGGCTCGCTACCGGCTTTCCAGAGCTCAAGTCTTTCGATATAGGGTGGCTTGCCATTGTCATGAAACCACGAATCCACGACATAGCGCTGCTGCGTCTCGTTATCCTGTATTACGGCAGTGGTATGCGGCATACCGACAAACAGGCCAAAGCGGGTGGACCGTCTGACCACTGTGTGATGCTTCAACAAGCCGTCACGCTCAAACATCAGCAAATAGGTGTTGGTATTGGTGGACTCATCGATGCAGTCCATTTGTGAAGGTCTTCCGAACCCCCTCAGGTTGCCGCCACTGTCGATATCGGTCCCCGTATGACGGCCGACGATATCTTCCATGGCGGCGATGGCCAGCGCAACAGCATGACGCTCATCAGCCGCAGACGGTAATGGCAGCATGAGTTCGGCAGAGGCCGTACGCCACTCTTCCGGGGACAGGGTGTCGGTTACGATCGTGTTACAGCTGTGGTCGTAGCAAACGGAAAACAGCTCCGGGCGCGGCGCCGGGATCACGGCCGCGTCGGAGAAAAAATCTGCGGCCACGATGGCGGGCCAGAACAGGAGGACAGCAGGGATGCAGGCTTTCATTCGATTTCCGGAATATTTCATTGGCTTTCAGAAGGTAATGGCGAATATCTATAAATGGTATACGTTAGCCGCGCCCGGGGTAACTGCTGAAATATTGACGCTCGCACATGCCAGATGATTCACCTATAATCGCCGTTCATTTTCGCGCCGGGAATCTGGCCTTTTCATGGCAGCGTCCCGATGTACAAATGTAGCGATTTAACAAACACTAATTTACGTTTCTTTATGTATCTCTAAGGAGGGGTTGGTAATGCTTTCATTGCTAAGAAAAACACTATTAACGGGAGTTCTCTTCATCTACTCAATGGGTGGTGCACTGGCAGAGGAAATCCTGATGCCATTCGTACTGGCCTCCAAGTCCACCGGTGATGTTGCCTCCGTATCTGCCGATGTCAAGGGCAAGCTCACCGGGGCCGGTTTCCAGGTCGTCGGCGAGTACTCTCCCTACAGCGGCGCCAACATCATCATTGTCACCAATGACGCCATGAAGGCGGCTGCTGCAAAGTCTGAATTCGGCGCCTATGGTGCAGCGGCACGCGTTTCCGTTACCAAGAACGGTAATGATATTGAAGTTGCCTACACCAACCCGGTCTACATGGCGGCGGCCTATCGCATGGATGGCGACGGTTCCGCTGCCCGCGCGGCACTGGAAGGCGCCCTGGGTGCACAGCAGGACTTTGGTTCCGAGAAGGAGCTGACCGCCAGCGACCTGCGTGAGTACCACTACACCATCATGATGGAATACTTTGATGACCCGAGCGAGCTGGCCGAGTACGACAGCCAGGCTGAAGCGGTGAAGGCCGTTGAAGACTCGCTGGCTGCCGGCCTGGGTGCAACCGCCAAGGTCTATCGCATCGACATTCCCGGCAAGGACGAGACCATTTTCGGTGTTGCCCTGAAGGGCAAGGATGCGGATGACTGCAGTGGTGATAAATTCGTCATGAACAAGATTGACAAGTCCACCCCGCGTCACACGGCCCACCTGCCATACGAAATCGTAGTCTCCGACGGTACGGCCTACGCCCTGTATGCCCGCTTCCGTATCGCCATCAACTGGCCGCACCTGCCGATGATGGCGAGTGAAACCGGCGCTACCTTCTTCAGCATCATGTGTGCTCCGGATGCGATCGAGGAAGCCCTGATCCAGGCATCAGGTGAAGAGCCGTAACCGCAGTTAACTCTGCAGTACTGCAGAGCAGGCAGTATCAAAGACCCCTGCACCCGCAGGGGTCTTTTTTTGGTTACGCTTACAGCGCTTCCTTGATATTGGATGCCTGCAGACCCTTTGGCCCGTCCGTTATATCAAATTCGACTTTCTGACCTTCGTTGAGTGACTTGTATCCTTCCATCTCGATTGCGGAAAAATGTGCGAACACATCCTCTCCACCTTCATCAGGAGAGATAAAACCGTAACCCTTGGAATTGCTGAACCACTTGACTGTACCAACTGACATAACCATCCACCCCCCGACGGAATTCCATCCATCATTGTTATAAACAGGCTTCCCCGGCATCCTGTAAAATGAATTTCCGGTTGTTCCTCCCCCCGTGACCGTTAGCTACGATCATCGCGTACTAGTTTATTCACCTCCAATATTCAGTCAAGTATGTATTTTTTCAGCCGATTTACTGGTGTGACTGCCGTGTGGATTTTATTGCTGCGGTTCTGGTGCTATGATTGACAACATACTGTATGTTGTTTTTTTAGCGGGATTTTTTACTGTATAGCGAGCCCGGATACAGGAAATCCTGCTGCAAACAGACCCGACGCCTGACGATGGAAAATGAACGCAGATATGACAGTGATGAAGGTCTTGCTCTCAAGGAGGCAAGACCGGAAACCAGGGAACCGCCCCTGTACAAGGTGGTCCTTATGAACGATGACTACACACCAATGGAATTTGTTGTCATGTTACTGGAGCAGTTGTTTGGCATGGACCGGGAAAAAGCGACCCGGGTCATGCTGCACGTACATACGCAGGGAAAGGGGGTATGCGGGGTATTTACCCACGAGATTGCAGAAACCAAGGTTGCCCAGGCCAATGAATATTCACGGCGTCACCAGCACCCGCTGCTGTGCAACATGGAAGAGGCCTGAGCTGCCGATTGAGGGTTCACTATGCTGAGTAAGGAACTTGAATTTACGCTGAACCTCGCCTTCAAGGAGGCGCGGGAGAAATCGCATGAATTCATGACGGTTGAACACCTGCTGTTTGCCTTGCTGGGAAATCCTTCTGCCGTCGAGGTACTGCGTGCCTGCGGTACCGACATCGAACAGTTGAAGCAGGAACTGTCCCGCTTCCTGGATGAAACCACGCCCTTGCTGTCACAGGATGACACGCGTGAAACCCAGCCGACACTCGGCTTCCAGCGCGTACTGCAGCGTGCCGTATTCCACGTACAGTCATCTGATCGCAACGAAGTGACCGGCGCCAATGTGCTGGTGGCCATATTCAGCGAGCAGGAATCACAGGCAGTCTATTTTCTCAACAAGCTGAATATCACCCGGCTGGATGTCGTCAACTATATTTCCCATGGCATATCCAGGGTACATGATTCACCGGAAGAGAACCTGGAAAGTACCGAGGCCATCCCGGATACCGAAAGCACCCAGAAACAGCCACTGGAAGCATTTGCAACCAGCCTGAACGAGCAGGCGGCACAGGGGAAGATCGATCCGTTGATTGGACGTCGCCCGGAAGTCCGCCGCACCGTCCAGATCCTGTGCCGGCGGCGCAAGAACAATCCGCTGTTCGTTGGCGAGGCCGGCGTCGGCAAGACCGCGCTGGCCGAGGGACTCGCAAAGATGATCGTCGAGGGCGAGGTTCCCGACATACTGCTGGGCAGTACAATCTACTCACTCGACCTCGGCTCACTGGTTGCCGGCACCAAGTACCGCGGCGACTTTGAAAAACGCTTCAAGGCGGTACTTGCCCAGTTGCACAAGGAAGAGGGCGCCATCCTGTTCATCGACGAGATCCACACCATTATCGGGGCAGGCGCTGCCTCGGGCGGGGTCATGGATGCCTCGAACCTGATCAAGCCAATGCTGGCCTCGGGTGAACTGAAATGCATCGGTTCCACTACCTACCAGGAATACCGGGGCATCTTCGAAAAAGACCATGCGCTGTCGAGACGGTT
Organism: Gammaproteobacteria bacterium; assembly: GCA_003230545.1. Lineage (GTDB taxonomy): Bacteria > Pseudomonadota > Gammaproteobacteria > UBA9214 > UBA9214 > SZUA-186. The sequence goes on along the minus strand of QIFB01000177.1, from coordinate 557 downwards.
CCAGAAAATCGATATCAGCGAGCCCAGCGTTGAAGAAACCGTGGATATACTGAAAGGACTGCGCTCGCGCTTTGAGGAGCACCACAAGGTTAAGTATTCACCGCGCGCCCTGCGCGCCGCGGCCGAACTGGCCGACCGCTACATCAATGACCGGCACCTGCCTGACAAGGCCGTCGATGTCATCGACGAGGCCGGGGCCAGTCAGCGCCTGCGTGCACGGTCACGCCGCAAGAAGACCATCGGTGTCACAGATATCGAGACCATCATTGCACAGATGGCACGGATCCCGGCCAAGACCGTTACGGTCTCTGACAAGGAAAACCTGCGTAACCTCGAACGTGACCTGAAAATGGTGGTCTATGGCCAGGATCAGGCCATCGATGCCCTCGCATCTGCCATCAAGATGTCGCGATCCGGCCTTGGCACCGAGAACCGGCCGATCGGATCCTACCTGTTTGCCGGACCAACCGGTGTCGGCAAAACCGAGGTCACCCGGCAACTGGCACGTATCATGGGGCTCGAACTGGTGCGCTTCGATATGTCGGAGTACATGGAAC
>QIFB01000203.1 GCA_003230545.1 Gammaproteobacteria bacterium | reverse complement strand
CGACACCCGGCGAGCCGCCCTCACCTGCGCAAGGACCCGGAATGCTGGCACACAGCTCGTCGTTCGGCTCGGAACCGGCATCGTAGCCCGGAGAGCTATAGGACACTGGATGTTTTTTATTCCTGGGCGCCCAGGCACCATTGAGAGCAATAAAACCATCGTTGGTCGGCAGCATCATCGACGCCAGGCTAACCTCGCCCTTACCTTTTGGCGCCTCTACCGTCACTGTCACGGACTCACCCGGTTGCAATGGAGCACCTGAGTCCGCCGTAGCCACAACGCGTGAATCATCTTCCAGTGCTGTCGCCAGTGGAACAACATCGCCGCCTTCAGCCAGGGCGGCAAGCTCATCGCTGGCCGGCTGGCCCAGCTCGAACAGCTTCACACCAGGTTTGTGACTGACCACGAGGATCGGGGTGAAAATCGTGCCGTGGGTTACGTTGGTTATCGTGACTTCGTAATTGGCTGCCATCGCGGCCGAGGTGCCGAACAGTGATGCCAGTGCCAAAGCGGGAAGTATCTTTTTCATTGGAATTTCTCCTGGAGATTAAAAACGGTCTGACCGCACTGCACGACAGACTCAGGAGTCATACTGGATGGCAGGACTCACAGGGACGTCACGGAACTATCACGAATTGATAACAAATGGCCCTGCCGGCATCCGGAACGAAAATGTGGTGCCCTTGCCGAGGTCACTGCTGACCTGGATGACGCTGTTATGCAACTCGAGAATGCGCTTGGCGATGGCAAGACCCAGGCCGGCGCCGCTGCCCCCGGAGCGCTGCTTGTCCTGCTGATAGAAACGCTCGAATATTCGCGGCACCTCTTCAGCAGGAATCCCGCAGCCGGTGTCCGTAACCTGCACCACGATATTCCCGGATTCCACATCGACGCCAATGTGAATGCTGCCGCCTGCCAGGGTATGCCGCAGACCGTTTTCCAGCAGATTTTCCAGCACCCGCTGCAGCATGGCAATATCACCGTGTACCAGCGGGGCCTCCGGATTCAGGCTGGCATCTAGCTGTATTGATTTCTCCCTGGCACGCAGCTGGAACTTCTGGGTCACATCCTGCACCAGTTCACCCATCGAGAACGGCTCGGAATAGACCACAGACTCGCAGGAATCCAGCCGGGCCAGCTCGAACAGTTCCTCCACCATCCGGCCCAGCTGCTGGCTGTGGCTGAGTGCCGTCTGCAGGTATTGCTGCTGTTCATCAGCAGACAGTTCACCGTGCTTCAGTTGCAAGGTCTCGAGGTAACCACGCATGGTGGTCAAGGGTGTACGCAGATCATGCGAGATATTGGCCACCATCTCGCGACGCACATCATCCATTTGTTTGAGGTCACTGATCTGGGACGTGATCCTGTCGGCCATGATATTAAACTGCTGACCCAGAATATCGATTTCATCATTCGATTTTCCCGGATAACGGATGGCCGGACTGCCTTCACCACCGTCACCGGCATACCGGCGGATGATATTCCCCAGCACCCGCAGGCGCCGCGTTTGCAGGGCAAACACCACCAGGCCGCCCGTCAGCGCGGCCACCAGGGCGACCAGCAGCACGATCAGTGCGGAATCCAGGATATAGCTGTCACCGAGCATCTGTACCACATGGTCATACTGCTCACCGCCGAGCACGATATACAGGTAGCCCTGCAAATCATCCTGGTTAACGATACGAGCCGCGGAAAATACCTTGTGGCCATCGGGATTGCGCGGATCATCGCCCTTCAACGGGAACCGGGCATTGCCTTCGAGAAATTCCCGGACCGGATCCAGCGCAATCTGCGTACGCTTGACCTTCCCTTCCGGGGCTGAATATCCCAGTATCGTCCCTTGCTCATTGAGCAGGTACAGCTCGATACTCGGATTGATCACCATCAATTGATGGAACAGGTGGTCCAGTGCCTGCTGATTGATCTCCCGACCCTGGATCAGCGGCTGCTCGGCAACAATATGCGCTGCCAGCTCCCGGTTCAGCTTCTGCGCAACCTCCTGTTGATACAGGGCGCTTGAATGCCCGATGACCTGGATCAGGATGACGCCCACCAGACACAACAGGACAAACAGCGTCAGTGCCAGCCGGCTGTACAGAGTCCTGAACATTATGCAGCCCCCTGGCTGGCGCCAGATGCGGAGAACTTGTAGCCGACGCCCCAGACAGTAATCACATGCTGCGGCCTGGCCGGATCCACCTCGATCTTGGCACGCAGGCGATTGATATGGGAATTGACTGTGTGCTCGTAACCGGCGTGCCCGTAACCCCACACGCTGTCCAGCAGCTGGCTGCGGGTAAAGACCCGTTCCGGGTGAGTGGCAAAATGCCATAACAGGTCAAATTCCCGGGCAGTGAGTTCAACGAGGTCATCACCGAGCAGCACCTGGCGCCTGTCCGGATCCATGCGCAACGCACCGAACTGCAACGGTGAAATTGCCGTTGCTGTGGATGCGCCCTGGTATTGATCGGAGCGGCGCAGGATCGCATTCACACGCGCCACCAGTTCCGGAACACTGAACGGCTTGGTCAGGTAGTCATCCGCGCCCACTTCCAGTCCGAGCACGCGATCCAGCTCGGAGGTCCGCGCCGTCAGCATCAATACCGGGGTATAAACCTTCTTGCTGCGCAACGTCCGGCACAGGTCGAGGCCGTCCATACCGGGCAGCATCAGGTCCAGTATCAGCAGCTGGTAGTCACCGGTCAGCGCTCTTTCAAGGCCGGTCGCCCCGTCGATGGCATGATCGACCTGCATCTGCTTGCTGCGCAGATTCACCTTCACCAGGTGGGCGATGTCCGCGTTGTCCTCGACTACAAGAATGTTATTTGCCATGGTTACAGAGGGCACAGCCTGCAGGGGTATCGCAGGCTCACCCGTATCGGTTTTTTGTCAGCTTATCAGGCAGGTATCACGGAATTATCACAACCACAGACCCTGCCCGCTCCTTGTCAGGCTTTCGACCACGGCATGGCGGGTTTGGTTCTATGAATTAACGAGTCAGACTCGAATGGACCTTCGTAGGACCCGCGCCCCGCGGGGAAGAATGAGCGCAACGGGGACGGAGGGAATAAAACCCCTCCATCCCCTGTTTCCGTTCACCCCATCAAGGTATCACGCACCCATTGTCCCGCCGTTTGCCCGTATTCAAACAGCAGCAGGCCGGAGAGGATTGCCGCAGTACCCAGCATAACCTCGGCCTGCAGGGCCTCGCCGTTCAACCGGTGACCCAGTATCAAGGCCAGCACCGGTGTGATCAGCGTAATCAATGCGACCCGGGTCGCCTCCACGTGGCGCAGCACGTAGTAGTACAGGGCAAAGCCCAGTACCGAGCCGATCATGCCGAGATAGATGATCGACCACATCGCCCGGTCCGGCACCACGGACGGCAACGGTTCCCCGGCGAAGAAGTACAGTGCAATGAGCAGGGGAACCGTGACCATAAGCCCGCCGATAGTGGTCGCCAGCGCCGGGATATCTGCACCGATCCGCTTGACGACCACGGAGCTGGCCGAATAGGCCGTCACGGAAAACACCATACCGGCAATGCCCCAGGCAGCCTGCGGACCCAGTTGCTGTGAACCCAGCAGCATGGTTGCCAGCCCGGCCAGCCCGAGCAGCATGCCGGCGAACCGGGTGCGGTTCAGTGCCTGCTCTGACAACAGGACCGTTGCCATCAGCCCGGTCACGATGGGCGCGAGGCCAAACAGCACCGACATCCAGCCGGATGGTATGAACTGCGAGGCCCAGTACACCGAGGTCATGGCAAAAAACAGGCCCAGGCCCGCGGCCAGGTAGGTACGTCGGGCCTTTGCATGCCAGGGCATGGGAACACTGAACAGGCCGGCTACCATCAGGCCAACCACCACGCCCAGGACCATGCGACTGGTAATACCGAACAGGTAGCCGACCCCGTCGCCGCTCCACTGGATTGCCAGCGGCGTGGTGGACCAGATAAGAATGACAGCGATATAGGCCACTGGTACCGACACCTTTCATACCTCCTTTATCTGTACAGCGTTTACTGATAACAAGACATTTTTCGTTTTCCCCGGAAAACAAAAAAGGCCGCAGGGTTGGAACCGTGCGGCCTTCGAAGATCTGGAGTTAATTAACCGGTTACTGGACGGGTACTCTCTCCAAGGCACGACACGGGCATGCTGCGACCTGCCACAGGGGCAGTCGGCGCTTGCAGGCAATCATGTGGCGCAGTAATCCGGTCTTCATGGTTCCGAGTCTTCCAGATGATGGACGGGTGTGTCAAGCCCGTCTACTAAAAGGAATCAACTGCAACCCTTGGGACGCGGCAGCCCGGCGATCTTGTTGGCGCACTTGATCAGGCCGGTCGGAAACAGGGAATACAGGTACTTCTGATCACTGCGGTCCTTGCCGTACTGCTTCTTCATCAGCTTCGAGAAAGCGCGCGGCTCGCACACCGCGCCGTACTCGGTGAAATACTCGCGTGCGAGCCTGATCACATCCCAGTGCTCTTCGGTCAACTCGACGATCTTCTCGTTCTGCGCGATCTCGGCCGCCAGTGCCGCGCTCCATTCATCCAGGTTCTCAATCCATCCAGCCTCGCTAAGCTGGATGGTCTTGCCATCAACAATTGCTTCCATCACTCCCACCTCGTGTTCATGGTTAATGTTCTTTATATGCAGGCTGTTTCCGCTTTTTTCAAGATCTGCCAGTCTGCCTGATCATATATCACCAAAGTGGACTCCAGGGATAATTCCCCCGGATTTCGCTGCGCTCCATCCGGGCTACAAATTTTCGCTGGTTTATGGATGGCGTGCTGATCTGAAGACTTCACATGATTATTTGGCAAGGCCGGCCTGGATGACACCGGCACGCAGGCTGCGTCGTGCCTTCTTGTCGAGCTTGTCGAGTCCCAGATCGATGGAGGCTGTCTTGCCAGGTTGCAGGGTCCCGCGCAGGCGGACCTTGCGGCTGTAGGTGTTGTCCTGCTTGTCCCTGTATTCCACCACGACCACAATGCCCGTGACCGCCTTCGGGGTATTGTTACTGACCCTGGCAAAGGCGCGGCCGCGCTTGTCGACACCGGTCTGTACCTTCAGGTACTTGCCCGGATTATCCGGCAGGTCCAGTTCGACCAGTGCGGCCCAGGCCTGCTTGCCGGTGGCAGTCTTGTCCTGCGCCGCCCTGGCATAGTACTGCTTGGCTTCCTGGTAGCGCCGCTCGGTGCGGGCAATGTTGCCGAGTACATGGTAGGCATTCGCAGTCGGCAATAGTTTTATACTGGCACCCAGGTCCTGTTTGGCCTGCACGCGGTTACCGAGCTGCTCGTTGGCGATGCCTTGTTGCAGGTGGTAGTAGAAAAACCCGTCATAGAGGCGAATGGCCTTGCCGTAGTGCTTCAATGCTGTGCGATGGTTACCGCGCTCCTGTTCAATATCGCCCAGCAGCGCCTCGAAGTGACCTTCCCGCGGCTCCAGTTTGCGCGCCGTTAACGCCAGTTGACGCGCCAGCTTGAGGTCGCCCCCGGTGAGCGCCTTGCGGCCCTTGTCATACGCCGCGTAGGCCGGTTTGGTCTTTTCCAGCCGCGCCATTTTTGCCTTGAACGTCTGCCGGCCGTCCTCACCGCCTGCGGGATACTGCTTGAGCGTCAGTCGGTTGTTCAGCACCCGCTCCTGCGACGGCGGATGACTGGCAAACAGGCCGCTCAACCAGTCCTGCCGACGATCCTTTGAGAGCCTGACAAAAGTCGTTTGCAGATTGACGGCACCCTGCAGGTCATAACCGGCCAGCGACATGTATTTCATGCCGTAATAGTCGGCCTCGCGTTCGGCGTCACGGCCATACTTCTGAGTGATGAGCTGGGCACCGACACCGGCGCCCAGCGTCGCCAGTTGCGCATAGTCACTGTCCCGGGTGCCCACCACAGTGGCCAGCACGGCACCCTGCAGCAGCATGCCGCGGGTCATGTTCTGCGCGGTATGTTTTGCTGCCGCGTGGGTAATTTCGTGACCGAGCACGGCCGCCAGTTCGGCCTCACTGTCGAGCTCGGTCAACAGCCCGCGATTGATGGCGATCTTGCCGCCCGGCAGCGCCCAGGCATTGGGGGTCGAGTTGTTGATAACATGGAATTCATACGGGAGTTTTCGATCACTGACCGCTGCCAGGCGTTGTCCGACCTCGCTGACATAGGCCGTCAGTTGCGGGTCAACCACATAGTCCCCGCCCTGGGCCTGGCGCAGGGGCACGTACTGCTGCTTGCCGATGCTCAGCTCCTGGGCCTCCGAGACCAGGCTGAGCTCCTGCTCGCCGGTGACCGGGTTGACGGTGCAACCACCCAGCAAGGCAATGCACGCCAGCAGGACAAGCCAGTATTGTTTCATCCAGGGTACCTCTGCCCGACTCTCGATAGAGTAAAAAAAACACACCAACAAAGTATCGGAGCATGTTTTCTGTTTGCAGTTAGAGATAATATGTTCTCTGATACTCTTTTTACAGGCACACATGAAATATTATATTGCCCTGCTAATCGCTATCCTGGTCGTACTTGGCCAGATGTTCTTCTCTGGACACGAGGAAAGCAGCAACCAGCCTGTGACCGGCCTGCCCTGGCAGATCGAGATACTGCCGGACGGGGACACACGGGTGTTCGGTATCACGCTCGGGCACACCACGCTCGGCGAGGCGATCGAGCAACTGGGCAACGACATGGATCTGGCAATCATCGCGGCACCGTACGAGGCCGGCACCCTGGAGGCCTATTACAGCCATTACTCCGCCGGCCCGATTACGGGCAAGCTGATTCTGGTGATGGATATTACAACCGATGCGCTTTCACCCATACGGGAACGTGCGTTTCAGAACAGTGGCACACGCAAGTACCACCTGCATCCCGATGACCTGCCGATTGCCTACCGGACACCGGTCAAGGTGATCAGCTTCCTGCCAAGCTTCAACCTGGATAAGGAAATCGTGCAGTTCCGCTTCGGTGCACCCGTAGAGATCATTCAGGTTCAGACACAGCAGAAACATTTTCTATATCCAGACAAGGGACTGGATATCATTCTCAACACGGACGGCAAGGATATCCTGCAATACCTGTCACCCGATGAATTCAGCGCATACCGCGCTCAATTACAACCAATACCCTCAGCGGGTGAATAACCCAAGGAAGCTCTGATGTATCGTCATGCCGGCGAAGGCCGGGATGACGATACAGGAATGTAAGAGGTTCCCTGATTGGCTAATTGGTGTCAGAGCACATTTATTCATGATATAAGCGGATAATGTGCTCTGACACCCCATATTCATAACAACAGGAAAACCAGACAATAGACAAGAAAGAAAAAACGCCCCTGTGGGTCTGGCTCGCCTATTCGAGCATCACGACGCGAAAAGGGGCCATGATGCTGATCCTGGCCAGCGCAATATTTACCGTATACACCCTCCCCTGGGCTGTATTGTTCCCGGGCCATGACTGGGTGGCCACGGTATTCCTTATCGAGGACTGGAGCTGGTTTGCAATGATGGTCCCGATTACGCTTTGGTACTGGATCAGCCTGAAGTGGATGGATAATCATTCCCGATGGGAAGACGTCAGACAAGACATGGATTAATCATCCGGGGCAGGGAAACCTGCAAATGCTTTATGATCACCTGCTGGAGAGCTGCACGTGGCAACCAACAAGACAATGACATCAGATACCAGCAAGGTCTGGGACAACCACATCAGCGTCCCGGACACGCCGGCCGGTTTTACTGTACGAACCACATATCCTGCTAACCCGGAAGGCGCCGAGGTCATGCTGGAACGCTGGGAGGCCGGCTCGGCGGAACCGCCCCATTCCCATCCCGGTGATGACATGACCGTGGTCATTGAAGGCAGGATGTCCATCCAGTTCTACAACCGTGATGGCGATACCCTGGTCCCCGATGGCGAAGCGCAGGTACTTAACAAGGGCGACACCGGGTATGTACAGTCAGGCAGGATCCACGATGCGAAATATCTTGATGACTGCAAGCTCGTGTATGTGCATGACAAGGCGTTCGGATTTACCGCGGAAAGCTAGCAGGTACAACAGGCCTCAGCAGGTCTGTTCATCAGGTCAGACTCGAGCGGTCTGACCCCCTGTTCATGCCGGACATGGGTACCGGCCGTTGCGACTTCCCGGCCGGAAGCGGAAGGCGAGCAACAATACCTGAAGATTCCGGTCAATTTCTTCCGCACCAAATCGGAAGGTGATCTGGAACTACAGGATGTCTGATAAAATGAAGTCGGTAGCAGCAGAAAACCCCTCATCGAGGGGCTTTTTCTTTGGTCGATTGGAGATAATGGCCAATATCTGCTTATATTAAGGGCAACACTCACAAAAGCCCCCCGGAGGTAACCGGCATGACCGATGTTCTCGATCCCATCCTAATGAATTTCATCTATGCAGCGCTCGGCGGCCTGATGACACTGGCATTCATGTGGCTCGGCTGCGTCCTCTTCAACAAGATGGTATGCAATTTCGATATCGGCGAGGAACTCAGCAAGGGCAACCAGGCCGTTGGCATGATGGTCATGGGGATGTTCATCGGCATCGGCATCGGCATCGGCCTGGTCATCGGGATGGGACTGAACTAGTCATGCAGCCTGCCATCGGAATACTGGTTCTGCTGGTACTGGCCACGGCCGCGGAGAACGCCGCCGCCAGCAGGAAAAACAAAGTTGCCGACTGGTCGGATAAATATAACCAGCATTTCAGGAAATACTCCAAACACTACTTCGGCCCCGGTTTCGACTGGCACTGGTTCAAGGCACAGGCCATTGCAGAGTCCGGCCTGAAACCCGATGCCAGGAGCAAATCCGGTGCGCGCGGCATCATGCAGATCCTCCCGAGCACCTACCGCGAGATCAAGGAAGAAAACCCCCACATGAAGGACATTAACTCACCGCGCTGGAACATCGCTGCCGGCATCTACTACGATCGCGTCCTCTACCAACGCTGGAAATCCCCGCCACCCGGAAACGAGCGCCTGTATTTTACCTTCGGCAGCTACAACGCCGGTTACACCCGTATCAAAAATACCTTCCAAAAGGTTGGTCCGCCAACCGCCACATGGGAGAATGTCGAATCTCATGTACCCGGACAGACACGACATTATGTCAGGCGGATTCGCGGGTTAATGGACAGGAATAATTAATCTGTTAATGAATGATGCCGCCGGCAAGCTGGTAATACGCCTCACCGTCGGCGTTCTTATGCTGTTTCACGGTGTCGGCAAGCTGCTGGACCCGGGGAAACTGGATTTCATCGGCAGCAAGCTGGCCGGGGCCGGGCTACCGGAAATCATTACCTGGGGAGCATATGTCGGTGAGATCATAGCCCCGGTAATGATCATCATCGGAGTACTAACACGCCTCGGCGCCGGGCTGATCGTGATCAACATGCTGTTTGCCGTCGGACTGGTGCACATGGGAGACATCTTTGCCCTCACCGACTTCGGCGGCTGGCGACTCGAACTGCAGGGCTTCTACCTGTTCGGCGCACTGGCCATCATGCTGCTCGGCAGCGGCCGCTACGCTGTCAAACCGGACTGATACCGGGCCCATACTTACCCGTCAGTGCTTTTGTACACTGACGCACAGGTCCGGGGCTAGCACTCGATCACGTTAACGGCGAGACCGCCGCGCGCAGTCTCCTTGTACTTGGTCTGCATGTCGGCACCGGTGTCGCGCATGGTCCGGATGACCTTGTCGAGTGATACGAAGTGGGTGCCGTCACCGCGCAGGGCCATGCGCGAGGCATTGATGGCCTTCACCGCGCCCATGGCGTTGCGCTCGATGCACGGCACCTGCACCAGCCCGCCCACCGGGTCACAGGTGAGCCCGAGGTTGTGCTCCATGGCGATCTCGGCCGCGTTCTCCACCTGCTGCGGTGTACCGCCGGTCACTTCAGTCAGTGCGCCGGCCGCCATGGAGCAGGCGGAACCGACCTCGCCCTGGCAACCGACCTCGGCGCCGGAGATCGAGGCGTTCTCCTTGTAGAGGATGCCGATGGCCCCGGCAGTCAGCAGGAAGCGCACAATGCCGTCCTCGCTGTAGCCGGGTGAAAATTTCCAGTAGTAGTGCATCACGGAGGGAATGATGCCGGCCGCACCGTTGGTTGGCGCCGTTACCACCCGCCCGCCGGCAGCATTCTCCTCGTTGACGGCGAGCGCATACAGGTTGACCCAGTCCATCGTGCCAAGCGGCACCTTGTGCAGCCCGGTCTCGTTCAGCAACTGGCGATGCAGTTGTGCGGCCCGACGCTTGACCTTCAGGCCGCCCGGCAACACGCCCTCGGTCCGGCAACCGCGCTCGACACAAGCCTGCATTACCTGCCAGATATTCAACAGGCCGGCGCGGAGTTCGGCATCCGTATGCCAGGCCAGTTCATTCTGCAGCATGACCTGGCTGATGGAGAGCCCCTGCTCCGTGCAATGTCCGAGCAGCTCCGCACCCGTGGTAAACGGAAATGCAAGCGGCGTCTTGTCTTCGACAATGCGGTCGGCACCGGCAGCAGCCTCGTTAACCACAAACCCGCCGCCTACGGAATAATAGGTGCGTTCATCGAGTACCCGGCCGTCCCTGCCGAGTGCGCGGAACACCAGGCCATTGGGATGGTAGGGCAGCGCCTCCAGTTTATGGAACACCAGGTCTGCCTGGCCATCAAAGGCCACTGTTTTATCGCCCGGCAACTGCAACTGGCCAGACGCCCTGACCTGCTCGAGCCGGGCGGGAATGCCATCAACGTCCACGCTGTCCGGCAACTGGCCTTCCAGACCAAGAATGACGGCCTTGTCCGTACAATGTCCCTTGCCGGTAGCACCCAGCGAACCGTACAACTCAACCTGGATCCGCTCCACGTCGGTCAAAATACGTGATGCACTCAGCTCCTGGACAAACATGCCCGCGGCCCGCATCGGGCCGACGGTATGCGAGCTGGAAGGCCCGATACCGATCCTGAAAAGGTCGAATACACTGATTGCCACGGGATGACCTGCGGGTTAGGTGAATACCCGTAGTGTATTGCGCATTGGATGAATCATAAACCTGTTCTGCAGGGGGCATTCCCTGAGTGAGCGGACTGCCTGGTCCGAGCAAGGTCACTCGAGACCCAGGGGAGGGGTTGCTCAAGACTCGCTGTGAATACATCCCTGTACGCTCGATGGCCGCATCCCTGCGGCCAACGGTCTTGAGCAACCCCTCCCCTGGATCCCAAGTGACCGGGCAGACTCTTTTCGTCCGGCAATCCGGTGTCCTGGCCGCCTCCGCTTGTCAGGGGCATCGGCTTCAGGGATGAAGCCGTTGAGCGTCCATGGATGGACTTGCAGCGGCCCCTGACAAGCGGAGGCGGCCGGGGCAACGGATGCACGCTCGAAAGGTGCAACCCGCTCACTCTGGGGAAGGTCCCACAAAGCAACCCGGATAGCGGACCGGAGACCGTCCACACTAAACTTTCCTCCCCGGCAGCCGATATATCAGGATATATTTATGTATATTTATCATATAGTTACATCTTAATCGGGCGGTGGAAGCAGATGGGCAAGGCAAAACGCACGGCAAATGGCGTCAGCGACAAGGCGGTCTTCCGGGACCTGATTCCGCTGAATTCACTGTCCGAAGAACATTTCCAGGAAATTTCAAAAAACATGGTCGTCGAGGATGTCAGCGCCGGGCGTTACCTGTTCGGCGAGGGTGACCAGGACAACCGTTCTGTCTACCTGCTGGATGGCGAGGTCAACTTCGTCGATGGCAGTGGCCGCGTGTCCGGCGTGGTTATCGCCGGCACCGATCCCGCCCGCTACCCGCTGGCCAACCAGCAACCGCGACTGGTGTCCGCCCGGGTGGCAACGCGCTCGATCATTGCCACCATCGATTCTACCCTGCTCGATGTCCTGCTGACCTTCGACCAGACTTCGGCATCGATGTCCGTCAATGCCGGGGTGCAGGCCGATGACGACTGGCTGACGCGCATGTTCCAGTCAGATGCCTTTGTCAAAATGCCCCCGGAAAACATTCAGCAGATGCTCAAGAAGATGGGTTCCGTGGCAGTAATGGAAGGTGACGTGATTATTCGCCAGGGTGATGAGGGTGATTACTTCTATATCATCCGTGAAGGCAAGTGTTCCGTTACCCGCCAGGCCTCCACCGAGGGCTGGGATGTCCCGCTGGCAGAACTCTCCAACGGGGACTGCTTCGGCGAGGAGGCACTGGTCTCGGATGCCAGGCGCAATGCCTCGGTCACCATGATGACGGACGGGACCCTGATGCGCCTGTCCAAGCAGGATTTTCTGAAACTCCTGAAAAAGCCGCTGGTGCACTACGTGGACTACACCCTGGCCCTGTCCATGATTGCGGATGGCGACATGTGGCTCGATGTCCGTCTGCCGGAAGAACATGCAAATCATGCCTTCGAGGACAGCCTCAATATCCCGCTGCTGAACCTGCGCGACAAGGCAACGAAGCTGATTCCCAACCGCAAGTATATTATCTGCTGCGATACCGGCCGCCGCAGTGCATCGGCCGCTTTCCTGCTGAGCCAGCGCGGTTTCGAGGTCTACGTTCTCGAAGGCGGGCTCAACAGGGGCGTACCACCCGAGGTCTTCGGTTTTACCAGCGAGCCGCCCGCACCGGATAGCGGTGAAACGACCGATACCGCCCGTGCCACCGCCCGCACTATCAGCGATGCCGCGGAAGGAGTGTTGCAACAGGAACGGGATGCGGCCATGGAAGAGACCGCAACGGTAAAGCAGCAACTTTCAGAACTGCAGGATGAACTGGAAAACCTGCAAACACACTTTACACGGTTTATTAAGGCCAGCGAGCGACTCGAAGCGGCCTGCGATGAAGCACGACAGGCCCGTGAGGAGATCGCGGCCGACATGGAACAGCTCAAGTCCCGGTTTGCACGCCCCCTGTCACTGAAGTAATGCATACCGCTGCCGGTTACCGCAGGTAATCCGGAATTCCCTTGCCGGCAACTTGAACTACAATTGAAATACGGTGCTTCCCCGGGACAGGGGCAGCGTTTGCACTCCGGGCCTCCTGTACCTGCCATCGACAACATGAAGACACGCCACAAAACAATCCTTGCTGCACTCACCGCCATACTGCTGTTGACCGGCGCCAAGTGCGCATTTCAGGCCACCTCCGGAAGTGGCAGTGGTGGTAACGGCGGCAATGGGTCGAACAATGACGGGAAAAACAAGGTCACCTTTGCAGCGGTCAGCAATGGCCAGTTCATCGATGGCCCGGTCGAGGGACTGCGCTACGTATCGGGCAAGCTGTCCGGTGCCACCGGCAGGCAGGGTGAATTTCAGTACCAGCCGGGCCAGCCCGTCCGGTTTTACATCGGTGATGTTCTCCTCGGGGAAGTCACCCGGGGCAAGGCCATCATTACCCCGCTGGACCTCGTGGAAAACGGCACCCTGGATACCCCGGCGGTCATCAACATTGCCCGCTTGCTGCAGTCCCTGGACACCATTCCGGGCGACGGGGCCATTACCCTCCCGCCAGCACCTGCCGGGCTGGCGGCACGCACGGGTGAAACCATCGCGGCATCATCCGGGTATATGGATTTTCATAACGACAGCAACTTCGTCAATTCAGCAAGCCAGATGATTGCCTCGCACACCGACGGCTACCCGTTCACCGCTGTACTCGTGGACGCGGACACGGCGCGCCGGCACCTCGCCGAGTCACTCGCCGCTGCCGGCATCCCGCACTGACCCGTCCAGTCTTTCCGTACACCAGTCCCGTTGATTACCGGTGCCATGACCCGGTTGCGTGTACACTACCTGCCAGTTTGACCAACACAGGGTAACGACAACCATGTCATGGTGGGGCACGCTGCTGGGCGGGACACTCGGTTACATGTTCGGTGGGCCGCTGGGTGCGCTGCTGGGCGTGGCGCTGGGGCGCAATTTCGACCAGGGCCTGAAGGTTTCCGGCAGGGCCGGGGGGTACGGTACCGGCCAGCAGGAACGTGTACAGGCGGCGTTCTTCACGGCCACCTTCTCGGTAATGGGCCATGTTGCCAAGGCCGATGGCGAGGTCACGCCGGATGAAATCTCGGCCGCCCAGTCCATCATGGCCCGCATGCAGCTGGACGCACGGCAACGCAAGGCCGCCATTGAACTGTTCAACGCCGGCAAGCGGGAAGACTTCCAGCTGCATGCAGTGATTGATCAGTTCCGTCAGGAATGTCACCGGCGCCGCAATCTGGTACAGATGTTTCTGGAAATACAGATCGCCACTGCCATGGCTGACGGTCATGTACATGCCAGTGAAAGGAGGATCCTGTTAACCATTGGTGAACAACTCGGGTTCGACCATGCCGCCATTGAGCACCTGTTCAGCTTTGTCGGGTCCGGCACTGCCATGGACAGCGGCAAGGCATCCCTTTCCGATGCCTACGAAATACTCGGTGTCAGCCGCAACGCCAGCGATGCCGAGGTCAAAAAAGCCTACCGGCGGCTGATGAACCAGCACCACCCGGACAAGCTGGCCGCCAAGGGCCTGCCCGAGGAAATGATGAAGCTGGCCACGGAAAAGACCCAGGAGATCAAGTCGGCCTACGAGCAGATCAAAAAGAGCCGTGCGTGACGATGCTCACTGGGTTGACCAGGGTTTATGGGCTACTATCAGCCAGCAAGGACGACAGTAAATCGAAACAGGACGTCGTGACCAGGACTGCAATACAGTTTTTTACCGCCCTGCTGGTAGCCGGCATCAGCGGCTGCGCCTCGACCCCGGAGCCGGAACCGAAGCTGTACCCGAACAACCATCTCAAACAGGTGGGCAGCCGGACCGCCCAACGGGATATCACCGAGTGCAAACTACTGGCACTGGAGTCCGGCGTCAATGAGCACAAGGACGGCGAGGTCGGCAGGAAGGCGACGGGTGGTGCCGCCATTGGTGGCGCCGCGGGCGGCGCCTACGGGCTGGTCCGCGGCAATGCCGCGGAACGCGGACTGGCCGGGGCGGCCGCCGGGGCCGCCGCCGGCACCGTGCATGGCACGATGCAGTCCTCGGAGACGTCCCCCGTTTTCAGGAACTTTGTAAACCGCTGCCTGCGTAAACACGGCTACGAAGTTATTGGCTGGCAATAAGACGAAACGGAAGACCTTGACGCCCGGCACCATCACATCCCTGCAGGCTTCACGCCGCCTCCTGAATACGGTGGCATTCCTGTTATGCGCCGGGCTGCTGGCCTATGCATACTACCTGCAGTTCCATGACGATCTCGACCCCTGCCCGCTGTGCATCTTCCAGCGGGTCGCGTTCCTGGTGACCGGCCTGCTGTTCCTGGCTGCCGCCATCCAGGCGCCCGGGCTTGCCGGCAGCCGGATCTACGCGGTATTGATCAGCCTTGCCGGACTGGCGGGTGCCGGTATCGCTGGCCGGCATGTCTGGCTGCAGCACCTTCCACCCGGGCAGGTGCCGGAATGTGGCCCGGGACTCGACTACATGCTGGAGGTATTCCCGCTGGCAGACACCCTGAAGATGGTGTTCACCGGCTCCGGGGAATGTGCGGATGTCTCGTGGATCTTCCTCGGGCTCAGCATGCCGGCCTGGGCACTGTTGAATTTTCTTGGCCTGATTGTGGCGGGCATTGTGCTTAACTGGCCAGGGACGGACCCGGCCTGACAGGGGCAGGCTAGCTGCCGTGACAAGTGCCTGCACATCCTGAATAATGGCTGCACCACCAGAAAACAACCTCGATCGAAGTCAACGGAACCGGATACCCATGCGCAAACTTGTCCCGCTCGCCCTGCTGTTACTGCTGTTCACCGGCTGCTCTTCCGTGGATGAAAAGAAAAAGTCCATGACCCTGCAGTCCACCATCCGGGCCTACGAATCGACGATCCGCTGGGGTGATTATGAAACGGCCTATGGCTTCATCAATCTGGACGAGCTCGAGGAGCCCGGACCTCTGCCGGGTGACCTCAAGGTCTTCAAGGTAACCTCATACCTGTCGTCGATCATCAGTGTCTCTGAAGACGGTACCGAGGCACAGGTCGTTGCAGAGATCAGTTACTACAATGAACGGAGCATGAGCGTCGTGGACATGGTCGATCGGCAAACATGGCAATACGACACGGAAGTCGGCAAATGGTACCTGACGGTGCCGTTACCTGACTTCAAGTAATTCCGGCAAACCCCCGGTTACTGAAAACGGTAACGCGGGGGAATACCGTAGTCTGGCTGATATACCGGCTCCGCTGACTGTCGAGGGGCCGGTTGCGCAACGCCCGGGTAATCGGGCCGGACGCCGATATGCGGTGCCGGCCACTGGTGCTCCAGTTGCCGGTGCAAACCTTGCCCGGTGTTACCGAAAGTGGAAGTTCCCTGCTGCGCTGCCTGTTCCAGTTTCCTGATGCGTGCCTTCAGGCGCTCGATTTCCGCCGTCTGCGCACCTGGCGGCGGACCATAGGCCGAATAACCCGGGTACCCGTAACCGCCGGGGCCTGGATATCCCTGCCCGTAACCACCAGGACCCGGGTAACCAGACCCGTAGCCACCATAGGGAGCATCGTAATGACCGTAATCATTACCACCATACCAGTCGAACGGGTCGGGCAGACCACCACCGAACGCATGCGCGGCAGCGGTAAACAACAGGGTCAGCGGGAACAGCAGCAGGTAGGTACAGTTCATTCTGGTATCCAATTGGCAGAACCCCCCAGTTACGTTTAAAACAGACGTAGCCCGGGTGCAGGCCCTCAGGGCCGAAACCCGGGTAACTGGTTTCAAATTAGTAATCCCGGATTACGCTACGCTCCATCCGGGCTACAGGTTTGTCCAGCATCTATACAAGTCCCGGTAATATAGCTTCCGGCAAGAGACAAGGCAATCACGGACTCACGCTGTTAAGGCCGACGAAGCTGCCGCCGTTTTCCTCGGCAAGCTTGCGCATCAGCGCGGCGTAACGCACCGCGTTCACCGGCAAGCCGCCCTGGCCGAACTGTACCGGAAACCCGACAGTATGAATACGCACGCGGCGCTTCCCTGACTGGCCGGCACGGTTAAGCTTTGCCACGGTGTCGAGGACTGTCTGGATGGAACCGCGCGCGAAATCATCGCCGAAGACGTACAGGCTGATCCGCCTGTCTTTCGCATGGAAGCGCCGGATGGCCGCCTCAATGCCTTCCACCGGGCTGGAGTTGGAGAACGGCGCCCAGCCAGCCAGCCGCTTGTTGATGGCCTTGCGGCGTGCCGGTGTGTCCGGTATCCACTTGCCCTTGTACTGTGAATACATGTAGTCACCCATGTCATTCATGACCTGGATTCCCTTCACCTGCGGGTAAATCGCCAGCACTTCCTTCACCTTTTGCAGTACCAGCGCCCAGGCGTTCTGGTTCATGGATCCGGAGGTATCGATAATGAAGATAATGTATTCGCTGTCCACGGGGACACCGCCTATGGCACTGCTCGCGGGCCGGCGGTAACCCGCACCGGCCAGCCGCTTCATCTCGTCGGTGAGACTCTGCTGTGCGGTTTCCAGCCGGCTCTCGATCAGCGTTTGCGCCTCGTGATCATTGCGGGTGGTCCGGTACTCGCCGCGTACCGAGGAGAGATCGCCTTTGAGACGCGCGAGTTTTTCGCGCTGCACGGAGATCTGTTGCTGGCGCTCGGTCAGGTCGCGGTTCAGCACCGTGGTATCGCCGCGGATGCGGTACACTTCCGCCTCCAGTCGCTGGACCAGCCCGGACAGGTTGACGGCCAGTTGCTCGATCACGTGCGGCTCGGAAACCTTGACGATGACCAGCAGCAGAATGATCGCCCCGAAACCGACGGAGACTACGTCGAGGAACGACAGGCTGAAGATCTCGATTGTACGCCGGTTGCGCCGGTTCATGGCCAGTCCCGGGACGGTGTCATGAAGGAACCACGGCTGTTGATGGCCAGCTTCCAGAACGCGGCCGCGGCCCAGGCGTCCCCCTCCATCGGCAGCAGGATCGTGTTGACGGGAATATTCTTGCCAAGTGCGCGTGCGGCCTTGTCGAAATAAGCGAGCCGCTGCTGTGATGACACGGTCGTTGCCGTGGGCTTGCTGCGGCCCTGGGTTGGCAGGCCGTCCGTTACCAGGAGAATATTGTCAGGTTGTGGCGAGAGTTTTTTCGCGACGGCAAACGCCTGGTACAGGCTGGTGCCACCTTCCGGTATAACCGCACGCAAGGCACTGACGGCGCCGTCCACATCGGCACGGCTGGAAGCCTGCAGCCATTTTCCGTCCGACCCGGGAACCGCCGCCCGGGCCGTTGTATTAAAGCGGTACAGCTGGAAGCGAGCAGTGGCCGGGATGTTGCTAACCAGCCAGTCCGCAGTCGCCAGCGCGCGCCGCCACTTCGGCGCACTGCGCCGGCTGGCAGCGTTCATATTGCGGCGCCGGATCACGTTGATAATGGTTTCGCCGAGCATACTGGCCGAGGCATCCACCAGTATCAGGATGCGCTTGCCGCCCACCTTCAGGCCGGTCAGGTACTGGCGGTCACCCTCCCCCTTGAATGCGCGCACCTTTTCGCCGGCATCGCGATCGGCGGCCACGGCCGCGCCGAGGCGCTTGTACTCGGTGTCCAGGCTCTTCAGGTCCGACGACAGACGGTTGATGTGCTCGCGACTGGCCAGGGTTTCACGGGACATGCGTGCAACCTCGAGCTCCAGTTCCCTGGAGGTGCGAATGACCCGCGCGGATTCTCCCTGCATCTCGACCAACTCCCGGTCAACGGCCTCCAGGTTGTTGCGTGCCACAACCAGATCATCCTCACCGACCAGCACCTCCTGTTCGAGAAGCACGACCTCGGAACGCAGGTCGGCAAACGTCTGGTTGCGCGCCTTCACCGTGTCGTAATTGAGAATCAGTACCAGCAGCACCACGGCGCCGAAGCCGCAAAACATAATGTCGAGAAACGACAGCGAGAACGGGGAAAGCGGGCGACGTTTCATGATGCACGCAGGGTATTCAGCTCTTCAACCGCCGCACCAGCCAGCTGTCGACGTAGCGTTCGCTGTCCAGCACCAGGCGCTCCTGCATCAGTTGCATCTGGTGTACAAAGAACATCAACACGATGCTGATGACCAGCGCAATAAAGGTCGAATTGAAGGCCACGCCGAGACTCGCGGTCACGCCGGTGATATCCCCCTCAACCGCGCGGTGTGCCTGCCCCAGGGCATCCCCGATGCCGCGCACCGTGCCGATAAAGCCGACCGACGGGATGGCCCAGGCGATGTAGCGGATAATCGACAACTCCGACTCCAGCCGCTCGCCCTCCGAACTGCACACATCACGCGCCGCCGTGGAGACGTTCTGCACATTGCGTGTCGCCGCAAAGCGTTCGATGGCGGTCAACAGCGCACGCGGCAGCAGCCAGTCGTGCATCTGCTCGGGCAATGAGCGGATCCGTTCCACAAGACTGCGCGTATCCTCCGCACCGATCGGCAAATTGTCCGGGAGTTGCAGCAGATCGCGCTCCAGCAGCTGCTGCTGGCGATATACCGCCCTGCCCTTGTAGCCAAGAATGGAAAACGCCCACAGCATCAGCACGAAGGAGGTTTCCTGCTCGTAGTCCTTGACCACGACATAAAAAGACCGCTGTTGCACGTAGCCGGGATCGGCGCGCATATTTACCGCTTCCTGTTCCATGAACGCACTGGCCTGGGGCCTGATAAGGGTGACGTAGACGGCGTGCACAAGGATGAACGCGATCAGCAGTGAAAACACCTGATAGACAAGCTCGGCGGGAAAGTTCTTTTTCATGGCGTGCGGTTTCCTTTCAGATATCGACCGGGAACGACACGGCACTGTCGGCCCCGATCTGCTCGGATGGTGTAAAGGTGGGTGCCGGGGCAGGCGGCTGTTGCGCCGGCCCTGCCGGCACCTTGCGCTCGGCCGGTTCCGTGACCGGCGGCGCCTGCGGCTGTTGCCCGGTGACCGGGTCGGCGCCAGCGCACGGTATAAATACCGCCGCAAGCAGCACCAGCGAGCACAGTTGGTAACGCGTTTGTCTGTTTTTAAGGTGCATAACGTGCAATCCGGAATCCGAGGTCATCGCGCGCTGTGCGGCTGTAGTCCCGGTAACTCAGGCGCAGCTCGGTCACACTGCCGTGGCGCCAGCTCGCGTCCCGCACAACGCGGTGGTCACCGCTGGCCGGACCCGCAGGATCCGTTACCGGTTTGTCGGCCATGCCCGGGTAGACCGCGTAATAATCATTGGTCCATTCTGCCACGTTACCTCCCAGGTCGTAGAACCCCAGCGGGTGTGCAGTGAAACTGCCGACCGGCGCCGGGCCCCGGTAACCGTCATCATAACCCGGCACGACATTGGCCAGGGTATCGGCAATGCGTGCGTCAGCGAAATTTCCGGCCACCGAGACCGGCGGGTAACTGCCGGCCCACGGATAGCGCGCCGGCGCCGTGCGCCCGGCCACCCTGGCCACGTAGGCCCATTCGGCCTCGGTCGGCAAGCGGTAACCGGTGTTTGGCGGGATCTGCAGCTGCATGCGGCCGTCCTGCTCGCGGTACGCCGGCGGCAGCTTGTCCTTGCGGCTGAGCCAGTTGCAATAGCGTGCCGCATCCTCCCAGCTGACATTGACCACCGGGTAGTTGTCCCCGTTGAGTGATACGCCCTCGGCACTACCGGAGTCATGCGCAGCCCGGAAGCGCCGGTATTCGGCATTGGTGACTTCCCTGAGGCCGAAGTAAAACGGCCGGGTGAGCTCCACCAGCCGCTGGCTTTCATTGGCGCGCCGCCCGGCCTCGCGGCGTGAGGCTCCCATCCGGAAGCGACCGGCCGGCTGCACCAGGCGCAACTGCTGGCCGGCCGCGGTGCGTAGTTTGGGTGGCGTGGCATCGGCCTTTGCCTGCGCCAGGGTCTTCAGCGTGACGTCCACATTACGGCTGGTACCGGCACGCGGGGTCACTGTCACCTTCCGCGCTGTATAACCGGATTTGCTGAATTCAAGGGTATGCGCCCGCGTGGTCAGGCGCAGGCGCTGCGTGCCCTTGCCCGCCGGTTTGCCATCCAGTTTCAGGCGGGCATCTGCGGGCCGCGAAGTCACGAACACGATTCCGTACTCGGCCGCCAGCTCCACGACAAGCGGCTGCTCGGCATCCGCTTCCAGGGTGACGCGCTGTTCGGATACCCGGTAACCCGGCTTGCTGAGGCGCACCCGGTGCTCGGTACCGGAGGCCAGCGCAACGGTGACCGGCGTGCTGCCCTGAAAGTTTCCGTCAATGCTGACCGTGGCGCCGGTCGGCTTGCTGTCCAGCATCAGCCGGCCATCGGCCGGCTGCAACTCGATCACATCGAGCGCCAGCGTGGTGCCGGCCTCGATCAGCTGTTGCACGGCGACCGGCTGGTAACCGGCGAGTGACAGCTGGATGGTGCGCTGTCCCTGCAGCAGCTCGGTGGCCAATGGTGTTGTGCCGAGCACCACGTCATCAACCACCACCTCGGCCCCCGGCGGGTTACTGTCGAGCTGCACGCTGGCCCAGGCTGGCTGCAGGGTGATGGCAAGCTCCTGCAGTACGCCGCGCCCCGCGATTTCCAGCTCGCGCACCTCCGGCAGGTAGCGCGCGGTCTCGATGCGCAAGCGTTGCCGGCCGCGGTCGATTTCGGCAATGCCCGCGGCGTCCACCAACGCCTCGACTGTATCGACCATGATCCTGAACGGCACGTCCGGGTCAAGCGTGATGCGTACGCGCCCCGGCAGCTCCTGCAATTCATAGTCGAATGCCTGGAACCCGTCACCGGTTACCTCGATGGTCTGCTCCAGCGGACGATAACCTTCCCGGGTGGCGCGCAGGGTGTAGCTGCCCGGCACGACGAGCAGACGCCGGCCTACCGGCACGGCTGGTGGAAAACCGCGCAGTGATTGTGTCTCCGGTGCCGGACTGATGTTGATGACTACCGGGGTCGCGAGCAACACGAACACAGCGACCAGCAACAACAGGCTGAACACGGCAATTACCAGCTGACGCAGCCGGCGGCGACTCGTTGAAGACGTGGTGGCCGATGTCATGGTAACCGGCCCCGTCTCATGCGCTGCAGCAGGTGCCGGTGGTGGTGCCGGCGGAGGGGTCAGTTCCGGTTCGCTGGCGCGTTGCCGTACCTTGATAAACACCTGGTCACCCTTAACGTCCCAGTGCAGCACCGAGTCCCCCAGCTGCACCAGGTCACCGGATTTCAGCCAGCTTGATGTGAGCACGCGCTCATGGTTGTGAAACAGTTCCACCGAGTCAGCGGCCGGCTGGATGTAGGCATGCCCTTCGGCCAGCGCGATCCAGGCCAGTACCGCGTCGGCGGGGACACCGGGCAATACCACGGCTGCCCGGGAGGCGGTCCCGCCGATACCCAGCGGGAAATCCGGCTCGCCGGCTCGCCGCTCGCCCGCGGCAGTGTCGATGAAAAAAACGCGGCTCAAATCGGTTCCTCGCAGCGAATATCCACTACCGGTTGGTCGCGGCCGGGCAGCACGGTAAAGGTACGACGCACATCGCGGTACCCGGCCCGGGACCCGATCGCCGTGTAGGTTCCCGGCCGCAGCTCCAGCTGCTGGCGGGTAAATTTCCCGAGCCGGCCCACGTGGTAGATCACCACGCTGGTCAGGCCATCCGAAGTCAGTGTGACCGGCAACGGGGTGCGGGCTCCGGATACCAGTTGCTCCAGCCGGTCGATCTTGCCAGCCAGCCGGGGCTCCGCGGCCGGTGCACTGCCGGCAGATTCAAGTAACCGTTCCGCGTTGGCCAGCGGTTTTTCGGAATAAACCCGGGCCGGGTCGGCCAGGTAGCGATCCAGTTGCTGATGCAGGCGCAGGCGGTCCTGCGCGTGTGCCAGGCCGTCACTGGCAAAACCGGCTTGCGCATCAATGACCAGTGCCTTCCGGTACAGTGCCGTTGCGGCAGACCAGTCCTCGACCCGGGATTTTGCGCCGGCCTGCCGTTGCAGGCTGGACAGCTGCGCCCGCTGACTTGCGTGTGACAGCTGCCGTTGGGCATCCCGCAGCGCCGCATCATCGGGTTTCAGGGTAGCCGCCTCGCGTAATGCCGCACGGGCCGCCTGCAGCTGTCCCGCATCCAGTGCCGTGAGTGCCCGGCTCATGGCGTCCCGGTAGGCGCTGTCAGTAAGCTGCTTCGTCACGCGCTGCAATGCAGCTGTCGCCGGGGCCCAGGACGGATCCAGCTGTGCGGCATCCCGGTAGGCCGTCTGTGCGGTGGCAAGCTCATTGGCAGACTCGGCCTGCTCACCGCTAGCCATCAACTGCAGCAGTTGCGGGCGCACCTGTGCGCGTTGCAAGCCGGCCTGTGCGGCTTCATTGGCGGCATCGATGGCCAGCGCCAATTCGAAGTGCTGTACTGCCTCCGGGCCATTGTCCGCGGCCAGCGCCTGCCGGCCGGACTCCAGCGCCGTGGCAAGCCGCTGCCCGCGTACAGACTCCAGGGTCTGCAGACCCTGCCGCGCTGCGCCATAGGACTCCGCGGCCAACCCAAACTGCCGCTGCCCGAACAGGCGGTCACCGTTGGATGCCGCCTGCGCGGCAATTTCCCATTCCGGTTCGCCCCAGGCCGCGGCATTGGCGAGTTCCAGCCGTGCACGCAACTGCAAATAGTCCTGCAGGGCCTGCTCGGCGGCACGACGTGCTGCCTGCGTATCCACCGCTGGCGCTGCCGGGGTTACCGGTTGGGGGGTTATCTGTTCAGGGGTTACCGGGGTCGGCTTGGATACCAGTTGCGGCAGCATCAGCACGACGACCAGGCCAAGTGCGAACATAACCGCCAGCGCCAGCCAGACCTTGCCGTGGTTGCCGGTCGCGGCGGCCGCCGGATCATTCGCGGTGCCGGGCGGCCGGAGATCAGGGAGCGTATGACGGGTGCCGGGCTGCTCACCGGGATCCATGCATGACCTCAGTTGACCGTACCGGGAAGCCCGGTTTCGATAGTATAGATCTGTTTCAGCAGCCCGCGCCACTGAGAGTACTGCGCCTCTGCCGAACCCGTGAGTTCATGGGTCTCGCCTTCTACTTCGACCACCAGTGGCTGTGCCTCGGAGGCAAACGATTCGCCCAGCTCCTCGATGGCATCGCGGTGAATTTCGGTCTCCGAGTCCTTGTCGAAACCGGTCTTGATGGCATAGGCACCACCCAGCACCAGGACATCACGCGCCACGCGCCCACCGGCATTGCTGCTATTGCCCGATACCTCGATGGCAATGGCCCCGGCAATTGCGGCAATCCCGAGCAGCTTGCGCTTCAGGGCCTCCTTTTCGATTGCGCGCAAGGCGGCCGCTTCCTCGCTGCGCGCCCGGCGCCACTCGCTGTAAGGCTTGTCCATTTCGCGATAGAAATTGTCGAAGTGCCCGTTCAGGGTATCGATCAGCAGGAAATCGCGTTCACGGATGGCCTGCACGCGCCGGTACATCGGGTCGTCATAGCTGGGAAGGTGAACGATGCGATAGTCTCCCGACTCGCTGCGTTCGAGGTAGCCTGCAAATGCCTCGGGGGCCAGGTCGGTGGCAAAACGCAGTTCCGCGACCCGGCGAATATTCGTGATGTCCGCGGCCGTCAATGAGCTGCGGAACTTCGCAAGGTCATTGGCAATCGCGTTATACAGGGACTGGAAAGGTTCGCCGCGCCTCCGGGTTGACTGGTACACCAGGGCAGGCACCTCGGCCTCATAGACCGCATTGAACCACTGGCGCCCGGTGGCATCCTGCGCACTGATCGCAAGCTCCAGCTGCTCGCCATCGGACACCAGAATGGTACCGGAAACCAGCACCTCGCTGCCCTCCGTGCCGCGCGGCACCATGCGCACCGCACCCCAGTAACCGGTCTTCTCCATGGTAGCGCGCAACTGCTCGGGCAAGTAGCGGGCCTCGGCCTCGCGAATATCCTGGGACAGCCCTGCAGCATCCTCGGGGTCGGTCGGCAGTACCCCCGGGTCGAATACCTCGATCCAGATATCGAGCAGCTGGTCTTCGGGGACCTCGCTGACCGATCTATTGAGCGGCACATACCCGCTGACATCACGCTGCGTACCCAGGGTGGTGCAGCCGGATATCAGCAACAGCAGCACAAGCAGAAGCGGGGTAAACGGTTTCATGCCAGCGCGCTCAGCGGGTCCCCTGCTTGTATTTCCGGTACTCCTCCCAGAGCTTCTTCTTCAGCTCGGGATCGGTTTCCTTCTCGGCCGCTTCACGCAGCTGGCGGGCCACCACATCATCATCACTACCGTCCGGGATGTCCGGCGGCGCCCCGGACCCGGTTTGCTGTGCCCTGCCACCGGCACCGGTACCGCGACTGGCGGAATCGGGTGACGGCTGTTGGCCGCCCGTTTCCCCCGCAGCGTCACCACTGGCTGCACCGTCTGCTTCTGCGTCGGCATCCTCCTCACCGGCGCCATCACCGCTGCCGTCGCCCTGCCCGCCGCTACTGCCGCCGCCGGTCTCGTCAGGGAGCGGCGTGGCCGCCTTGATACGCTCCTGCTCGCGCAGCAGCCGTTCATCATACTCACCCAGCCCGGTACCAAGCTCTGCATCGAGGACGGCAACCTGTTCACCCCGGGTTTGCTCCGCCTGCTGGTCGATGTCTGCTGATTGCGTCAGTGGCGGCAGGGTCTCCGGGCACGGCAGATCTGCCGGCAAGGTTTCACCGGAACGGGCCAGTGCCACGCAGTCCTCAATTACACGCCGCTGCAGCCGGGCGACATAGGCGGCATAGTCGGCGGCCTCGGCCCCGGCCAGGTTGTTGCGGTCACGACGCATGCGGAAATCGTTTCCGGCCGCCACCAGGGCCGCATGGTCGATCCGTAACTGTGCCACCAGCCCGTCAATTACCGGCGTGGCGCCGGTTACCAGCAACAGCGCAATCGCTGCAAACCATGGTTTGAATATCCGCATCTCACCTTTCCGTCATAATAACCGGCACCACGGCCATATTCCCGTGATTACCACAGCCAAGTATAACGCGTGACCAGTCAATCAGGGGCGATCATGCATACTCATAACGTGCAACAACCGCTATACTTTTATGGCAAGCCTTGCTGCCAGGACAAGTACCTATGAATGACCAGGCCACACACCGGGTACTGCTGATGATTGCTGACATTAGCGGATACACAAAATTCATGGTTTCCGGTGACAAGGAGGTCGAGCATAGCCAGCATGTCATCAGCGAGCTGATCCAGACGATCATCCGGCAGGTTGAAATCCCGCTGGAGGTATCCAAGCTCGAAGGCGATGCAATCTTTCTTTATGCAAAGAAAGACAGCGATGACATCTCCTGGGAGGAGATCCGCAAGCTGATCGGGGAAAAACTCATTCTGTTCTTTGAAGCCTTCCATGCAACACTGCAGGAACTGGGAAAACATGCATCCTGTCCATGCAGTGCCTGCAGCAACCTGCACGTGCTGAAACTCAAGATAATCGTCCACAGCGGCGAGGCATTATTTTACCGGATCCAGCAATTCAACGAACTCTCGGGCACGGATGTGATCCTGGTTCACCGCTTGCTGAAAAATTCTGCGGCTGCCGATGAATACCTGCTGATGACGGAGCCGGCATATGTAGACATAGAGTTCCCGTGCCAGCTGGCGGTCAGGGAGGGAAGTGAGCACTATGAACATCTTGGCCAGGTGAAAACGTATATCTACAATCCGCAAGGCACCCCGGCGCAGTAACCGGCTTGCACCCCGTGACTGACCGCGTTGATGATACCGGACCGGCACCGGACTATGCAGCACTGACCCCGGATGTCCTGCTGGCAGCAGTCGACTGCTGCGGGTACCGGACCAACGGGCAATTCCTCGCACTCAACAGTTATGAAAACCGGGTCTACCAGGTGGGACTGGAAGATGGAAATCCGCTGATCGCAAAGTTCTACCGGCCAAACCGGTGGACGGATGCGGCCATCCTCGAGGAGCACGCGTATGCACTGGAGCTGGCCGACCGGGAAATCCCGGTGATCGCACCGCTGGTGATCGAAACTGCAACACTCCACAGCCATGCCGATTATCGCTACGCCCTCTATCAACGCCAGGGAGGCCACTGGCCGGAACTGAACCACCGGGATGACCGCCTGTGGATGGGGCGCTTTATTGCACGTATCCACGCCGTTGGCGCCAGCCGTCCATTCGAACACCGCCCGGTCCTCGACATTGACAGCTTCGGCCACCAGTCATCACGATTTCTGCTGGAGCAGGGTTTTCTCCCGGCCCATATCGAGACGGCCTACCGGTCGCTCACCGATGACCTGCTCGGTCAGGTCGGGCGCTGTTACGACATGGCCGGTGACGTGAGACGCATCCGCCTCCACGGTGATTGCCATCCCGGTAATATCCTGTGGACGGAACAGGGCCCGCATTTCGTCGACCTGGACGACTGCCGCACGGGACCGGCCGTGCAGGACCTGTGGATGCTGATATCGGGAGAACGTCATGACATGCAGCTGCAGCTGTCCGAACTGCTCGAAGGCTACCTGCAATTCAACGAATTCGATTACCGGGAGCTGCAGCTGATCGAGGCACTGCGCACCCTGCGCATGATTCACTATGCGGCCTGGCTGGCACGGCGCTGGGAGGACCCTGCCTTTCCGCAGGCGTTTCCGTGGTTCAATACACCACGTTACTGGGAAGATCACATCCTTGCGCTGCGGGAACAGGCCAGCCTGATGAATGAACCGGCACTGGCGGTCTGAAATAGCCGGAGGCAGTTAGTGACACGACCGTGATGCGAAGATACTGATGGCAGACCACCGGCTTCAAGCGGTCCGGTGGACACCGCGATCCATGTCTGCCAGCGGCGCCGGACGTGCAACACCGTAACCCTGCGCATAGTCGACGCCGATGTCAGCGAGCTTGTTCATGATGTCATCATTTTCCACGAACTCGGCGATCGTTCTGATATCCATGACAACACCCAACTGGTTGATCGCATTAACCATCCCGGCATTCACCTTGTCAGTATCGATATTACGAACAAAACTGCCATCGATCTTCAGATAGTTGACCGGCAAATTGCGAAGATAGGCGAATGAACTCAGGCCACTGCCGAAATCATCCAGCGCGAAACGGCAACCCAGTTTGCGCAATTCACGCATGAACCCGGCCGCCATGTCCAGGTTGGCAACCGCAGCCGTTTCTGTGATCTCAAAGCAAATATCTGCCGGATTGATCCGGTATTCAACCAGCTTGTCCTGGATAAATTCAAGAAAAGCAGGGTCAGTAACTGATTTCCCGGACAGGTTGATCGACATCAACAGGTTCTCGTTACGACCGGAAAACCATGCAAAGCTGCGCTCGACCACCCAGCGGTCCACCGCGGTGATCATGTTATAGCTCTCCGCGGCCGGCAGGAACCTGTCCGGCATGACCAGTGAGCCTGCTTCATCCTGCATTCGCACCAGCACTTCGAAATGGCGCGCCCCGGTCATACCCGGTGATACCGGGACAATATCCTGGTAATACAGCACCAGGCGGTCTTCATTGATTGCATCTTTCAGGCGCGACACCCATTGCATCTCATCATGCCGGCGGGCGAGTTCCGTGTCACTGTCCTGGAATACATGGACACCGCCCCTGCCGGCGTCCTTGGCGGCGTAACAGGCAAGATCGGCAGCTTTCATCACCTCGTTCACACTGCTCGTACCGGCATCAATTTTTGCAATACCGATACTGGCGCCAATTTCAAATGTCCGTTCACAGCTTTCGAACGGTGTTGCCTTGATCGTCGACAGCATGTTCGCGGCGATCTCTTCTGCACCACCCAGCGTACAGTTTTTCAACAGTACACCGAACTCGTCGCCACCCAGCCGCGCGAGGACATCCGATTCACGCAGACAACTCCGCAACAGACCGGCAATATCCTTGAGCAGCGAGTCACCTGCTGTATGGCAGCAGGTATCATTCACCAGCTTGAACTGGTCTATGTCCATGAAACACATGACATGGTGTGTATCTTCACTGCGCACCGAGTCCAGCGCAAATTCCAGCCGCTTCTCGAATTCTGCACGGTTGATCAGTCCCGTTAACGAATCGTGCGCTGCCTGGTAGTCGAGCTTCCGTGCCATGCTGCGATTCTCGGTAACATCGTGGAACACCAGCACCACACCAAGCGGCGCATTACCGGCACTCATGATGGGTGATGTTGAGTACTGGACCGAAAGGCGGCTGCCGTCATTCCTGTTGAGGTTGCAGTCATGCGTAGATGTGAATGGCTTTCCGGATTGCAATGTCTGTCTGACCGGTTCCTCGATTGAACCCCTGCTGTCGTCATCAAACAGGCTGAAGACCCGGCTCAATGGAAGACCACGTGCAATATCGCTGTCCCAGCCAGTCAGCTCCTCGGCCGCCGGGTTGAGATACTCAATCTGGCCGTTAACATCGGTGGTAATAACGGCATCCACAATCGAATGCAGGGTAATCTGCGCGCGCTCTTTCTCACGAAACAGGTCGGATTCAGTCTGCTTGCGATCGGTAATGTCAAGCAGATAGCCCGTATAGTGGGTTAGCTCGCCGTTCCTGTTGCGCACGGGAATCGTATAGTCATACACCCACCGGATATCGCCATCCGGCCTGACAATCCGGTAATCGATCCCGGCGGTTTTATAGCGACCGTCAGGATCGTGGAATTTCGCCTCTTCAACCCGCTTGAGATCGGTCGAAACGATCATGTCGGCAAACATTGTCCGGTTTCTGACCAGTTCTTCATCGTCAAATCCAAATTGTGCAACCGTCTTCGACGCATACTCGATGGGCCAACCGCTCTCGGCGCGCCAGCGAAACACCGTTACCGGCCCATGGGTGAACAGCCTGCGGTCGCGGCTGAGTTCGTATTCCGCCTGTTGACGTTCCCGGATCTCGGTCTCCAGCGATGCATTGGCCGCAAACATCTGGCGAACCAGCCCGGTATTTTCGTGCCGCAGCAACAATGATCGGTAGATGCTCCGATTGTAGTTATGCGCAATGACCAGCAGTGCCCCCGAGAAAACCATCAGCATCAACCCAATTGCATTAGCCGTCTGGCTGGACTGGGCCAGCAATGACTGTGACGGGATGATGATTGCCGGGAACAGGAAGGCAACATACACCGGCATGTTTGCCGCATAGGACGAAATGGCTCCGGCAATGATACCGGCAAGTCCCATCAGGATCAGGAGCTGGTACTCAATCGGCCAGGTGAAATCCAGATACAGTCCGAGACAACCCCAGATGGTGCCGGAGACCAGCGTACCGGCAAGGTACCAGTGTGCCCAGTGCGGGTTTGACCTGCGGCGCGCGGGGTCCGTGCGCCGGTACAGCAGGATCAGCACCGTACGCAAGGCAGTTTGTGCGCATTGAATCCCCAGCCAGACCAGCAACGGCAGGTGGGCCGCCACATTCCACAAACCGGCAGTGACCAGCAGGGCGACAACCAGTGCAGAACCGAGTGCCACCGGTGCCTGTGTATAGATCAGCTCGACCTGTTCACCGCGGACTTCAGACACGGTCGATTCATCTTGCAAGTCGGGTTGCTCCTGAACGGCAGGTGTCCCGAATATGGAGAGCTGTCTGTGTGTCACTGCCATGGTTGTGCCGTCGGTTACTGCCTGGATTCAGTAATCTTTTTTCTACATACAGGATATCGGTCAATTGGCCGAAAAATTGAGTCCGGACAATGACATAGGAGAGAACCACGGGCAGACGGCCGGATACTACGGGGGCTTAAGATATCTAATTGATTTATATAGTAATTATAGGATACTGGCAAGTCTGCTAAACAGCCCCGAACGGGGCACGCAATCGCTGTTGATTTCAATGGTGATGATATTCCCGGCCGAGCGGCGTTCCTTTCTGACCAGCAGACCGGACTGACTGCGGTACACCCGGTAGCGAAAATCCACGTCCATATCCTCGTATACAGAGCTGCCGTACAGGGTATCCACGGGTGAGAAAAACCCGTCGTAATCTTGCAGGATAGCTGCCAGGTCGATGCGTGGTTCCGTGTACAGCTTGTATGCATGCTGCTGTCCGGAATTCTCGTCGCCCACCTCCCGGTAGCGTCCTCCAAGCCGTTCGATGCGATACATGGCATCCAGCCCGAACAGGTTTGCCCATGACTGCCACTTGAGAAAGCGTGCATCCAGACGCCACTGGTTACCGTACAGGATGTACTGTTCGGCTGCACAGAAATCACCATAGGATATCGTTGCCTGGTACTGCTCGGGCCCGGTTGCAACAAATGTCAGCTCGGCGATTGGTGCCTCGTCGGAGAGTCGATAAAAGGTGTAGATATTTGAGACAACAAGCAGTGTAACCAGGCCGATTGCAAGAAATGCGCTGGTGAGTGGTAACAGGATTGTGCGTTTCATCGGCAACAGGATATCCAACCTGCTCTACCAATGGAATACCGGAAAGATAACCACGTCACATCGCTGCCCTTTTTACATGGCACTTGCACCCCCTCCGTGCAGGCGCCAGCGTTCACCGCCCCTAAAGTGGAGAATTACGCCACATGAACCCGGACAACAGCATCAAACAGCTTTCCTTCCCCACCAATTAACCGGTTCATCCGTGGCTGTCAGGACTACTCGAGGCCTGCCATTGGTTGAGTGGGTCGCACAGTTCGAGTAACCGGGCAGGCTTTTGTGTCATGCAATCCGGTGCTCGTGGTTGGCCCGCTTGTCAGGGACATCGGCTTCAGGGATGAAGCCGTTGAGCGTACAGGGAGGTACTTGCAGCGTTCCCTGGCAAGTGGGCCAACCATGAGCGGCGGATGCACGCCAGAAAGGTGAAGTCTGCTCGATCAGGCGAAATACCTTTATGTTTTCTCGTCCTTCTTCTTTTTATCCTCGGCCGCCGCTGGATAATCGGCAAACGCGTCTTTGAGGTGCTGTGATCTGAACAAGTAACCCAGTATCAGCGCAATTACTCCCAGCTGGGCCCAACCATAAAGATGTACCGCGTGGGCTTTGCCCAGAACAACCGGCAGAAAAACAACGATGATATTCAACACGGCTGCAATGAACATCAGTGTGATACCACTGCGCCACAACTTGCGCATCCGCTCCGACGCTTCAGGTTTGCGTTTTGCGAAGGCAACAATCAACAACACGGCAGGTATTGTCGACAGAACGGCGAGAAAAAAACTGAAGGTATCCGGATAGGCAATATCATACAACAGGCTCACGTCCTTGGTCTTTGAGCCACCCCTGCCCATCTGGAATGTAGAAAATTTCAATATAAACGGTCGCAGGAAAAACGCCACCCACTGCCAGCCAGAATTCCACCGGCGGCTTGAGACACAGGTGCTTGTCATAATCCTTGAAGGAATACACATCCGACATAAACCGATCGCCTCCCGGGAATTTAACGGGTACAAACAAGTCGTGCTGAATATTGCATATATTGAGGCACAGGAAAAGACACCACTGCAATAAAAAGGCGGCCTGGGCCGCCTTTTTATCGGGTAGCCGCCGGCGGATTATTTTACCGTCGGGTCCAGATCACCACTGGCGTATTGCGCGGTCATGTCTTCCAGATTGATGGCCTTGATCTTCGATGCATTGCCGGCAGCACCGAAGGCCTCGTAACGTTCCTTGCAGATGTCCTTCATACCGATGGTTGCGGCCTTCAGAAACTTGCGCGGGTCGAAGTTGGACGGATTGTCCTTGAGGTGCTTGCGGATCGCTCCGGTGGACGCCATGCGCAGGTCGGTATCGATATTGACCTTGCGAACACCGTGCTTGATACCTTCCTGAATTTCCTCAACCGGTACGCCATAGGTTTCGCCCATGTCACCGCCGTACTCGTTGATAATCTTCAGCCAGTCCTGCGGAACGGAAGATGACCCGTGCATCACCAGGTGTGTATCCGGAATGCGTTCATGGATTTCCTTGATGCGGTTAATCGCGAGAATGTCGCCGGTCGGCGGGCGCGTGAACTTGTAGGCGCCATGACTGGTACCGATGGCAATGGCCAGGGCATCGACCCGGGTGTCCTCGACGAATTTCGCGGCCTCCTCGGGATCGGTCAGCAGCTGGTCGTGCGACAGTACCCCCTCGGCACCGGAACCGTCCTCTTCGCCGGCCATTCCGGTCTCCAGTGAACCCAGGCAACCCAGCTCACCCTCGACCGAGACCCCGCAGGCATGCGCCATATCGACAGTACGGCGCGTGACGTCCGTGTTGTATTCAATACTCATCGGCGTCTTCATGTCCTCGCCAAGCGAGCCGTCCATCATCACGGAACTGAATCCCAGCTGGATGGAACGCTGGCAGACCGCCGGTGATGCGCCGTGGTCCTGGTGCATGACGATCGGGATGTGCGGCCATTGCTCGATGGCTGCAATAATCAGGTGACGTAAAAACGGGGCGCCGGCATAGGAGCGGGCACCTGCAGATGCCTGGCAAATCACCGGGCTGTCGGTCTCGTCTGCCGCTTCCATGATCGAATGCATCTGTTCCATGTTGTTGACGTTGTATGCAGGCACGCCGTAGCCATGCTCGGCCGCGTGATCCAGTAACTGGCGTAATGATATTAGTGCCATTGTGCTCTCCTCGATGCTTCTGGTTAATCGTAACTATGATACAGGTCTTGCTGATTCAGTATCCGGCAGCCGGCCCACTGCATGGTAATCATCCATCGATAACCTCATGTTCACCGACCTGGATGATTTTCATGGTATTGGTTCCTCCATGCACACCCATCAGGTCTCCCTTGGTGATTATAACAAGATCACCATTACGCACCGCTCCACGCCGCATCAGTTCATCAATCGCCTCGCGGTTGATCTCGGCATGTATGGTACTGGTGACATCAAAACTGACCGGGTAGACACCCCGGTAGAGCGTTACTTTTCTTCGTGTTTCCACATGACGCGTCATGGCATAGATCGGGATACCGGAACTGATGCGCGACATCCACAGCGGCGTGGCACCGGACTCGGTCAACGCAGCAATGGCCTTCACGCCGAGGCTGTTGGCCGTATACATGGTCGCCTTGGCAATGGCCTCGTCGGCACGCTGAAAGCGCATGTGCATGCGCCGCTCCGTGGCCAGCCTGGAACGCTGCCGCTCGGCCCCGGCACAGATCCGGTCCATGGCCTCGATCACCCTGGCGGGATACTTGCCGATTGCGGTCTCCGCCGACAGCATTACTGCATCCGTCCCGTCGATCACAGCATTCGCCACATCAAACACCTCGGCGCGCGTGGGGATCGGGCTCTCGATCATGGACTGCATCATCTGGGTCGCGGTAATCACCACGCGGTCGTGTGCACGGGCAATCTTGATAATACGTTTCTGTACGGCGGGCAACTCGGCATCGCCGATTTCCACACCCAGGTTGCCGCGCGCAATCATGACAACGTCGGCAGCCTCGATAATTTCTTCCAGCGCATCCAGCGCCTCGGCGCGTTCAATCTTGGCAACAATCCCGCCGTGGCCACCGGCTTGTTGCAGCAGCTCGCGTGCCAGATGGATGTCATCGGCAGAACGCGGGAAGGATACGGCCACGTAGTCGGCATCCATTTTCGCAGCCACTTCTATGTCGCTGCGATCCTTGTCGGTAATCGCTACAGCCGACAGCCCGCCGCCCTGGCGATTGATACCCTTGTTGTTGGACAGTTCACCGCCTACCACGACACGGCACTGCACCTCGGTACCACTGACATCCTCGACCCACAGCACCAGCCGCCCGTCATCCAGCAGCAGGGTATCGCCGCGATTGACATCATCCGTCAAGCCCTTGTAGGAGAGGCCGACCCGCTCCTGTGTACCCGCACCAATATCCAGGCCGGCATCGAGGATGAGGTGGTCATCCTTGTTGAGCATGATTTTGCCGTTTCCGAAACGCCCGATGCGAATCTTGGGTCCCTGCAGGTCGGCAAACACACCAACCTGGTGTCCGAAGGCGCGTGACCGGTTGCGTACATTTTCTGCCTGCTTGATATGGTCTTCCGGATCGCCGTGGGAAAAGTTGACCCTGACGACATCCATGCCGGCCTTGATCATGTCATCGAGGACATGTTTCTCATCCGTGGCCGGGCCGAGGGTGGCGACAATTTTGGTGCGTCTTGGCATGGAAACTGTCGCTATGCCTGGCTGGCACGCTGTTCCAGCATGGCAACTGCCGGGAGTTTCTTGCCCTCGAGAAACTCGAGGAATGCGCCGCCGCCGGTTGATATATACGATATCCTGTCGGCAATGCCATACTTGTCCACGGCTGCAAGGGTATCGCCACCGCCGGCGATCGAGAAGGCAGCGGATGCGGCGATCGCCTGCCCCAGTGACTTCGTACCTTCGCCAAACTGATCAAATTCGAACACCCCGATCGGTCCGTTCCAGACAATGGTGCCGGCACTCTTCATCATTTCCGCAAAACGCGCGGCCGTTTCCGGACCGATATCGAAGATCATGTCGTCATCTGCCACCTCTTCGACCATTTTGACCACGGCCCCGGCAGACTCGGAAAACTCCTTGCCGACAACAACATCCGTCGGAACGGGAATTTCACCGCCCCTGGCTTTTGCAGCTTCCATCAGGCGTTTCGCTTCCGGGATCAGGTCAACTTCACATAGTGACTTGCCGATGTTGTGGCCACAGGCAGCGATGAAAGTATTTGCAATACCCCCACCCGGAATCAACTGGTCGACCACCCCGGACAGCGAGTCCAGCACCGTCAACTTGGTTGATACCTTGGAGCCACCGACAATCGCAACCATCGGGCGTTTCGGGTTATCAAGCGCCTTGCCCAGCGCCTCCAGTTCACCCGCCAGCAGCGGCCCGGCACAGGCGACCGGGGCATACTTCGCTACGCCGTGGGTGGATGCCTGTGCCCGGTGTGCCGTTCCGAACGCATCCATGACATAGATGTCGCACAGGGCAGCCATTTTCTTCGCCAGCTCGTCATCATTGTTCTTCTCGCCCGCGTTGAATCTTACGTTCTCGCACAGGACGACTTCACCAGTATGCATTTCGCCAACGCCGTTGACCCAATCCTTGACCATTTCAACATTGTGGCCAAGCAGTGCGGCCATATGCTCACCCACCGGGATCATGGAAAACTGCTCATCGTACTCACCTTCAACGGGACGTCCCAGGTGGGACATCACCATCACCTTCGCGCCGGCGTTCATGGCGTGCTCGATGGTTGGCAGTGAAGCCGCGATACGCTTGTCGCTGGTAACCTTGCCGTCCTTGACCGGTACATTCAGGTCCTGACGGATCAACACACGTTTACCGTGAAGATCGAGATCAGTCATCTTGAGAACAGACATGGACGACTCCTGTTAAATATATGGTTCTGCTTTCCAGCTACCAGTAGCCCGGGTGCAGGCCCGCCGGGCCGGAACCCGGGGAACTGGTTTTAATACAAGTCCCGAATTCCGCGACGCTCCATCCGGGCTACCGGCTGGCTGGCAGCTGGATACAGTTATCAGGCGACGTGCTGCACCATCCGCAGCATATTGCAGGTATAGCCGTACTCGTTGTCGTACCAGGACACCACCTTGATGAAGGTACTGTCCAGCGCTATACCGGCGCCGGCATCGAAGATCGATGGTGTGGTCCGCCCGCGAAAATCGGTGGAAACCACCTTGTCTTCGGTGTAATCCAGCACACCGGCGAGATCGCCCGACCCGGAAGCGGATTTCATGGCAGCACAGATGTCGTCGTAGCTGGCTTCACTGTTTAACTCCACCGTGAGGTCCACAACGGACACGTCGGAGGTCGGTATGCGAAACGCCATACCGGTCAGCTTGCCGTTAAGTTCCGGCAATACCACGCCGACGGCCTTAGCAGCACCGGTGGACGACGGGATGATGTTCTCCAGAATGCCACGGCCACCGCGCCAGTCCTTCTGGGACGGGCCATCAACGGTCTTCTGGGTCGCCGTTGCCGCATGCACGGTAGTCATCAGGCCACGCTTGATGCCCCACTTGTCATTCAGCACCTTGGCGACCGGGGCCAGGCAGTTGGTGGTACAGGAAGCGGCAGAAACAATGGCCTGTCCGGCATAGGTATTGTGGTTGACACCGTAGACGAACATCGGTGTAGCGTCCTTGGACGGCGCAGACTGGACGACCTTCTTTGCGCCTGCATCGATATGCTTCTGGCAGGTCTCCCCGGTCAGGAAGAAACCGGTGCACTCGATCACCAGGTCGGCACCGATATCGCCCCACTTCAGGTTGGCCGGATCACGCTCGGCTGTCAGTCGAATAGCGTTGCCGTTGACGATCAGGTTATTACCGTCGACGGAAATATCGCCATCGAAATTGCCGTGTACTGAATCGTACTGCAGCATGTAAGCCAGGTAATCTGCATCCAGCAAGTCATTGATGCCGACCACCTGGATGTCCGGGAAATCCTTTGCTATGGCCCGAAACGCCATGCGGCCGATTCGGCCAAAGCCATTAATACCGACTTTAATCGCCATTGAATATTCTCCTTAAAACGTTTACTTGGGTTATAAAATAATGAATTCTGTTTCAGCCCTGGAGCACGTCTTCGACAGCTTTTGCAACATTCTCTGCCGTGATTCCAAAGTACTTGTAGACTTCATCGGCCGGGGCGGATTCACCGAAGGTATCGAGACCGATCACCCTGCCGTTGAGACCAACGTACTTGCGCCAGTAATCGGTCACTCCGGCCTCGACCGCGACCCGGGCAGTGACCGCAGCAGGCAGAACCGATTCACGGTAAGCCTCGTCCTGCAAATCAAACAAACTGGTCGAGGGCATCGAAACCACACGGATGTTTTTGCCCTTCGCAGACAGCGCTTCTGCCGCCTCCGTTGCCAGGCTGACTTCGGAACCGGTGCCGATGAGGATGGCATCAGGGGTACCGTCGCAATCGCGCAGGATGTAACCACCACGAAAAATCGCGGCAATCTGCTCCGCGGTGCGTTGCTGGTGCGGCAGGTTCTGGCGCGAGAAAATCAGGCAGCTGGGACCACTGTTTTCCACGGCGGCTTTCCAGGCAACAGCAGACTCGACCGCATCACAGGGACGCCAGACCGACATGCGCGGGATCATGCGCAGGGTCGCCGTCTGTTCAACGCCCTGGTGGGTCGGGCCGTCTTCCCCGAGACCGATGGAGTCATGGGTATACACAAAGATGGTGTGCGCCTTCATCAGGGCCGCCATACGCAGGGCGTTACGTGCATACTCCGAGAACATCAGGAAGGTCGCCCCGTAGGGGATGAACCCGCCGTGCAGGGTGATGCCGTTCATGATGGCAGACATGCCGAATTCACGGACACCGTAGTGGATATAGTTGCCACCGGTCCCCTTGTTAACGTCCTCGGACCCGGACCAGATGGTCAGGTTGGAACCGGCGAGGTCGGCCGAACCACCGAGAAACTCCGGCAGCAGTGGGCCAAAACCATTAAGGGTATTCTGCGAGGCTTTGCGGGAAGCAATGGTCTCGGCCTTGTCGTTGACCGTGGCAACGAATGCATCCGACTTCGCACTCCAGTCGGCGGGCAACTCACCGGCCATACGGCGCTTGAATTCGCCGGCAAGGTCAGGATGGTCTGCCTTGTAGCTTTCGAATTTATCATTCCATTCCGCTTCAGCACGCAGTCCCTTGTCTTTCGCATTCCAGCCAGCGTACACCTCGTCCGGTACTTCAAAAGGGGCATATGGCCAGCCGATATTTTCACGGGTTGCAGCGATCTCGTCATCACCGAGCGGGGCGCCATGGCAATCATGCGTACCGGCCAGGTTCGGCGCGCCAAAGCCGATCACGGTCCGGCAGCAGATCAGGCTGGGCTTGTCAGTAACTTCGCGAGCTGCCTCGATCGCCTTGCGGATGGCCTCCGGGTCATGCCCGTCGACATCACGCACCACGTGCCACTGGTAAGCCTCAAAGCGCGCTGGCGTATCATCGGTAAACCAGCCGGTAACACGCCCGTCGATGGATATCCCGTTGTCGTCCCAGAAGACAATCAGCTTGCCCAGCTTCATGGTACCGGCCAGGGAACAGGCCTCGTGGGAAATGCCTTCCATCATGCAGCCGTCACCCATGAAGGCATAGGTGTGGTGATCGACGATGTTGTGACCGTCCCGGTTAAACTGGGCGGCCAGGGTCTTTTCAGCAACGGCCATACCAACGGCATTGGTAACGCCCTGTCCGAGCGGGCCCGTGGTGGTCTCTATACCGGGAGCATAACCGTATTCAGGATGGCCCGGGGTCCTTGAATGCAGCTGGCGGAACTGCTTGAGGTCGTCAATGCCGAGATCGTACCCGCTCAGGTGCAGCAGGGAGTAAATCAGCATGGAGCCATGACCGTTGGAGAGGACAAACCGGTCACGGTCCGCCCAGTCCGGGTTGTCCGGGTTATGTTTCAGGTAATCGTTCCACAAGACTTCGGCGATATCCGCCATACCCATCGGGGCACCGGGATGGCCGGATTTCGCCTTCTGTACGGCGTCCATACTGAGTGCACGTATTGCATTGGCGAGTTCTTTACGCTGGGCCATTGTTTTCCTCCTGATACAGATTTGAATACTTTTATTTTCGCCAGCTTCGGTGGCGAAGTCGGGTGTTTGTTCCAGTGTCAGCCACGCCCGGGTTTGCCGGGGGCACAGGCTCAGTGGCAAAAAAGCCCCGGGTGCCGATCAGTGCACCGAGGCGTTTGACCACATCGAAATTCATCAGATTGTGCCGGGAAGTCACTCCCCTGCCACCCGGGCGCTGGTCCCCCGAATGACGAAGCGCGCTATTTTCCTCTAGTTTGTCCCGTTCGGCAATAGTCGGGCGTATCCGCCATCACACCCCGGAAATTTTGATATATATTCATATAATACATATCGTTAAATGCGCATGGATCAGTTCGCAGCGACATCATCACGCCACTTGATCGAGCAACCCATCCCCGGTGTCTGGTCTGCCGGCCCCTGCCCGGTTGCCCCCACCTGCTGCATGGCCAGGAACAGGTCCCGCCGGGTATTTGCAGGCGCGCTTTGCTTGCGGCTGGCATCCAGCTGCCCCCGGTACTGCAACTGCAGGTCACTGTTATAGCCGAAGAAATCCGGGGTACACACCGCGCCATACGCCCTGGCAACGGTCTGCGATTCATCCAGCAGATAGGGAAACGGGAAATCGAACTCCCGCGCCACGGCCTGCATGTTCTCGAAACGGTCTTCCTTATACAGGGTTGGGTCGTTGGACATGATGGCCACACTGTGGACACCGAGGTCGCGCAGCTCACGGGTGTCGCGCACCAGTCGCTCGCGGATGGCCTGCACATAGGGACAATGATTACAGATAAACATCACCAGCAGACCGTTCGGCCCCCGGCACGACTCCAGTGTCCATGTGTTCCCGTCGATTCCGGGCAGCGAGAAGTCCACAGCAGGTTGACCAAAATCACAGACCGGTGTTTCCAGACTGACCATCACAAGCTCCTGCTGCAGATAGGGAGGCTTACTCTATGCGAAATGCGGTAGTTTGTCTGGCCGAATAAATTCCGCCCTACAACAGCGTTCCTTGCAGGGCCGAATTTATTCGGCCTGGTACAAACTGAGCCGCTACCCGAAATGCCTGCATGGTGAAAATATTACCATCGTAAGGTAAACTAAATCGTTTAACTCACATAATAGATAAATATATGTCCAATTTTCATACGTTTACCTCAGAATCCGTCTCCGAGGGGCATCCCGACAAGGTCGCCGACCAGATCTCGGACGCCATCCTCGATGCCATCCTGGAACAGGATGCACACGCCCGCGTTGCCGTCGAAACCATGGTCAAGACCGGCATGGTCATTATCGCCGGCGAAGTCACCACCTCGGCCTGGGTCGACCTGGAAGCCATTGTGCGCGAGACCGTGCGCGATATCGGCTACAACAGTTCCAGAATCGGCTTTGACTGGGAATCCTGCGCCGTCATGAACGCCATCGGCAAGCAGTCGCAGGACATTGCCATGGGCGTGGACGAAACCGAGGATCACGAACAGGGCGCCGGCGACCAGGGCCTGATGTTCGGTTATGCCTCCAGTGAAACCGATGTACTGATGCCGGCGCCGATTACCTATGCCCACCGGCTGGTAAAGCGCCAGGCGGAGGTGCGCAAGAACGGTACCCTGCCCTGGCTGCGGCCGGACGCCAAGAGCCAGGTCAGCTTCCGCTACGAGAATGACCGGCCGATCGGCATCGATGCCGTGGTGCTGTCGACCCAGCATGACCCGGACATGGAACTCGGGGCGATCCGGGAAGCGGTGATGGATGAAATCATCAAGCCGGTGCTGCCGGCCGAGTGGCTGGACCAGTGCCCGCAGGAACATATACACATCAACCCGACCGGACGTTTCGTCATCGGCGGCCCGGTAGGTGATTGCGGCCTGACCGGGCGCAAGATCATCGTCGACACCTATGGCGGCATGGCCCGCCAT
Source organism: Gammaproteobacteria bacterium (assembly GCA_003230545.1). Taxonomy (GTDB): domain Bacteria; phylum Pseudomonadota; class Gammaproteobacteria; order UBA9214; family UBA9214; genus SZUA-186. The sequence goes on along the minus strand of QIFB01000203.1, from coordinate 2,061 downwards.
GGCGGCGGTGCCTTTTCTGGCAAGGACCCCAGCAAGGTCGATCGCTCTGCCGCCTACGCGTCCCGCTACGTGGCAAAAAACATCGTCGCCGCCGGCCTGGCCGAGCGCTGCGAGATCCAGGTCTCCTACGCCATCGGTGTGGCCGAGCCCACTTCGATCAGCATCGAGACCTTTGGCACCGGGCAGCTGGATGAGGACCGCCTGGTCGAGCTGGTACGTGAACATTTCGACCTGCGCCCGCGCGGCCTGGTTGCCATGCTCGATCTACTGAAGCCCGGCTATAAACCCACGGCCGCCTACGGCCATTTCGGACGTGAAGACAGTGATTTCAGCTGGGAGAAAACCGACAGGGCCGAAGCGCTGCGCGATGCCGCAGGAATGAATAAAACCGACAAGGCTGTATAAAAATACGAGGCATTATGATGAGCACACAAACGGCAGAATCCATTTCTCCTGACTACAAGGTCGCCGATATCGAGCTGGCCGACTGGGGCCGCAAGGAACTGGCCATCGCGGAAACCGAGATGCCGGGCCTGATGGCCTTGCGTGAGAAATACGGCACGGAAAAACCGCTTACCGGGGCACGCATCGCCGGCAGCCTGCACATGACCATCCAGACTGCGGTATTGATCGAGACACTGGTGGAGCTCGGGGCCGAGGTACGCTGGGCATCCTGCAACATCTACTCGACCCAGGACCATGCGGCGGCAGCCATCGCAGCACGCAATATCCCGGTGTATGCCTGGAAAGGTGAATCGCTGGATGATTACTGGCAGTACACGCACACCATCATGGAGTGGCACGATGGGGGCACTCCGAACATGATCCTCGATGACGGTGGCGATGCCACCATGCTCATCATGCTGGGAACCAAAGCCGAGAGTGACCCGTCGGTACTCGACAACCCGTCCAGCGAGGAAGAAGTGTCACTGTTCAACGCCATCAAGGCACGCCTTGCCGAGCAACCCGGCTGGTACTCGAATATCCTCAAGAACCTCCAGGGTGTTACCGAGGAGACCACCACCGGCGTACACCGCCTGTACCAGATGCAGGAACGCGGTGAATTGCCGTTCCCGGCGATCAATGTCAATGACTCGGTCACCAAGAGCAAGTTCGACAACCTGTATGGCTGCCGTGAATCGCTGGTAGACGGTATCAAGCGCGCCACGGATGTCATGATCGCCGGCAAGATCGCCCTGGTCATCGGCTACGGTGATGTCGGCAAGGGCTGCGCGCAGTCACTTAAAGGGCTTGGCAGTACCGTGTGGATCACCGAGATCGATCCCATCTGCGCACTGCAGGCGGCCATGGAAGGCTATCGCGTGGTCACCACGGAAGACGCTGCTGACAAGGCGGATATCTTTGTGACTGCAACCGGCAACTACAACGTCATTACGCACGACCACATGGCTGCCATGAAGAACCAGGCCATCGTCTGCAACATTGGTCACTTCGACAATGAAATCGATGTGGCGGGCATCAAGCAATACCAGTGGGAAAACATCAAGCCACAGGTGGACCACATCATCTTCCCGGACGGCAAGCGCATTATCCTGCTGGCCGAGGGCCGCCTGGTTAACCTGGGATGTGCCACCGGGCACCCGAGCTTTGTCATGTCCAGCAGCTTCACCAACCAGACACTGGCACAGATGGAACTGTGGTGTAGTGGCGACCAGCGACCAGTATGAAAACCGGGTTTACACCCTGCCGAAAAAGCTCGACGAGGAAGTGGCCCGCCTGCACCTTGGCAAGATCGACGCCAGGCTAACGACGCTATCGCAGGAACAGGCGGATTATATCGGCGTGCCGGTGGAAGGTCCGTACAAGCCGGACTACTACCGGTACTAGGTAAAAGGGGTTAAACCTGAAAACAGGGGCAGACAATCTTGACCAGGGCAGCAAACACGCCAGTATACAGCTTCGAATTTTTCCCGCCGAAGACGCCCGAAGGCGTCAAAAAGCTGGAGGCTACCAGCCGGCAACTGGCGACACTGAAGCCCGGGTTTTTCTCGGTCACGTTTGGTGCCGGCGGCTCAACCCGCGATCGCACCTTCGAGACCG
>QIFB01000002.1 GCA_003230545.1 Gammaproteobacteria bacterium | reverse complement strand
CCGCAAGCTTTATATCAAGACCCACGGTTGCCAGATGAACGAGTATGACTCGTCGAAAATGGCGGACGTGCTGGCCGCATCACATCAACTCGAGGTGACGGATGATCCGGCCGCAGCCGACGTGCTGTTGCTGAATACCTGCTCGATTCGCGAGAAGGCGCAGGAGAAGGTGTTCTCCGAGCTCGGCCGCTGGAAGGAGCTCAAGGATAACCGTCCGGACATGGTCATCGGTGTCGGTGGCTGTGTCGCCAGCCAGGAGGGCGCGGCCTTGCGCGAGCGCGCACCCTGTGTCGACCTGGTGTTCGGCCCGCAGACCCTGCATCGCCTGCCGGCCATGCTGGACGAAGCCCGCCGCGCACGGCTTCCGGTGATCGATGTGAGTTTTCCCGAGATCGAGAAGTTCGATTCCCTGCCGGCGCCAAAGGCTGAGGGTCCCACGGCCTTTGTATCGGTGATGGAGGGTTGCAGCAAGTATTGCAGTTTCTGCGTGGTGCCGTACACGCGCGGCGAGGAAGTCAGCCGCCCGTTTGATGACCTCATCGCCGAGGTCGCGGCACTCGCCGAACAGGGCGTGCGGGAAATTACGCTGCTCGGGCAGAACGTCAACGCCTACCGCGGCGTAATGCATGACGGCGAGACCGCCGACCTGGCATTGCTGATTACCTGGATTGCCGCTGTCGACGGGATCGACCGTATCCGTTATACCACCTCGCACCCGCTGGAAATGAGTGACAGCCTGATCCAGGCCCATGCCGATGTACAGGAGCTGGTCGGGCACCTGCACCTGCCGGTCCAGAGTGGCTCGGACCGCGTGCTCGCGCTGATGAAGCGTAACCACACGATACTGGAATACAAGTCGATTATCCGGCGCCTGCGCAAGGCATGTCCGGGTATCAGCCTGTCATCGGATTTTATTATCGGCTTTCCGGGAGAGACGGACGCGGACTTCGAGGACACCATGGCGCTGATCGAGGAGATTGGTTTCGATCATTCCTTCAGCTTTGTCTACAGTGCCCGTCCCGGCACACCGGCGGCCGGCCTGCCCGACGACGTGTCGCTGGATGTCAAGAAACGGCGGCTGGCGCGACTGCAGCAGTGTAACAATGTTATGGCAGCGGAGATCAGTACAGCCATGGTCGGTAATATTGAGCGCGTGCTGGTCGAAAAATTTTCGCGCAAGCGTGCCGATCAGCTGAGTGGCCGTACGGAAAACAACCGCGTGGTCAATTTCGACGCCGACCCGGCACTCATCGGGAAATTCGTGGACGTGAAAATAACCGAGGCCCTGCCAAACTCGTTGCGTGGTGAGGTTGTCTCAACAGAAGAGTCCACCAGCAAGGGGGCAGTGGCCACTATCGCCTGATACCGATTTGAATTCCCGGATTCATTCCATCGACCTGTCCCTGGAGCCTGCGGACAACGAGCGTCTCGCCGAGTTGTGCGGGCAGTTCGATGATCACCTGCACCAGCTCGAGCAGCGCCTCGGAGTGGAGATCAGCAGCCGCGGCAACGACTTTCGCATTATCGGCGATACCGCTGCGGTAAAGCGTGCCGGCAGCATCCTCAAGGGCCTGTATGCCGAAACCGGCACGGGAGGGCTGTCGCCCGAGAAAATCCACCTGTTCCTGCAGGAGGCCGGCGCCGGCCAGGCCAGCGCCAACGAGAAGGTCACCGGTGTGGCGGTGAGGGATGACGGGCTGGTGATCCACACGCCCGGCCGCGCAATATCACCGCGCGGTGTCAACCAGAAGCATTATCAGCAGAACATCCTCAAGAACGACCTGAACTTCGGGATCGGGCCGGCGGGTACCGGCAAGACCTATCTCGCAGTGGCCTGTGCCGTGCAGGCGCTGGAGCAGGAAAAGGTCAGCCGCCTGGTGCTGGTGCGGCCTGCGGTCGAGGCTGGCGAGCGGCTCGGGTTTCTGCCGGGTGATCTGACCCAGAAAGTCGACCCGTATCTGCGCCCGCTGTATGACGCGCTTTACGAAATGCTGGGACTGGACCGTGTCGCCAGGCTGATCGGGCGCAATGTGATCGAGGTGGCGCCATTGGCCTTCATGCGCGGCCGCAGCCTGAACGATGCCTTTATCATTCTTGATGAAGGGCAGAACACAACGGCTGAACAAATGAAAATGTTTCTAACCCGCATCGGGTTCGGTTCCACGGCCGTGGTTACCGGCGATATAACCCAGGTGGACCTGCCCAAGCAGACACCGTCCGGGCTGCGCCAGGTGATCGATGTGCTCAGTGACGAGCAGGGCATCAGCTTTACCTTTTTTACCTCGCAGGATGTTGTACGGCACCCGTTGGTACAGCGTATTATCTCGGCCTATGAATCCCATGATCGTTCGGACTGACAGTTGTAGCCCGGATAGTCGTAGCCCGGATGGAGGCCGAAGGCCGGAATCCGGGAAGCTGTTGCAAACAAGTTCCCCGGATTCCGCCATGCTCCATCCGGGCTACGGTATAACTGACGCTACATGACGAGAACTGCCGACATTAACATTCAGTGTGCGATCATCGCAGATGGCCTGCCATCGACGGCACAATTGTACCAGTGGTTGCAGCTTGCCCTGCAGGACCGGATTGCAGATTCCGAACTGACATTGCGTATTGTCGATGAAGCGGAGATCACGGCGCTCAATTACCGCTACCGGGGCAAGGACGGCGCCACCAATGTCCTCTCGTTTCCCTACCAGCCACTGCCGGGTGTCGAGTCCGGACTGCTGGGAGATATCGTGATCTGCGCACCGGTCGTAGCGCGGGAAGCGGTAGCGCAATCCAAGTCGCTGGAAGCGCACTGGGCCCACATCACCATCCATGGTGTATTGCACCTGCTCGGACATGATCACCAGCAAGCAGAACAGGCCGTGGACATGGAACGACTGGAAGCGCAACTGCTGGGACAGATCGGGTTTTCCGACCCGTACCAGCCGCGCGTTGACAGCTAGCCCGCACCGGCAAGTTGTCAATATTGCCCAAATTTCCATACACTTGAGATAGCGGCATGGCGGTGGTTAAGCATGGACTTCCACATGTCGACAAATAACCTGATGATATCGAGGTAACCAGCTGTTACTCAATGAATAAAGACCGACCTCCCAACGGTCCCGGTCGGCGCCCCTGGCTTGCCAGGATCAGGACGGCGCTGTCCCGGGTGCCCACCGACAACGAGCAGCTGGTCGAGCTGCTGCGTGCTTCCCACCAGAACAACCTGTTTGATGCTGATCTGCTGGGCATGCTCGAGGGCGTGCTGCAGGTCGATGACATGCAGGTGCGTGACATCATGATCCCGCGTTCCCAGGTCGTGGTGCTGGACCGTGATGCCAGTCCGCAGGTATTGCTGCGAACCGTGGTCGAGTCCGGCCACTCGCGCTTTCCGGTAATTTCCGACAGCCGGGACGAGGTGGTTGGTATCCTGCTGGCCAAGGACCTGCTGTTGCACGCCTACCAGCAGACCGATGGGCGTTTCAATGTACGCGAGATCCTGCGCCCCGCGATTTTTGTTCCCGAGAGCAAGCGCCTCAATATTCTGCTGAAGGAATTTCGTTCCAGTCGCAATCACATGGCGATCGTGGTGGACGAGTATGGCGGTGTGGCCGGCATGGTGACCATCGAGGATGTACTGGAGCAGATTGTCGGCGAGATCGAGGACGAGCACGATGTGGAAGAGGAAGATACCATCCGCAAACACAGCGATATGCACTACACCATCAAGGCGCTCACACAGGTCGAGGACTTCAATGAATATTTCGGTACTCACCTGTCAGACGAGGAATTCGATACCATCGGCGGGCTGGTTGTCAATGAAATAGGGCACTTGCCGAAGCGCGGCGAGCGTGTTGTCTTTGATAACCTGCTGTTCAAGATTCTGCGCGCGGACAACCGGCGTGTGCACATGCTGCAGTTGACCGTGTTGCCGAAACCTGTCGAAGTATCGAAAGTCGAAGCCAGCGCTGAACTGTGACAGCAATTGTTGACCGGTTTGGCTGGCTGACTGTGCTGCTTGCCGGCGCCCTCGCCGTCACGGCGTTTGCCCCGTTCGGCTGGTACCCGCTGGTGTTACTCTCGCTTGTCGTCCTGTTCAACCGCTGGCTCGGTGATACGCCGCGCCGCGCTTTCCGGCATGGCTACCTGTTCGGGCTCGGTTTCTTCGGGGCCGGTATCTCCTGGGTATATATCAGTATCCATCATTACGGCCATGTGCCGGTCGTACCCGCCCTGCTGGTCACGGCGGGGCTGGTGGCCTTCCTGAGCCTGTACCCGGCGGGCGCTGGTTATTGCACCCGGCGCCTGCTACCCGGGAAGCCGGGCTGGGCGTTCATGGTGCTGGCATTGCCGGCCGGCTGGATCCTCAGTGAATGGGTGCGTGGCTGGCTGTTTTCGGGGTTTCCGTGGCTGACGATCGGCAGCAGCCAGGTGGACAGTCCGCTGGCAGGTTTTGCCCCGGTGGCCGGCGTGTTCGGCACCGGACTGGTGGTGGCCGTGAGCGCCGGTCTGCTGCTGGCGATCCTCCGGGACTGCAAACGTGTCTTCAGTTTCGGCCTGTTGATTGCATTGTGGGCCGGCGGACTGCTGCTGGAGCGGGTCGAGTGGACACAGCCGCGCGGCGCCGCACTGGAGGTGGCTCTGGTGCAGGGCAATATCGCACAGGAGGACAAGTGGGCGCCGGCAAACCTGGCGGCCATACTGGAGCGTTATTCGAGTGCTACTTTCGCACTGCAGGACGTCGATATCGTCGTGTGGCCGGAAACGGCGATACCCGCATTTTACCACCAGGTCGAGGACACCTTTATCCCGTACCTCGAGACGGAACTGCGTGCGGCCAACATGACAGTGCTGACCGGCATCCCGGTACTCGATCGGGACTCCTGGGATTATTACAACAGCGTGATCTCGATCAACGGTACCCGCTCGTTCTACCACAAGCAGCACCTGGTCCCGTATGGTGAATACCTGCCGTTGCGCGGCGTGATCGGCCACACCCTGGATGCACTGGCAGTCCCGAATGCGGACTTCACCAGCGGCAAGGCCGGCCAGCCACTGTTGCTCGCGGCCGGCTACCCGGTCGCCACCTCGATCTGTTACGAGGTGATCTTCGGCGAGCAGCTCATCCGGGACTTGCCTGAGGCGGCCATGCTGGTCAATGTCAGTAACGATGCCTGGTTCGGCAGGTCACTGGCGCCGCACCAGCATCTGGAAATGGCGCGTATGCGCGCACGCGAGACCGGGCGACCGATGCTGCGCGCGACCAATACCGGTATCTCTGCAATCATCGATTACCGCGGGAATATCACGGCCCGCAGCGCGCAGGATGAGGAAATCGTGCTGACCGGTAGCGTGATACCGCGCCAGGGTGCCACACCGTATGTGCGGGTCGGTAATGTGCCGGTGATTGTATTGTGCGTGGTGTTGCTGTTAATAACCCGGGTTGTGACGCGTAAACGCAGCAGCATGAATCCCACGTAGAACCCGCGCCCTGCGGGGAAAGGCATTCCTCAATAACGAAAATCGTACACCTGAATTTTATCGACCAGCGGTTTCAGGGTTTCCTCGAGCAGCTGCACGTGGGTCGGATGGGTGAGGTAGTGCTGCATGGCCTGCTCATCCGTGAAGGTGACGGTCAGCGCGATATCGAAACTGCTGTCGACGATCGGGCGTTCGCTCGGGATCATGGTACCGGCCTTCAGTGACACCACGCCGGGAATCGATTTCAGTGACTGGCTTGCACGGATGACCTGTTGCTGTGCTGTACGGTCGCCGGGGGTTTTCAGCCACACCACGACGACGTGCTCGACGGTTCCGCTGTCGTCGCTGGCTTGAGCGGCCAGTGGCAGGCAGGCAAGAAAAACAAAACAGAGGGTAGCCCGAAACAGGGGACAGACCACGTTTTTCTCTACCTTGTCTGGCACCGGTACCTCCACATGGAAAAACGTGGTCTGTCCCCTGTTTCGCGCAATCTTGAAAAATGTATCCGGCCCCTTTATCGCTGCGCTGCATCCGGGCTACGTTTTATCATCCAGCTCATCGCGGGCGGTCTTGCGATGAAACACCGTGTGCTCGCAATTGGGGCAGTTCGGGATATACCCGGTGGCATGGAAGCGCATGATGCTGCCGCAGGATACGCATACCAGGGTACCAGGTCCGGTGACCTCGCCGGTATTCCATGCCGGCCCTTCCTGGATGTCGTGCTCGAACTGCTGGATTTCCAGCCGGGTGTGGTCGGCGGCCAGTAACAGTGCATCCAGCAGGCGGTCCTCGATCAGGTCGATATCGAAGCGCAGCCAGTCGCCGAGCTGGTGGCCGGTGTCTGCAAGGTGCCTGCCGGCGTCCGCGACATCCCGTTCCAGGTAGGTGGCGATCTTATCGGCCTCTTCCCGCGTCAGCTCGCCGAGTTCGATGGCCGTGTCCCGGGCATTGTGAATATAGCGCTGCAGGACAGGGCCCGCGGCTTCCCCGGCTTCCTCGATGGCGGTTTTTACCCGCACCATCATGTCGTCATAGGCAGCGAGCCATTTTTCACGGGTGGATTTTTCCTCACTCATTTCGGGCATCCTGTATGAACCGGTACTGTCCAAGTGTGGACCAATCCCGGCCCAAGGTGAAGTTCCCCTTGGGCTGGGGTATTCTTCCGCCCCTGATTCGCCTGACTGAAACCGGAAAATGGACAGTACTTACCAGCCCGACACCATAGAAGCTGCGGCCCAGCAATACTGGGAATCCAGCCAGGCCTTCCGGGTGAGCGAGGAGGATGGCCGGGAAAAATACTACTGCCTGTCCATGTTTCCCTACCCGAGCGGGCGCCTGCACATGGGGCATGTGCGCAACTACACCATCGGCGATGTCATTACCCGTTACCAGCGCATGCAGGGCCGCAATGTCCTGCAGCCCATGGGTTGGGATGCCTTCGGCCTGCCGGCCGAGAATGCGGCCATCCAGAACCAGGTACCGCCGGCGCAGTGGACATACGAGAATATAGATTACATGCGCAACCAGCTGAAGCGCCTCGGCTTCGGCTATGACTGGGAGCGCGAGGTGGCAACCTGTGACCCGGAATATTATCGCTGGGAGCAGTGGTTCTTCACGCGCCTGTTCGACACGGGCGTGGTCTACAAGAAGACCGCGGTGGTCAACTGGGACCCGGTTGACCAGACCGTGCTGGCCAACGAGCAGGTCATCGACGGCAAGGGCTGGCGCTCCGGTGCGCCCGTGGAGCGCCGCGAGATCCCCCAGTGGTTCCTGAAGATCACCGACTATGCCGAGGAACTGCTCACCGACCTCGACAAACTCGATGGCTGGCCGGACCAGGTCCGTACCATGCAACGCAACTGGGTCGGGCGTTCCGAGGGTATCGAGATGCAGTTTGGCATCGAGGGTCACGACAACACCTTACCTATATATACCACCCGCCCGGATACCGTGATGGGCGTGACCTTTATCGCGGTCGCGCCGGAACACCCGCTGGCCGCAGCGGCGGCGCAGTCCAGCCCGGCACTGCAGGCATTTATCGATGAGTGTAAAAACACCCGTGTGGCCGAGGCAGACATGGCCACCATGGAGAAGAAGGGCGTGGACACCGGCCGCAGGGCGGTGCATCCGATCAGCGGTGAAGTGGTGCCGGTATGGGCTGCGAACTTCGTGCTCATGGAATACGGTCACGGTGCAGTCATGGCGGTGCCCGCGCATGACCAGCGTGATTACGAATTTGCACAACAGCACGGCATCGAAATCCGCCAGGTGGTCCATCCGGCGAGTGAGGACCAGGTCGCAGACCTGCAGACCGCCGCGTTTGTGGAGCAGGGCGTGTTGCAGGACTCCGGTGAATTCAGCGGGCTGACCTCGGGGCAGGCCTTCGATGCCATTGGTGACTGGCTGGAACAGGCGGGCAAGGGACAACGCCAGGTCAACTACCGGCTGCGCGACTGGGGCGTTTCGCGCCAGCGTTACTGGGGTTGCCCGATCCCGATCATTAACTGTCCGGACTGCGGCGCCGTGCCGGTGCCGGAAGCCGACCTGCCGGTGATCCTGCCGAAGGATGTGACTGTCGATGCCACCGGCTCGCCGCTGAAGAAAATGAGTGCCTTTATCGAAACCACCTGCCCGCAGTGCCAGGGCAAGGCGCAGCGGGAGACCGATACCTTCGATACCTTTTTTGAATCATCCTGGTATTTTGCGCGTTACACCTGTGCGGACCAGCACACTGCCATGCTGGATGAGCGGGCGAACTACTGGATGCCGGTGGACCAGTACATCGGTGGCATCGAGCACGCGGTGCTGCATCTTTTATACGCACGCTTCTTCAACAAGCTGATGCGTGACGCGGGACTGCTCGCCAATGACGAGCCGTTCACCTGCCTGCTGACCCAGGGTATGGTACTGAAAGACGGTTCCAAGATGTCCAAGTCGAAGGGCAACACGGTCGATCCGCAGGGCCTGATTGATCGCTATGGCGCGGACACCGTGCGCCTGTTTACCATGTTTGCCGCGCCACCCGAGCAGTCGCTCGAGTGGTCGGATACGGGCGTGGAAGGCGCGTACCGCTTCCTCAAGCGCTTGTGGAAGCAGGTCTTCGGGCACGTTGCCGCGGGCGTTGCCATGGAACTGGATATACCCGCGCTGGATGATGCACAGAAGGCGTTGCGCTGCTCCGTGCACACGACGATTGCCAAGGTCGGTGACGACATCGGCCGCCGTTTTACCTTCAATACCGCGATTGCCGCCAACATGGAATTGCTGAACGAGCTGAACCGGTTTACGGATACCTCCGAACAGGGGCATGCCGTGATGCAGGAGGCACTGGAGGCCGTGGTATTGATGCTGGCGCCGATTATCCCGCACATTACCCACTCCCTGTGGCAGGAACTTGGCCACAGCGAGGCCGTGGTGGACTGCGCCTGGCCGGAATGTGACCGGGATGCACTCATCCAGGACAGTGTTACCCTGGTCATCCAGGTGAATGGCAAGGTGCGCGGTGAAATCGAGGTGGCTGCCGATGCCGATCAGGAAACCATTGAACAGGCAGCTCTGGCTGAAGAAAACGTGATGCGCCATATCAAAGGCAAGTCGGTAAAAAAGATTATTGTGGTCCCGGGCAGGCTGGTAAACATTGTTGTCAACTAAGTCAGATACAAGCCGTCATTGCGAGGAACAAAGTGACGAAGCAATCTCCCGATCATTGCCGGGTGCAGGGTTATGAGATTGCTTTGCTGCGCACGCAATGACGAGACTTCGGATACACCGTGCGAAGCGTCGTAAGAATACAAATTCTGGTGCTGGTAATTGCTGTGCTCACTGCCTGCGGATTCCACCTGCGCGGTGACAGCGACCTGCCGGAGGCCATGGCGGTCACCTACATCCAGGTGAAAAAACCGTTCGATACCCTGAATGATGATTTTCGCGATGCGCTGGAGGGTCGTGGTGCACGCGTCACAGAGACCCGGGACGAGGCGACCGCCATCCTGCGAATTCTCGGCAACCGGGACGAAAAGGACGTGCTCACGGTGGATATCGGCGGCAAGGTACAGGAAATCCTGATCCGCCAGACCATCCGCTTCGACGTCGTTACACCCGATAACCAGCCACTGGTCGAGAAGCAGACCGTTACGCTCAGCCGGGATTTCGTATTCAACAAGGATGATATTCTCGCCAAGGAGCGCGAGGCCGACCTGATCAGCACCGAGTTGCAGCGCGATATCGTGAACATGGCGATGCTGCGGATTGCGGCGGCAAGCAGGTAATGCAGCAACCGTAGCCCGGGTGCAGGCCCGGAGGGCCGGAACCCGGGGGACTTGTCTCAATTTAAGCCCCGGATTCCGCAACGCTGCATCCGGGCTACAGATTTTTTCAGGTGAACAGGGCTGGTTATTAAATGCAGTTAAAACCGGAACAACTGGAAAAGCAGTTACAGAAGTCACTTGCAGCGGTGTATTTCATCAGCGGGGATGAACCCCTGCGCGTCACGGAGGCCGCCGATGCCGTGCGCTCGCAGGCACGGCAGCAGGGGTTTGCAGAGCGTGATGTACTGACTGCCCAGCCCGGCTTCGACTGGGGTGCGCTGGCGTCGGCCGGCGGCAATCTCTCGTTGTTTTCCGAGCGGCGCATCATCGACCTGCGCATACCCACCGGGCGGCCTGGCAAGGAAGGTGCGCAGGCCTTGCGGGATTTTGCCGAACAGTTGCCGGAGGACACCCTGTTGCTGGTGACGGCCGGTAAACTGGAGTCTGCGGCGCGCAAGAGCAAGTGGGTGCAGGCGCTCGACAGTGCCGGTGTCGTGGTGTTCGTCTGGCCGCCGGATTCGAACGAGTTGCTGGTGTGGGTGCGCAGGCGCATGCAGCAACGTGGCCTGCAAGCCACGGACACTGCCGTGGCTCGGCTGGCGGAGCGTATCGAGGGGAATTTACTGGCCGGTGTGCAGGAAATCGAAAAGCTGTACCTGCTCCGGGGCGCCGGGCCGGTCGATGTCGATGACATTGACCAGGCAGTAGTCGACAGTGCCCGCTTTGACGTGTACGGCCTCGCCGACAGCGCGCTGGCCGGGGAGGGGGTTCGCAGCGTACGCATCCTGAACGGGCTGCGTGCTGAAGGGGTCGCGGCGCCGGTGGTGCTGTGGGCGCTGGCGAAGGACATCCGGCAACTGGTACAGATGGCGGATAGTGTTGCCGGCGGTGACCGCATTACTGCCGTGCTGTCCCGGTTTCGGATATGGGCCAAGCGCAAGTCACAGTTTACCGTTGCATTGAAGCGCCTCAAACGCCGTGATTGCCATGACCTGTTGCATCAATGTGCCACGGTTGACAGGGTAATCAAGGGGCGGGCAGCAGGCAGCGACTGGGACGAACTGTTACACTTGACCCTGCAACTGGCCGGTGTAACTGCACTGCAACCGCCGGCCCTGGCTGAATCCATGTGACCATCAAAAACCATGAGTGCAAAGGCTGAAGCGGTGACTGTTGATGTACCTGCCCACATGCAGGCGGTAGGCCGGCGCGCGCGCGCCGCCGCGAAACAGATCAGCCGTGCCGAGTCGGGGATGAAAGATGCAGCGTTGCATGCCATTGCCGCGGCCATCGAGGCAGCGGCCGACCGGCTGGCGACAGAAAACGGAAAAGACCTCGCAGCCGGCCGTCAGCACGGTCTCGATGCAGCACTGCTGGACCGGCTGGAACTGAACACCGCGCGTATTGCCGCCATGGCAGAGGGGCTGCGCGAAATCGCGCTGCTGCCGGACCCGGTTGGCAGTATTTCCGAAATGAACTTCCGCCCCTCGGGTATCCAGGTCGGGCGCATGCGCGTGCCGCTGGGCGTGATCGGGATTATTTATGAATCACGGCCCAACGTGACCGCCGATGCCGCCGGCCTGTGCCTGAAATCGGGTAATGCCGCCATTCTGCGCGGCGGTTCGGAAGCCATCCATTCCAACCAGGCCATCGCCGCGTGTATCCACGAGGGTCTGGCCAGTGCCGGCTTGCCGGCTGATGTGGTCCAGGTCATCGAGACCACCGATCGCGCGGCGGTCGGTGAGCTGGTGCGCATGGGGGATTATGTTGATGTGATTGTGCCGCGTGGCGGCAAGGGCCTGATTGAACGCATCAGCAGGGAGTCCCGGGTCCCGGTCATCAAGCACCTGCACGGCGTGTGCCATACCTATATTGATGACCTGGCCGATATCGACAAGGCGGTCACGGTGTCCGTCAATGCAAAGACACAGCGTTACGGCACCTGCAACACCATGGAGACCCTGCTGGTCGCAGCCGGCATCGCCGACCGGGTGCTGCCGGAACTCGGTGCACGCTACCGCGAGGCCGGTGTCGAGCTGCGCGGTTGTGAAGCGACCCGCCGGATCCTGCCGGACATCAAGGCGGCAACCGATGCAGACTGGTCGGAGGAATATCTGGCACCGGTACTGGCAGTGCGTGTCGTCGACGACCTGGATGCGGCGATCGAACACATCGACCGCTACGGTTCCGACCATACCGATGCCATCATTACCGAATCGCTGCCGCGCGCGCAGCGCTTTTTACGCGAGGTTGATTCCAGCTCGGTGATGGTGAATGCCTCCAGCCGCTTCGCAGACGGCTTCGAGTACGGACTCGGTGCCGAGATCGGCATCAGTACCGACAAGCTGCACGTGCGTGGCCCGGTCGGCCTGGAAGGATTGACGACACTGAAATACATCGTCCTGGGTGACGGCCATATTCGCACCTGAATCAACCAGGGTCCGGTTCAATGCTAGGCATCCTCGGCGGAACCTTTGACCCGGTGCACTTCGGTCACCTGCGGCCGGCACTCGACATCCAGCAGGCGCTGGGACTGGAGGAAGTGCGACTGCTCCCGTGTCATATTCCCCCGCATCGCCCGCCTCCGCTTGCAGATGCGGCACAACGGGTTGCAATGCTGGAGGCAGCCGTTCGCAATTATCCGGAATTCAGTATCGACCGGCGCGAACTGGAACGCGACGGACCGTCGTGGATGTTCGATACGCTGACCTCGCTGCGCGATGAGCTGGGCTCCAGAGGCCTGTACCTGCTGATCGGGATGGATACGTTTCACGGGTTGCCGACATGGCACCGCTGGCACGAGCTGATCGACCTGTGTCACATGGTCGTCATGACCCGGCCCGGCAGTGAAGTGCGTGCTGCGGGCGAGCTGGAAGATTTTATCGGCCTGCACCGGGTCGTGGATCCTGCAGAACTGGAAAGCCATGCAGCCGGTCGCATCCTGTTCCACGACGTAACCCAACTGGAAATTTCCGGCACCCGGATACGCGCCTTGCTGTCAAAGGGCGAGAATGCCGGATTCCTGGTACCGGAAACGGTACTGGAGATCATCCGGTACGAGGGCCTGTACCAGGCCGGGAGTGATTGATGAAGCCTGAAACGACAGAGACCGTGGCGAATGCGCAGGAAGACCGGCTGCTGGAGCTGGTTATCGAAGCCCTGGAGGACCTCAAGGCTGTTGATATCAGAATACTGGATGTCCGGGGGCTCACTTCCATTACCGATTACATGGTGATCGCCAGCGGTACCTCGACCCGTCATGTGAAATCGCTGGCGGACAGCGTGACCCGCAGGACCAGGGAGGCCGGGTTCCGGGCGCTGGGGGTGGAAGGCGAGCAGGTAGCGGAATGGGTGCTGGTTGACCTGGGCGATGTGGTCGTGCATGTCATGATACCCGGGGTCCGCGAGTTCTATGCGCTGGAGAAACTCTGGTCGGTCGGTAGTGAGCCCCGGACCGGGTCCTGAATGACCGTTCCACAGTGAAGTGCTGGCCACAGCCGTGCTGATTCACCTGGTCGCGGTCGGCACCCGGATGCCGGCCTGGGTCACGGAAGGTTATCGTGAGTACGCCAACCGGCTGCCGCGCGAGTGTTCCCTGAAACTGGTCGAGATCGCCCCCTGCAAGCGCCGCAAGACCCTGAATACCAAACGCATCCAGGCCGAGGAAGGCCGGCAGCTGCTTGCTGCGTTGCCGCCGCGGGCAACCGTTGTTGCCCTTGCAGTGAACGGCAAACCCTGGGACACGGAGACCCTGGCGACCCGGCTGCAGGGCTGGCTGCAGGACGGCCGCGAAGTGGCCCTGCTGGTCGGCGGTGCGGACGGCCTGTCGGAGGAGTGTCTGCAACGGGCCGACCTGCACTGGTCGCTGTCGGCACATACCCTGCCACACGCGCTGGTGCGCGTAGTGGTTGCCGAGCAGCTCTACCGTGCCTGGAGCATCCTCTCCGGTCATCCCTATCACCGCGCATGATCTCCATGCAGGGTGCAATAGCGCAGCGTATTGCACCGGGTATTATATTGATGCGGCGCGTCATTTCATTCATTGCGCCCTGCGGATGCCGAATAACATGATTTCAGGACCGGACATCTACCTCGCTTCCGCCTCGCCGCGGCGCGCGGAGCTGCTTGAGCAGATCGGTGTCACCTTTAGTGTGTTGCAGGTCGAGGTGGACGAGCAGCACCTGACCGGTGAATCCCCGGCAGATTATGTCACCCGCCTGGCACTGGCAAAGGCGCGCGCCGGCAAGTCCCTGCTGGATGCCGGTGATTCCTGCCCGGTACTGGGCGCGGATACCACGGTAGTTGCCGCAGACAGGGTGATGGGCAAGCCGCGTGACCGGGACGATGCAGTTGCCATGCTGCTGAGCCTGTCCGGGTGCGTCCACCAGGTGGTCAGCGCGGTTGCACTTGCCGGTGGACATACGGCCGTACACGTATGTACCAGCAACGTGAAATTTCGCACGTTAACTGCGGCAGAATGTCAGGCATACTGGAACACCGGTGAGCCACGCGACAAGGCGGGCGCATATGCCATCCAGGGCCGGGCAGCACAGTTTGTCGAGTGGCTGGAAGGCAGTTACTCGGGGGTCATGGGGCTGCCGCTTTACGAGACCACGCTGTTGTTCAGGGAATTTAAAATTAATTTATTGTAACTTATTGATAGTTGGCCGGTATGGCATACTAGCTCGACCGGCATTCACGCCCGGCCGCACACTGTCAGGGAACGCACTATGAGTGAAGAGATTCTGATCAATGTAACCCCGAGGGAAACGCGCGTGGCGCTGGTGGAAAACGGGGTATTGCAGGAAGTCATGATCGAGCGGGCACGTCGCCGGGGTCTGGTCGGAAATATCTACAAGGGCAAGGTGTGCCGGGTGCTGCCTGGTATGCAGGCCGCGTTCGTGGAGATCGGTCTGGAGCGGGCCGCCTTCCTGCATGCATCCGATATCCTGCCACGCAATAACGGCAGCGAGTCTGCCGACAGTACCAATGACGGCAGTATCAGTGAGTTGTTGCGTGAGGGACAGGAAGTCATTGTGCAGGTCATCAAGGACCCCCTCGGGACCAAGGGTGCCCGCCTGACCACACAGATCACCATCCCGTCACGCTTCCTGGTGTTCATCCCGAAGGTCGACAACGTCGGTATCTCGCAAAAGATCGAGGATGAAAACGAGCGCATCCGGCTGCGCGACATCATCCAGCTGTTCATGATGGAACAGGACGAGGGTGGATACATTGCACGCACCGCGGCGGAAGGTGCGAGTGCCGAGGCTCTGCGTGCCGATATGCTGTTCCTGCGCAAGCTGTGGACATCCATCAATGATCGCATGGCGCAGACTGAACGGGGTTCGGTCATCTATGAAGACCTGCCGCTCAGTATTCGCGTAATGCGCGACCTGATTGACGACCAGATCGAAAAGATACGCATCGATTCGCGCGAGAGTTACCAGCGGGTGCTGGAGTTTACCGGCCAGTTCATGCCGGACCTGCCGGTGCAGATCGAGTACTACCCGGGGGAGCGTCCGATTTTTGATCTGTATGGTGTCGAGGATGAAATCCAGAAGGCGCTGGGCAAAAAGGTGCAACTGAAATCGGGTGGTTACCTGATCATAGACCAGACCGAGGCGATGACCACGGTCGATGTGAATACCGGTGGTTACGTCGGCCATCGCACGCTCGAGGAAACCATATTCAAGACCAACCTGGAAGCGGCGCAGGCGATTGCACGTCAGCTGCGGCTGCGCAATCTGGGTGGCATTATTATTGCGGATTTTATCGACATGACCCAGGAAGAGCACAAGCGCCAGGTGCTGCGCGCGCTGGAAAAGTACCTGGAAAGAGACCACGCAAAGACCCATATCAGCGAGGTTTCCATGCTGGGTCTGGTCGAGATGACGCGCAAGCGCAACCGTGAAAGCCTGGAACATGTGCTGTGCGAGGTCTGTCCAACCTGTAGTGGCCGGGCATCACTGAAAACGCCGGAAACCGCCTGTTACGAGATTTTCCGTGAAATCCTGCGCGAATCGCGCCAGTTTGATGCGCAGCAGCTGCTGGTGCTGGCCTCCCAGGAGGTGGTCGATTTGCTGCTCGACGAGGAGTCGGCCAGTCTCGCGGAACTCGAGGCGTTTATCGGCAAACCCATCAAGTTCCAGGTGGAGTCGCTGTTCACACAGGAACAATATGACGTGGTGCCCGTGTAGACCGGCTGCCTGGTTTTTCACGCATCTGGAAACACGACAACCATGCTGGCACGTATTCTTCATTTTTTCTGGCTGCTGACCGTTGCCGCATTGTTCCTGGCGGCCGTGGTTATTGCGATCGGACGTCTGTGGGTGCCGTCACTGGTCGACTACCGTGCCGATCTCGAGGAACTCGCCACTGATGTATTGCGCAAGACCGTCACCATCGGTCGTATCGAGGGGGCCTGGCGTGGACTGACCCCGGTACTCAGGCTCCTGGATGTTGCTATCACCGAACCCGGGCAGCCGGTAGCGGGACTTTCCATCAGTGAGATCTGGATCCGCATCGACGCAATGAATTTCCTGCAGGAACGCCGCCTGTCACTGGAAAGCATCGACGTAATTGGTGCCGATGTTACGGTGATCCGGGATCCTGACGGTAACTTCCATATCAGCAGAATGACGCAGGATTCCGGGGATGAGAGATCGCTTGCCGACCTGTTCAACATCGACCGGTTGTCTATTCACGACTCCGTTATCACGTATGAAGACTGGCATGCGGAACGCTACCCGGTGCGTTTCACCGATGTAACATTGACTCTGGACAATACCGGCGAACATCCACTGCTGACCGGTTATGTCATGTTGCCTCCGCAGCTTGGTCACCGTGTCGATGTTACTGCGGAAATTCATGAAACAGAGGGCCCGCCCGAACAATGGGGTGGCCGCGTTTATCTCAAGGGTCACTCACTGTTGATCAGCGAGGAAAACCTGCGTTCTATCGCTGCCGACACCAATGTCAGTGGAACCGCTGACCTGCGTTGCTGGGTAAACCTGGGTGCAGGACAGCTCAAGCAGGTGCGGGGTGAGCTGGAGATCACGGCGCTGCAACTGCATCAGCAGGGCGAGGATGCCGGTACCGATTACGCAATTGACCGCTTCAGTGGCCGCTTCGGCTGGCGCAAGCGGCCGAGTGGCTGGCAATTCACGGCACAGCACCTGGTCGTGGAGCAGGGCGCGGACGTGCGCGAGGCGGCAGGTGTCTCGATTGCACAGCGCAGCCACCAGGGGGATGCGTACTATTCCGGCGAATTTACCGGGTTGTATCTGGAGGACCTGCTATCAGTGGTCAGGACAGCCCCCGGAATTCCGGAAGCGCAGCGTCACCGCATCGCCCGGCTGCAGCCGGAAGGATTGATAGAAAAATTCTACATCGATGTCAGGCGCACCGGGGACCGCAGCGAAGTGCAGGAATTTGATATGACCTTCCGGGACCTGGGGATTCGTCCGGCGGATGGCCCGGGGTTTAGCGGACTGCGCGGCAGTGTGACCGGAACCCGGGATACCGGGGCGATCTGGCTGAATACCCGGCATGCCGGCTTTTCCGATGCCGGTGTATTTCGTGACGAGCTGCAGTTCGACGCGGTCAGCGGTGAAATCGGCTGGCAGTGGCAGGATGGAGACCTCGCCATAACCGGGAATGCATTGCATGTTGAGAACGCGGACCTCGCGCTCACCGGCGAGCTTGACCTGGGAATTCCGGAAGATGGCGCAACCCCGGTGGTTGATCTGCAGCTTGAAATGCACCGCGGCCAGCTCGGCCGCCTCAGGCATTATTTGCCCGCCCGGGTCATGCCGGCGACGGGGGTGGCTTGGCTGGACCGCAGCCTGGTCAGTGGCGATATCCGTGACGGCAGCGTGGTGCTGAAGGGGCCGCTGGACAAGTTGCCCTTCGACAACGGCGAGGGACAGCTGGAAGTGCGCTTGCCGGTGACCCGTGCCGTACTGGATTTCAACCCGGACTGGACACCGATCCGGGGACTGGCCGCGCAGGTCAATATTACCGGCCGGTCGATGGATGTCGTCAGTCGTCAGGGGAATATCCGCACGGCGTCGCTGGCGCAGGTAAACGCCAGGATCAAGGACCTGGCCAAACCGGACCTGCTGCTGAAGGGTACCGTGACGGGCGACTTGCCGGTGATGCTGGCGGAACTTGGCAGCAGCCCGCTCGGTGAACTCTATGGCGGTTTTGTCGACCGGGTAACCGGGACCGGGAAGACGAAACTTGATCTGGACGTGTTCGTCCCGCTGCACGGTAAGGGTCGTGAAGTCCGCATCAAGGGAATCATCCATCTGGAGGGCAGTGGACTGAAGGTGAATGCCAGCGGAATCGAGTTAGATCGCATCAGGGGGAAGCTTGCATTCGATTCAGACGGCATTTCCGGCAAGGATCTGCAGGCCCGCATGCTGGGCGCACCGGTCAAGGTCAGTGTCCGGACCGAGCCACAGGATGCGGTTACCAATATCAGCATCAGGGGACCGCTCGACATCGTTTCAATTGTGGCAGACGAACAGCCGGCGCTCGACGCATTCTGCACGGCAACAGTGACTGGGACGTGCAGCTTCGTATCGCGCGGCTGCAGGGCCGCAAGGAAACACCGGATATCACTCTCGAGCTCACCTCCAGTCTTGAAGGTATGGCCATTGATCTGCCGGCGCCGTTCGGCAAGGCCGCAGCCGACACTCGCCCCCTGTCGGTAACTGTTGAGCAGATCGTACACCCGGAGCACGTATTGCGGTTTCAGTCTCGGGATTGGTGGCGGGGAGCAGGGTATGGCACTGCAGCAGGGCAATATCATGACCGGCTTGCGACCGGTAGCCATGCCGGGATCCCGGGAGCTGTTCGTCGGTGGCCGGCTGGAACGCTTTTCCCTGGCGGAATGGCAGCCGGTGTTTGCGCGGTTCGACGGGGCTGCCGGGCCACCGGTCAGGCTCGACCTGGAAATTGGTACGCTGGAACTCCTGCAGCACGTCCTAAAGGATGTTTCGCTGATTGCCGTGGAAACCGGTACGGTACAGAACTTCATCCTCGGCGGACCCACCGTTAAGGGCAAGGTCCGGCTGGAGCGCGGTACCAGGGGCATCGAACGGGTTGCCGCCGACCTCAAGCTGCTCAAGCTGAGGCGGCAGGCAGATGCCACTGATACAGCCACTGCCGCTGACCCGAACGACTTCCCGGAACTCGACATAGCGATCAAGTTGCTCAAATACGAGGGGATGAAGCTCGGCAAGGTGCAGCTGCAGGCAAGCACGGCGCCGGGCGTGGTGCAGGTCAGCCGCTTTGCTGTCAAATCGGACATGTTGTCACTGGATGCGAGCGGTAACTGGCGTGCCGAATCCGGGCGGCAGGTCTCGCAGTTCGATATCGAGGTGACCGATGGCAAGCTGGAGATCCTGTTCAGGGAGTTCAACTACCAGGAAGATGTGTCCGGTGGTGATATTCAGGGATCGTTGCGCGCCAGCTGGCCGGGTGCACCGTGGGCGCTTCGCCCGGCCGTGGTCGACGGCAAGCTGTACCTCCTTATTCAGGACGGCCAGCTACTCAACATCAAGCCGGGTGCCGGGCGCGTGTTCGGCCTGGTCAGCCTGCACACGCTGCCGCGCCGTCTGTCGCTGGATTTTGATGACCTGTACAAGAAAGGCTACACATTCGACCGCATCGAGGGCAACTTTGTCCTGAATGAC
Source organism: Gammaproteobacteria bacterium (assembly GCA_003230545.1). Classification (GTDB taxonomy): domain Bacteria; phylum Pseudomonadota; class Gammaproteobacteria; order UBA9214; family UBA9214; genus SZUA-186. Next base: position 29,674 of record QIFB01000002.1, on the reverse strand, counting down.
GGCGATGCCTTTACCAGCGACCTGGTGATCGAGGGGCCGGCCGCGCGCATCGAAATTTCCGGGCGCATCGGCCTTGAAGATGAGGACTATGACGAACTGGTGACCGTGGTACCGCATGTCGGTTCCAGCCTGCCGATTGCCGGCGTCATTGCCGGTGGCCCGATTGTGGGCGCGGCGCTGCTGGTGGCAGAATATCTGCTTGGGGATGAACTGGAAAAATACACGAAGTTCGCACACAAGCAATACACGGTAACCGGGCCGTGGGCCGACCCGGTATATACCGAGGTCGACATCGGGCCGCATGAGACTCCGGTTACGGAATCACAGGAACCCGGTGTCTTTGAGATTTTCGAGTAGACAAAACCCCGAAAACACTGCGGTCGCAGTGGCCGCGATGTCTGATCGAACTGTGCTATTGTTTTGTCCCTGGTCTGTCTGAACCTGGTTCACTGCACCAACGCCTGTTTATATTGCCGGAATGGTTATGTCATGAGTGTAATTGCCTGTATACAAATGGCTTCGGGCCCCAATGTCGGTGCCAACCTGCTGGAGGCCGAGCGCCTGGTGGACGAGGCGGTCAACCAGGGGGCAAAACTGGTGGTACTGCCGGAAAACTTTGCCATCATGGGCAAGTCGGAGCGCGAGAAGGTTGCCGTGCGGGAGCCGGAGGGTGACGGTCCCATCCAGGCGTTTCTTGCAGAACAGGCCGCGCGCCACGGTATCTGGCTGGTTGGTGGTACGATCCCGCTGGTCGCCAGTGCCGATGACAAGGTGCGCGCCGTCTGCCTGGTATTCGACAGCGCGGGCAGGCAGGTCGCCCGCTATGACAAGATTCATTTGTTCGATGTCCGGATTGTTGACAGTGACGAGCAATACACCGAGTCAGAAACCATCGAGCCGGGCAGTGACGTGGTGGTCATCGACAGCCCGTTCGGACGCATGGGGCTGTCAGTCTGCTATGACCTGCGTTTCCCGGAACTGTTCCGGCAGCAGCTCGATGCCGGCATGGAACTGCTGGTCCTGCCATCTGCGTTTACCGCGATCACCGGCGTGGCGCACTGGGAAGTGCTGGTACGCGCACGCGCGATCGAGAACCAGTGCTACGTGATCGCGCCCAACCAGGGCGGCTACCATCTCAACGGGCGCGAGACCTGGGGTCACAGCATGATCGTGGATCCCTGGGGTACGGTACTGAACAGTCTTGCGCGCGGGCCGGGCGTGGTCTGTGCCACCCTCGACCTGGAACGTCTTGGCAATGCGCGATGCAACTTCCCGAGTATCGAACACCGTCGCCTGCAGTCATGAGTACCTCCAACCTCGATATCGCCCGCCAGCGCCTGCTGGCCCCGGCCGGCCTCGATGAAAATGATCTGGACCGGGTGTTCGCCAGCCTGCTGGGTCACGCGGTCGATAGCGGTGACCTGTATTTCCAGTCCACACGCTACGAGTCTTGGGTGCTGGAAGACGGCATCGTCAAGGAGGGTACGCACAGTATCGAGCAGGGTGCGGGGGTGCGTGCCATCAGTGGCGACAAGACCGGTTTTGCCTATTCTGACGAGATCCTGATGCCGGCGTTGCTGGATGCCTCGCAGGCGGCGCGTGCGATTGCGCGCCAGGGCAGCGAGGGCAAGCTGCAGGCCTGGCACCGCGGTGCAGAAAACAGTCTCTACCCGGCACTCGACCCGCTGGATCAAATGACCGCGGATGAAAAGGTCGCCCTGCTGCAGCAGGTGGATGCCGAGGCACGGCGCCAGGACCCGCGCGTCAGGGAAGTGGTGGTCAGTCTTGCCGGTGTCCATGAAATCATGATGGTGGCAGTCAGTGACGGTACCCTGTCGGGCGATGTGCGTCCACTGATCCGTTTTAACGTCATGGTCATTGTCGAGCAGGATGGCCGGCGCGAGCAAGGGTCGGCTGGTGGCGGCGGGCGTACCGATTACGGCTTCTTCATTGAACAGGAACGCGCCCTTGGCTATGCGCGCGAGGCGGTGCGCCAGGCCCTGGTCAATCTCGACGCCGTGGCCACACCGGCAGGTACCATGCCGGTGGTGCTGGGTCCCGGCTGGCCGGGCATCCTGCTACACGAGGCCATCGGTCACGGGCTGGAGGGTGACTTCAACCGCAAGGGTACCTCGGCCTTCGCAGGTCGGGTCGGCGAACAGGTGGCCTCACCGCTGTGTACCGTCATTGATGACGGTACCATTGCCGGGCGGCGCGGTTCCCTGAACGTCGATGATGAGGGCATTCCAACGCAACACACGGTGCTGATTGAAAACGGCATCCTCACAGGCTACATGCAGGACCGCATGAATGCCGGCCTGATGGGCGTTGCCCCCACCGGTAATGGCCGGCGCGAATCCTACGCACACCTGCCCATGCCACGCATGACCAATACCTGCCTGCTGGCCGGCGAGTCCGATCCGGATGAGATCATCCGCTCGGTGGACAAGGGACTGTATGCCGTCAACTTCGGCGGTGGCCAGGTCGACATCACCTCGGGCAAGTTCGTATTCACGGCCAGCGAGGCCTATCTGATCGAACACGGCAAGGTCACTGCACCGGTCAGGGGGGCTACCCTGATCGGCAACGGTCCGGAGGTGCTCAAGCGGGTGTCCATGGTCGGCAACGATCTACAGCTGGATTCCGGCGTCGGTACCTGTGGCAAGGAAGGCCAGAGTGTCCCGGTCGGTGTCGGACAACCAACGCTGCTGATCGATGAACTCACGGTCGGCGGCACCAGTGCCTGAGCCGTTCCCCGGCGGAAAAATGACGTTTTTTGATGTCAGACGCCGCGGCGAGAAAAACCTTCCAATCTCAATATAAAGGGCTATGATAGGCTCAGCATCGCAAGATGCTGTGGTTGCAGAAACCTGTGCGAACCTGACGCGGAGGCAATGCCATGGCCGACAAAATGACCATCGAGAAGATGTCCGTGGAAATGGATATCCTGTGGGGCCGGATCAAGGAGCTGGAACTGACGCTCTCCCGGAAGCTGGAAAACACCCTGAAGAGCACCACCCGGAAACTGAAACGCCGGTTGTCAGCGGACGATGAGGGGCTGGGCAGTATGGTGATCAGCAACAAGATCCGCCACGAGCTGATCCAGCTGACCGCCTACCACAAGGCAGAGAGCCACGGCTTTATCAATGGTGATCCAGAGCAGGACTGGCTGGAAGCCGAGCAGGAAGTCGATCGCCTGCTGCTGGGCGGACAGACGGCACTCGATAATGCCGCCGAACTGACTGCGGAACGTATCAGTCCCGGTAAAATCGTCCTGCCGACCAAGTCACGGACACATCCGATACCGCAAAAACAATAAGCGGTACGACTGACTGTCGCATCAGGCGACAGCAGCAACACCATGCACTGCGCCGATTCCCGGCGCATATGGTGTCTTTCCCTCTGAATATTTTAATGGTTGTTTCCCTGAGTGAGCGAACTGCACAGTCCGAGCAAGGTCACTCGAGGCCCAGGGGGGTTGCTCAAGACCCGCTGTAAATACATCCCTGTACGCTCGATGGCCGCATCCCTGCGGCCAACGGTCTTGAGCAACCCCCCTGGACCCCGAGTAACCGTACAGACTGTTGCGTCATGCAATCCGGTGTACGCGGCAGGCGCCCCTGTCAGGGACATCGGCTTCAGGGATGAAGCCGTTGAGCGTCCAGGGATGGACTTGCAGCGTTCCCTGACAGGGGCGCCTGCCGGGGACGGCGGATGCACGCTCGGCAGGTGCAGTTCGCTCACTCAGGGAAAATACATATAAATTTCCATGGGTGCTGTCTACAATATTCCGACACAGTGAACAGGAGATGAACTAACCATGGATTGCTTCAATGACCTGGCGGATTTCAGCGCCGCCGAAATCAGGGAACTGATTACGCTTGCCCGCAGGCTTGACGATAAACCCGAGCCACGTGCACTGGAGGGCAAGGTACTGTCACTGCTGTTCCTGAGCCCGTCGTTGCGGACACTGGCCTCGTTCCAGTCAGCAATGATACGGCTGGGTGGCGGGACCTTTGTTATTGCGCCAAATATGTCCATTCACGGACTAGAATCGCGCTCGGGTATCGTGATGGACGGTGTCGCGGCCGAGCACATTCACGAAGCCGTTCCGGTGATTGCGTCCTATGGCGACGCCATCGGGATTCGCGCGTTTGCCAAGAGAGAAAATCTCGATGACGACCTTGCTGATCGCGAATTCCGCGAGTTGACCGCACTGGTCGATACGCCATATATCAACATGGAATCGGCAATCAATCACCCGTGCCAGAGCCTGGCCGACTGGAAAACCATGGGTGACCTGGGAATACCTGCCAACGGCGGAAAGTTCGTGCTGTCCTGGAGCTGGCATCCACAACCGCTGCCGCTGGCGGTGCCGGCGGCGACACTGCACATGGCCGCACTGCGCGGGATGGATGTCACGGTGCTGCGGCCAGAGGGCTTCGCACTGCCGGACACCATCATGGAAAAGGCGCGCCAGGCGGCTGCAACGAGCGGCGGCACGGTCACGGAGACCGACGACCGCGCTGCGGCCATGCAGGATAGCCAGGTTATCTACGTCAATTCCTGGTCATCCATGCAACAGTACGGCAACAAGCATGCGCAAGACAAGTTCAAGCTGGAACTGCGGGACTGGTGTGTCGATGAATCCTGGTTCGACAAGGCTGCCAGCGACTGCCGCTTTATGCACTGCCTGCCGGTACGCCGCGGAGTTACGGTGACGGATCGCATACTCGACGGGTCGCGCAGCGTTGTTATTGCCGAGGCACGCAACCGCATGCTGGTACAGATGGCCGTGCTGCACCGGATGCTGTCGGGTTCATAGCGGGAGTGAGCGCGTCATCACCGGGAAACTGGAGATACGCAAGGCCAGCCGGGATTGCCTGGTGTGACTGCTGACTGGATTTACGGCGTCGTAACAAGGCTTTACCCCGTCAGTACGTACTGTAATGTAGGGCCTGTGGACCAGTTTCCTGAATGTGGCGGGGTGTCGTGACACGCCAGTCGACCGGACCCGGCCTGCGGCTGTGGTGGGGGAGACTCGCGGAATATCCAGGCGGGAAATGGCTGTTCAGTCGCCTGCTCGGGCACTATGCGCCCTACAGTGGCAGCATCGGTGCTGACATCCGGGTACTCGAGCCGGGCTTTTGCCAGGCGACGCTGCGCGACCGGCACCGGGTGCGCAACCACTTGCATTCCATCCATGCGATGGCGCTGACCAATCTCGGCGAACTGGTGACCGGGTTGGCGCTGATGAACTCACTGCCGGACAACACCCGCGGCATCCTCACCGGGTTTTCCATCGACTACCTGAAAAAGGCGCGCGGTCGCCTGCTGGCCGAGTGTCGCTGCACGGTTCCGGCTGACAACGCGGAACAGCCGTTCAGGGTTGATGGCGCAATCCGGGACAGTGCCGGTGAGGTCGTCGCCACGGTACAGGCACGCTGGCTGATCGGTCCGGAGCCGGTAGCCTGATGCAGACTGAATTTACCCGGGCACTCGGTATCGAGGTTCCGCTCATCTGCGGGGCCATGTACCCGTGCTCCAACCCGGAACTGGTGGCGGCCGTGTCCGCGGCAGGCGGGATCGGCATTGTGCAGCCTCTGAGCCTCACCTATGTGCACGGGTATGAGTTTCGCGCCGGCCTGCGTTTTATCCGCCAGCTGACGGACAAGCCCATCGGGGTCAATCTGATTATCGAGCAAAGTTCAAAGCGCTATCTCGAGCGGGTACACCGCTGGCTGGACATCGCGCTGGAGGAACAGGTGCCGCTGCTGGTCACGGCGCTGGGCAACCCGCGCTGGGTGGTCGAACGCGCGGCGGCGGCGGGAGTTACTGTCTACCACGACGTGACCGCCCGGAAATGGGCCGACAAGGCACTCGATGGCGGGGTCGACGGGTTAATCTGCGTCAATAACCGGGCCGGTGGCCATGCGGGGGAACTGTCACCACAGCAGCTGCTGGACGAGCTGCTGCCGCTGGGCAAGCCGCTGATCTGTGCCGGCGGCATCGGGGATGCGCCGGGATTTGCTGCAGCCATGCGTGCCGGGTATGCCGGGGTGCAGCTCGGGACGCGCTTTATCGCCAGCCGCGAATGCAGCGCGCACGAGGATTACAAGCAGGCCATCCTGCAGGCCGGGGAAGACGATATCGTGCTCAGTGAGAAGATTACCGGCGTGCCGGTGTCGCTGATCGCTACACCCGCCATCCGGCGCATGGGGCTCAAGGCTGGTCCGCTGGCACAATGGCTGCTGCGCGGGCGCCGCAGCCGGCACTGGATGCGTATCTTCTACTCGTTGCAATCGATCTGGAAACTGAAGCGCGCCTCCCTGCAGGGGATGGGCTACCGGGACATCTTTCAGGCGGGCAAGAGTGCCGGAGAGATCAACCGCGTCGAGGCGGCGGGCGACATCGTCCATGAATTCGCTGCCTCGCTGGATAAAACGGGTTAGAATCAGGCTGCGTTTCCCCTGGCAAACTGAATCGGTACCGGAATATGACGAACAATGTGCATCTCTGCCATGTAAGGGCAGGCCTCTTCCTGGTGATCGCCGGACTGTTGTTCGGGCTTTTCCTGGGTGTGAGCTTCGGCGTCAACGAGGACGCCTACAAGCAGTTTGTAAGCGAGGGTATTACCGCCAACCCGGAAGTTCACGACGCGAAGAGCAAGGACAAGATCTGGCGCTATGCCCAGCGCGCCCACTTTCACGCCACCGGCATTTCGGCGTGTTCCCTTGGCCTGGTGATCCTGCTGGCCCTGTCTAACATGCGGGCGCGGCTAAAGTCGGTGTCCGCGTTGCTGATCGGACTCGGCAACCTGTACCCGCTGGCATGGTTTTCCATGTACCTGCTGGCGCCGGGCATTGGCCGGGAAGCGGCCCATGAACACATCCTGACCGAGATGTTGACCTACACCAGTGTGACGGCTCTGCTCGCCGGTTTGCTGCTGCTGTGCGCTAACCTGTTCCTGGGGATGCTCAGGGAAACGGATACCGGTGGACGTTCGTCGTAATAACCATTCCCGGCGAGGGCGCCGGTCCTACGTAGGACCGGCGCCCCGCGGGGAAAGGCATTCCCAGCCGGCACCCCAATGGGTATAAAGGGCCGGTCCTACGGTTCGTTATCTTCCTGCAACTCACGCAGGTAACGGAACAGGATGCGTGATGCTTTCGGGGGCTGCCTGTCTCCGCGTTCCTTGCGTGCCTGCCGGGCCAGCTTGCGCAGCCGCTGGCGGTCGGCCAGCGGGAAATGTTGCAGAATGGTTGCCAGCGCGGCATCTTCCTCGACGATCAGTGCCTCGCGCAGTTCCTCGAGCAGGTGAAATCCCCGGGTGTTGGTGATGTCCTGGTGCTGCCGGGCATGCACGGCAGCCTCGACTGGCGCGGTATCCACCTGGCGCATCAGCTTGCCGATGTAATGCAGCTGGCGCCGGCGCGCGCCATGTGAGCTGATGCGATTGGCCGCGTGCAGGGCCTCCAGCAACGGGTCCGGCAAGCCGAGTTTCAGCAGGGCCCCTGCATCGAAGGACAGCAGTTCTTCACCGAGCTTGCGCAAGGCTTCCATTTCGCGTTTGCGCCGGGTCTTGCTGATCGGCGCATGCTCATTGTGTTCGCTGTCGTCCATGGGTGGGCACAGGATAACGATTCCACACGGATTTGTCCGGCCGAATGGCGGCAGGTACAATTCGTGGCTGCCAACAGGGCCACCTTATGTCAGAAATCCAGGAACACACTCACACTGCCGGTTTTCCGGCCCCGTCCATGCTGGAAACGCTGGTACAGGATGTCATTGCACAGGCGCGCACGCTGGGTGCGGACCAGGTCGACGCCGGTGTCAGTATCGATGCCGGTCTGTCGGTCACGGTGCGCCTGGGCGAGACCGAGACCCTGGAATACAACCGCGACCGTGGCCTCGGGCTGACGGTCTGGTTTGACCAGCGCAAGGGCTCGGCAAGTACCGCGGACTTCGAACCGGAAAGTATCGTTGCTACGGTCAGGGCGGCATGTGATATAGCGCGCTATACCAGCCAGGATGATTGTGGCGGGCTGGCCGATGCCGATCGCATGGCCACCGGGATACCGGACCTTGACCTGTACCACCCCTGGGATCTCGATGTCGCGCGGGCCATCGAGGTTGCCCGGGAGTGTGAAGCGGCCGCGCGCGCGGTCGATGCACGCATCGAGAATTCCGAGGGCGCGACCCTGTCGAGCTATTCCGGCATGCGGGTGACCGGTAACAGCCACGGCTTTCTTGCGGGTTATCGAAGCAGCCGTCACAGTATCAGCTGTGCGGTGATTGGCCGCGAGGGGGACGAGATGCAGCGTGATCACTGGGCCGATACAGTGCGTGACCCGCAGGATCTCGCCGGTCCCGCTGACGTCGGGCGCAAGGCCGGGGAGCGTACCGTGATGCGGCTTGGTGCACGGCAATTGTCTACCCGCCAGGCCCCGGTAATTTTTGCGGCAGACGTGGCGCGTGGCCTGGTCGGTAGTTTCATTAACGCCATCAGTGGCAGCAACCTGTACCGCAAGTCCTCGTTCCTGGTCGATCATCTGGGCCAGCCGGTATTCCAGCCGTTCATGCATATCCACGAGCAGCCGTTGTTGCAGAAGGGTCTTGGCAGTGCGCCATATGATGCCGAGGGCGTTGCAACCCGGGAACGCGACATCATCCGTGACGGGGTACTGCAGGGCTACGTGCTCGACAGCTACGCCGCGCGCAAGCTCGGTATGGAGACCACTGGCAATGCCGGCGGGGTGCGCAACCTGACGGTAACTCCCGGCACGCAGGATCTGGACGGCCTGTTGCGGACCATGGATACCGGGCTGCTGGTCAGCGAGGTCATCGGCTTCGGGGTGAATATCCTGACCGGCGATTATTCACGTGGCGTCGCCGGGTTCTGGGTGGAAGGCGGGGAGATTCAATACCCGGTCGAGGAGATCACGGCGGCCGGCAACCTGAAAGACATGTTCATGGGGATCGTCGAGGTGGGCAATGACGTGGACCATCGCGGCAACGTGCGTACCGGCTCGATGCTGATCGAGCAGATGACCATCGCCGGGGGGTAGGACCGGCGTCCTCGCCGGGAACGGTAAATATTCCCCGCGAGGCGCGGGTCCTACAGCAGGAAGATTGTTCCCAGTCCCAGGAAGACGAGGAAGCCGATCACATCCGTGACCGTGGTCAGCAGCACGGTGCCGGCGTGCGCCGGGTCAATCTTCATGCGGGTGAGTACAAAGGGAATGGTGATGCCGGCGATGGAGGCACACGCGAGATTGATAACCAGGGCCGCAGCGATCACCAGCCCGATGCCGGCATCTTCAAACCACAGCCATGTGATCAGTGCGACCAGCAGTGCCCAGCCGATACCATTCAGCAGGGAAACCGAGAGTTCCTTGTACATCAGCCAGCGCGCATTGCTGCGGCCAATCTGCCCCAGTGCGAGACCGCGAATGACGATAATCAGCGTCTGGCTGCCGGCAATACCGCCCATGCTCGCAACAATCGGCATCAGCACGGCCAGGGCCACTACCTGTTCCAGTGTGGCCTGGAACAGGCCGATGACCCAGGAGGCAATGAAGGCGGTAAACAGGTTGATCCCCAGCCAGACCGCACGCCGCCGCGCACTCTTGAACACCGGTGCGAAGGTGTCGTCCTCCTCGTCGAGGCCGGCGAGGCTCAGCAGCGAGTGGTCGGCGTCCTCACGGATCACATCGACGACATCGTCAATGGTGATGCGTCCCAGCAGCTTGTTGTTGTCATCGACAACCGGCGCCGAGACCAGGTCGCGGTCCTCGAACATGCGTGCCACCTCCACGTCCGGTAATGCGGCAGGGATAGCGGTAACCTCGCGGTTCATGACCGCGGCAACCAGCCGTTCAGGGTCATTGGCCAACAGCGTCGTCAGCGGCAATACACCGCGGTAAGTGTCGTTGCGGTCAACCACGATTAACTGGTCAGTGGTTTCCGGGATGTTCGGGTGTACCCGGAGGTAGCGCATAATGACATCGAGGGTGACATCGGCCCGGACCGTAACACTGTCCACATTCATGATGCCGCCGGCCGTGTCTTCCGGGTAGGGGAGCACCGCTTCCAGCCGGTCGCGGTTCTGCTTGTCCATGGAGCGCAGGACTTCATGGATCACGGCCCCCGGCAGGTCGTTCAGCAGATCGGCGAGGTCGTCGGTATCCAGGCCCTCGGTTGCGGCAACCAGTTGCTCGGGATCCATCTCATTGATGAGACCGGTACGGACCTCGTCATTGACCTCGACCAGGGTCTCGCCACGATCATCCGGGTGTACCAGTTCCCACAGGATCTCGCGCGGGCCGTGCGGGAAGGATTCCAGCAGGTCGGCGATCTCTGCGGCGTACAGGCCTGACAGTAATGCACCGATCTGCTCGGCGGCCCCGGCATCCAGTGCCTGCATGAGCTGTTCACGCCGGGTATTGATGGACTCGGTTTCTGCGACGTCGGTCATGGCGGCGGCTCAAATACACTTCGGGCTGGGTTGGGCGAAGTGTAACAGCCTCCCCAACATTCGGTAAGTAAGCAGGGCAGGGTAAATGTTTCGCTGTTCTCCTGATCGAGCGGACTGCACCTGTCGAGCGTGCATCCGCCGTCCCCGGTCGTCCCCCTTGTCAGGGAACGCTGCAAGTCCATCCCTGGACGCTCAACGGCTTCATCCCTGAAGCCGATGTCCCTGACAAGGGGGACGACCGGGGGCACCGGATTGCATGACGCAACAATCTGTACGGTTACTCGGGGTCCAGGGAGAGATAGATCAAGACCGTTGGCCGCAGGGATGCGGCCATCGAGCGTACGACGTACAGGGATGTACGAGTGTCGCGGGAGGCAGGATGCCGGGAGTGACCAGGATGTATTTACAGCGGGTCTTGAGCTGTCTCTCCCTGGACCCCGAGTAACCTTGCTCGGACTATGCAGTCTGCTCGATCAGGAGAACAGCAAAAAGTTTTGTCAGGCTGGCGGGTGGTTGAGAGCTTCAATCTCGGTGGGAAGCTGTTCCGGCTCGGTCGATTGCAGCAATGTATCGACGCGCGGGATGAGCTCGCTGATGGAGCTGTCGTTAATGACGCGCTTGACCTCCTGCATTGCACTGTGGTGCATGCTGAATTCTGTCAGGCCCATGCCGAGCAGCAGCCGCGTGTAACGTGCATCACCGGCCATTTCGCCGCACATGGCGACGGGTATACCGGTTTCCTTGCCGGCATCGATCACGATCTTGATCAACCGCAGCACCGACGGGTGCAGCGGGTCATACAGGTAGTTGACCGCGTCATCTACACGATCGATGGCGAGCGTGTACTGGATCAGGTCGTTGGTTCCGATGGAGAGAAAGTCCAGGCGCCTGGCGAAGTCCATTGCCGAGATGGCGGCGGCCGGTACCTCGATCATGCCGCCGATCTGGATATTGGGATCAAATGCCAGACCCTCGCGCTGCAGGGCGTTTTCGGCATCCCGTATCAGCGTGAGTACCTGGTGGAGTTCCCGGGTGTTGGACAGCATGGGGATCATCAGGCGTACCGGTCCGTGGGCGGAGGCACGCAGGATGGCCCGCAACTGGGGACAGAACAGGCTGAGGTCCTTGAGACACAGGCGCACCGCGCGCAGGCCAAGGGCGGGATTGCTGCAGCGGCTGCCGCTGCCGTCGATTTCCTTGTCTGCACCCATATCCAGCGTACGGATCGTCAGCGGCTTGCCGTTCAGCGTATCGATCACCCGGGTGTAGCTTAGATACTGCTCTTCTTCATCCGGCAGCGACACGCGGTTCATGAACAGGAATTCGGTACGGTACAGCCCGATGCCGCTGGTGTTTTCACGGTTGAGTGCATCGATGTCTTCAGGCAGCTCGATGTTGGCCATCAGCCGGATTGCGTGGTTATCGAGGGTTACTGCCGGGGTATGTGCCAGCCGTGCCAGTTCGGCGCGCCGCTGGGCTTCCTGTGCCTTGAGCTCGCGATAATGATCAATAATGTCCTGGCCCGGGTCTGCGATCAGGATGCCCTGCATGCCGTCGAGAATGATCTCCTCGCCATCGTGGATATAACGCCGCAGCCCGTGGGCGCCGACAATGGCCGGCAGCTGCACGCTGCGCGCGAGGATGGCGGAATGTGACAGCGGGCCGCCGAATTCGGTCGCAAAAGCGCTCGCGCCCTGGTGTTCCAGCAGTACGGTTTCAGCCGGGGTCATGTCATCGGTCAGTACGATGGCGCCCTGCAGGCTGTCTTCACTGCGGAGATCTCCCTGGCTGGTCGACTGCAGGATGCGCTGGATACGGTTGATGACATGGTCCACATCATCACGGCGGGTGCGCAGATAGGGATCATTCATCTGCTCGAATACCCCGACGACGGCATCGCGCTGCAACTTCAGTGCCCATTCCGCGTTGTAGCCCTGCTCGCGTATCGTTTCGACCGGCGTATTCACGATGGTGGCATCATCCAGCATCAGTATGTGCGTATCGATGAATGCTGCGATGTCAGGGCGGGTGCCCACCGGTATACGGTCGCGGATCGAACTCAGTTGCAGGCGTGCAGTTTCAATCGCCTTCAGGAAGCGGGCGACTTCATCCTCGATGAGAATGGAGGGGATAGCGCTTTCGAGGACCTCGATGCTGCCGCGCATAATGATGTGCGCCTTGCCGATGGCAATGCCGCGCGAAACTCCAATACCGTGCAGGACGAGACTCATGTCAGCGGTTTCCCCGGTTATTCAGTTTCCCCGAATTTCTCCTGTACCAGTTCTTCCAGCTGGATTGCAGCGGTGTCTTCATCGTTGCCACTGGTGGTGATCACAAGACTGGTACCCCTGGAAGCAGCCAGCATCATGACGCCCATGATGCTCTTGCCGTTGACCGTTTGTCCGTCCTTGCTGACATTGATCTCACTCGAGAAGGAAGATGCCAGCGTGACAAACTTGGCGGCTGCGCGGGCGTGTAGCCCCAGCCGGTTGACAATGATTACCTGCTTTTCCTGCATGTTATTGAGCCTTGTTTCCGGGTGTGACTATGACGCCATCGCGGGCGCCGCTGTTGGCCTTGTTGCCAAGCTCTACCAGGGACAGTGACGGGTAATTGAATATTCGCACCAGCATCGGGACATTGACCCCGGCAAGCACCAGCACGCGGTGTTCCTCCAGCAGCCGCACGGCAATATTGCTTGGTGTGCTGCCGAACAGGTCGGTCAGTACCAGCACGCCGTCGCCCTGGTCGAGTGTGCTGCACAACCGGCCCGCCTCACTGGCGACCTGGTCAGGATCGCAGTTAATGGTGACCCCGATGGTCTTGACCCGGAGCGGGGTACAGCCGGTGATGCCGGCGACGGTGTTCAGCAGTTGCTGTCCGATCCCGTCATGGGTGATCAGCAGGAGTCCGACACTCATTGAATTTCCCTGTGTCGAATAACAACTTCACCAAAGCGGTTGCCCAGTTGCCTGGCCACGCGCTCAACCAGGTATACCGAGCGATGCTGGCCGCCCGTGCAACCGATGGCTATATTAAGATAACTGCGGTTGTCTGAACTGAAGCTTGGTACCCAGGTCTCCAGGAACTGTTCAATATGATCGCCGAGTTTATGTGCGGTTGCATCGCTGTCAAGATAATCCACGACTGGTTTGTCCAGCCCCGTCAGGCCGCGCAGCCCTGGTTCCCAGTACGGGTTCGGCAGGCAGCGCACATCGAATACGAAGTCGGCGTCGGCCGGCAGGCCGTGCTTGTAGCCGAATGACTTCAATACGAGTGACAGCTTCGGGCTGTCACCGGAACCGATGCTTTCCTGTACCAGGTCGCGCAACTGGTAAAGATTGGTCTGGCTGGTATCGATGAACAGGTCGGCATTGGCAGCAATCGGCGTTAGCAGCTTGCGTTCCCTGTCAATCGCATCCGCCAGTGCCGTGTCGGGGCCCGTCAACGGGTGCTTGCGGCGTGTCTCGCTGAAGCGTTTCAGCAGGGTGTGGTTTTCTGCCTGCAGGAAGATGATCTTGCAATTGATGCCGCGCTCGCGGCAGTTCCTGATGATTCCGGGGAACTGGCTGATCTGATCAGGGTGGTTGCGTGCGTCAATGCCCACGGCAACCTCCGAGATGTCCTTGAGGTGCTGTTTCCCGAACTCATGGATAAAGGCTTCCAGCAGGGCGACCGGCAGGTTGTCGACACAGTAAAAGCCCATATCCTCCAGTGTGTGCAGGGCGACCGTTTTTCCGGAACCCGAAAGGCCGCTGATGATCGTCAGCTTCATTGATGGACTTTTTCAAGACGACGTTTCTGGCGCTCGATAAATGCCTGGCTGGCATCATAGCCCTTGGCATTGAGGATGTGATTGCGGACCGCGGTCTCCAGCAGTACCGCCAGGTTTCTGCCCGGGCCGACGGGCAGTGTTATTTCGGGGATATCCACGCCGAGGATGCGGCGGTTCCTGCGGCTGCCATGCAGCCGGTCCATCTTGATGGCATCCTCCATCTCCTGCAGCACGATGATCAGGCGCAGGTTGCGGTTCTGCTTGATGGAACTGGCGCCATACATGGCACGAACATTGAGAATCCCGAGTCCGCGCACCTCGAGAAAATCGCGCAGCATCTCCGGGCAGGTGCCGTTGAGGATGTCAGGTGCGAGGCGTGAAAACTCGGGTGCATCGTCGGCGATCAGCCGGTGTCCGCGGGTCAGCAGTTCCAGTGCAAGTTCACTCTTGCCGATGCTTGATGGTCCGGTGATCAGTACGCCGGTGCCCATCACCTCCATGAATACGCCATGCAGGGTGATTTTCTCTGCCAGGTGGTTGCTCAGGTAATACTGCAGATTCTGGATGACCTCCTGGCTTTGCAGGACCGAGGACAGCACTGGTATTCCGGTGGTAGTAGCCGCCTGCAGCAGGTCATCCGGTGCGGACAGCTGTTTTGCCATGATGATCAGGTCGGACTGCCCGGAAAACAGCTGGCCGATGGCATCCTTGCGGGAATTTTTCCTGAGAGAATCGAGATATTCCAGTTCGCGGCTACCCAGCACCTGGATGCGGTGCGGGTGTATCAGGTTGAGATTTCCAACCAGCGAGGTCTCGGCCTTCTCATCGTTTGTCGTGTTGATAGTATGCTCTTTGTCATGATTCCCGGAGACCCATGCAAACCCCAGTTTTTCATCGAGGGACCTGAACAGGATATCCAGAGTCAGCGAAGTGCTCATGCAGGGATTTTCCGCTGTTCCTGTTGACTGAGCAGGCGGTACAGACAACCGTCGCTGTCGCATGCGCGGATGCTGGAACAAAAGGAAGGGTTGCTGAACAACTCGGCAATCATGGACAGGACCTGCAGGTGTTCTTCAGTCGAATCTTCCGGAACCAGCAGGGCAAACACCAGGTCCACAGGCTGGTTGTCGGCCGCATCGAAATCCACCGGCCTGTCCAGTTTGACAAAGGCACAGACCGGTTTCTCCAGCATTGTCATGCGGCCGTGGGGCAGGGCGACACCCTTGCCAAGTCCGGTGCTGCCGAGTTTCTCACGGGTGACCAGGTTGTCGAAGATTTCATTCCAGCCGAGCCTGACAGTATCCATTGCCAGCAGTTCGCTGACATGCTCCAGCACCCGTTTCTTGCTGCCGATGTCCGTGCGCCGGCGTACCCGCTCCGGGCTGATGAGTTCGGTGATGTTCATTAATTGCCTGCCAGTGCCACGCTCAGGGCGACAGGAGTTTCGTGCTTGTCATACATGGTTCTTTATGGATCCCTCACTCTGGTGGTGGTCGGTAATTTTTTCCTTGTGCTTCTTGACCTGACGGTCCAGCTTGTCTGTCAGTGCGTCGATGGCGGCATACATGTCTTCTTCCGTGGCATCGGCAAACAGGTTGCCGCCGCTGACGTGCATGGTGGCCTCGGCTTTGTGGCGCAGTTTTTCGACACTGAGGATGACGTGGATATTGGTTACGTGATCAAAATGCCGTTCCAGGCGTTCCAGTTTGTTGTTGACGTAATCACGCAGGGGTGTGGTCAGTTCAACATGGTGTCCGGTCAGGTTAATCTGCATTATGACGCTCCTTTTTGTAATGCCTATGCAAGGCGTTTACGCTCATTGGATGGTGATATTGATAGTGACTCCCGGTATTTTGCGATCGTGCGACGTGCGACCTGGATGCCCTGTTCTGCCAGGATATTTGCCATCTTGCTGTCACTCAGCGGTTTTACCGGGTTTTCGGCAGCAACCAGTTTCTTGATGATTGCCCGGATTGCAGTAGCCGAACATTCACCACCGGCATCAGTGCTGACGTGACTGGAGAAGAAGAACTTGAATTCGTAAATGCCGCGCGGTGTATGCATGTACTTGCGGGTAGTGACCCTGGAGATGGTTGACTCGTGCATCTCTACTTCTTCCGCGATACTGCGCAGTACCATGGGTTTCATGGCTTCTTCACCATAATCGAAAAATGCGCGCTGGCGTTTGACGATACTGTTTGCGACCTTGAGCAGGGTTTCGTGCCGGCTTTGCAGGCTCTTGAGGAACCAGCGCGCTTCCTGCAGATTGTTCTTGAGATAGGTATTGTCCTTGCTGTTGTTGGCGCGTTTGATCATGCCTGCATAAAAGGCATTAATGCGCAGTTTCGGGATCGATTCGACATTCAGCTCAACGCGCCACCTGTCATTGTGGCGGGTAATGAATACATCCGGAACGATGTACTCGGGTTTCATGTCGCTGAATTGCGAGCCCGGGCGCGGGTTCAGTGACTGGATCAGATGGACCACGTGCTGCAGGTCGTCCCTCGCGAGCCCCATGCGCCGGGCCAGTTGGTTGAAATCGCGGTTACCCAGCAGTTGCAGGTGGTCTCTGATAAGGATTCTGGCTTCACGCAGCCACGGTGCGTCCGGGTCGTAATGCTGCAACTGCAGGCGCAGGCTTTCACCCACATCGCGGGCACCAACGCCGACCGGGTCAAACTGCTGGATGCGATGCAGTACTGCCTCGATCTCACTGATATCCAGCGGGTCCTCCGCAAAGTCCGGCTGGTCGGAAAGTTGCTCGTGGATCGAATCAAGGTCCTGGACCAGGAAGCCGTCATCATCAATGGCATCGATCAGGGTATGGGCAATAATCCGGTCGGTATCGCTGAAGCTGGCGAGATCGAGTTGCCAGTACAGGTGGCTGTGCAGGCCTTCCTCGCTGACGGTTACCGTGTCGAGTGCATCGCGCCGGTCATCCGGGTTCGGTGCGCTGTAGCTGGTGGTGCCGGGGTCGTAGACGTCATCCCAGCTGCTGTCGACCGGCAGGTCGTCCGGGATGGATTCGGTGTTTTCAGCGGTCAGGGACGAGTCGACCTCCGTGCCATTCAGGCCATCGTCACCGGGACTGTCTGCGGCCGCTTCACCGGGCGCCTCGTTGTCTGCAGCCTCCGCCGTCCCGCCATCCCCCTCTTCCTGCTCCAGCATCGGGTTGGATTCCAGCAGAGTCTGCACCTCGTTCTGGAGTTCGAGGGTTGAAAGCTGCAGCAGGCGAATGGCCTGTTGCAGTTGCGGCGTCATGGTCAGGTGCTGACCAATGCGAAGTTGCAGGGATTGCTTCATATATTCTTCAGGCGGTGCAGGGTGGTCACCCCGGGGCCTCTGTGACAAGTATAGGGCATTATTCGTGCCATTATTAAAAACCGTGGGTGTGCGGTGTGTTACAGGCGGAATTCAGAGCCCAGGTAGACATCGCGGACCTGCTGGTCATCGAGAATGGCCTGTGGTGGCCCCTCGGAGATGACCTGCCCCTTGTTGAGGATATAGGCGTGATCGCAAATGCCGAGGGTCTCCCTGACATTATGGTCAGTAATCAGCACGCCGATGTCCCGGTCACACAGGTGCTTGATAATCTGCTGGATATCCAGCACGGAGATCGGATCGACACCGGCAAACGGCTCGTCCAGCAGGATGAAGCGCGGTTCGGCGGCCAGCGCCCTGGCAATTTCGACCCGGCGCCGCTCGCCCCCGGACAGACTGATGCCGGGCTGGTCGGCAAGGTGCCCGATATGCAGTTCGTGCAGCAGCGACTCCAGCAGCCCGGCCTGTTCCTGTTTATCAAGCCCCTTGCGGATTTCCAGTACGGACAGGATATTCTCCGCGACCGTCATCTTTCTGAATATCGATGCTTCCTGCGGCAGGTAACCGAGACCGTGGCGTGCCCGGACATGCATGGGCTGCCCGCTCAGGTCGGTGTCATCCAGCATGATACTGCCGGTGTGGCAGGGTATCAATCCGACAATCAGGTAAAAGCAGGTGGTTTTTCCCGCGCCGTTCGGGCCCAGCAATCCGGCGACCTCGCCAGTCTTGACCGACAGGGACACATTATCGACGACTGAGCGCGACTGGTAGTGTTTGCCGATATGCTGTGCTGACAGCAGGCTCATTCGCTCCCGGGCTCCCCGTTATCATCCGGTTTCTGTTTTGGCTGCAGCGTGATATGCACCCGCTCACCGGAGGTGCTGTCACCGGCATTTACCGTATTGGTCCTGATGTTGTAGATGATCTTCTCGCTGCGAAATTCCTTGCCGTCTGCCTGCCAGATACGTGCTGCGCCGGTCAGTATAATGCGTTCATTTGCAGCATGGTATTCCATCTGACCGGCTTCGGCATGCAGGTCCTTGTCGCTGCCTTCCGGACGCTGCACGATGGTTGCCGGGCTGCCGGTCAGGATGATTCGGTCGATATTGCTGTCACTGTTATATACCGTCATGTGGTCACCGTGCAATTCGAGTGTGCCCTGGCGTATTGCGACATTGCCCGTGTAGGTGCTGAGGCCTTCATTTTCCATAAGTACCGCACTGTCAGCCTCGATATAGATCGGCTGGTCACGGTCTGATGACAGTGCCAGTACGCTTGCCGGCAGATACCACAGCAACACGGCACAGACAAGCCTTGCAGTGTCAGCCGGCATCATCGAACCTGCCACGCACCCCGGACTTCAGTTCCAGGCGATTGTTGATGAAATCGGCATGCAGCCCGGTTGACTCGATCTCGAACCGGTCGGACCGGATACGGGTCATATATTCTGTTTCGGCTGTTTGCGCCTCCGGTTTAACCATCAGGTCGCGGGTATATATGGTCAGTGACCGGGTTCCGGGGTTGGTCAGCCGTCGGGCCTCGACCGCGCCCAGCAGCCAGACGGTTTCGTTCCCGGAGGAGATCCGGCCGCTGTCCGACTGGATCTCCCAGGTGGGGCGGTCTTCAGCGTAGACATGCATCACGGGGCGGGTGAGTTCGGCACGGTCATCGCTCGGGTAATGGTCCAGCCGGTCTGCCGTGACGTGGTAGCGCAGCCTGCCATCGGTGTTGATCAGTTTCAGGTCCATGTCTTCGACAAACAGGTCGGGGCCCTGGGTGGAAGCGGGCAGACGGCCGCTGATGGTGCCCTGTTCGTACAGCAGCCAGCCACTCAGGAGTACGCTAAAGACCAGGCCGGTAATCAACGCAAAGCGGGCGTTCAAAGGTATTTGCTCATCTCGTCATCCAGCACACCCTGCGCCTCCATGAGCATTTCGCAAACATCGCGAGCGGCACCGCAACCGCCCGGACTCGGTGTTTGCCAGTGACTGTGTTTTATGACCAGCGGGTGGGCATCCTGCACGGCAATGGCGAGTCCAACGCGGCGCATCACCGGGAGGTCGACGACATCGTCACCGACATAGGCAATCTCCTCGTGTGCTATGCCGAGTTCTTCGGACAGGACGTCGTATGCCTTCAGTTTGTCCAGTTGCCCCTGGTAAACGCGGGTGACCCCCAGATTTTGCATGCGGTGCTCAACGACCTTTGAAGTGCGACCGGTAATGATGGCGACCTCGATGCCGTAGCCCATGAGCATCTTGATACCGTGGCCGTCGCGCGAGTTGAATGCCTTGTATTCCTGGCCATCATCGCCAATGAACAGGCTGCCGTCAGTGAGTACCCCGTCGACATCGAATATCAGCAGGCGGATGGGACGCGCTTTCTCGAGGATGTCTTGCATGAGGAGCTGTATTAAACCACGCCGGCCCTGAGCAGGTCGTGCATGTTCAGGGCACCGACGAGCTTGTTGTCGTCGTTGACAACCGGCAGGGCATTGATCTTGGTACTGTCCATGATCTGCAGTGCCTCGGCTGCCAGCATGCCGGGATGTACTGTCTTGCAGTCCGTGGTCATGACGTCGCTGACGCTGGCCTCGTGGACATCGATCTTGTGATCGATGGCGCGCCGCAGGTCACCGTCGGTGAACACGCCAGCCAGCTGACCGTCGCCATCAACCACGACGGTCATGCCGAGTCCCTTGCGGGTCATTACCATCAGTGCGTTAATGAGCGCAGTACCGGGTTCGACGATCGGGATGGCATCACCGGTATGCATCAGGTCATCGATCAGCAGCAACAGGCGCCGGCCGAGCGTGCCGCCGGGATGCGAGCGGGCGAAGTCCTCCTCGGTGAAGCCGCGGGACTCCAGCAGTGCGATTGCCAGCGCATCTCCCATGGCCAGCGCTGCCGTGGTGCTGGCCGTCGGCGCCAGGCCCAGTGGACAGGCTTCCTTGTCAACACGCACCGTGATGCTGGCGGTTGCTTTCCGGGAAAGGGTCGATTCCAGGTTACCGGTCATCGCGATCAGTGGCACTTTCAGGCGCTTGATGATTGGCAGGATGGTAATAATCTCTCCGGTTTCACCGGAATACGACAAGGCCAGCACCACGTCGGCCGCCGTGATCATCCCGAGATCGCCGTGGCTGGCTTCACCGGGGTGTACGAAAAAGGCCGGGGTGCCGGTGCTGGCGAGGGTGGCGGCAATTTTGCCGGCGATATGCCCGGACTTGCCCATGCCGGTAACGACGACGCGCCCCTTGCACGCCAGCATGAACTCGCAGGCCTGTACAAAGGAGGGTTTACGAATCTCATCGGCGAGGGCAGCAACGGCGCAGGCCTCGGTGTCGATGACAGCAAGGGCGAGTTCCTGGAATTTGTGATCACTCATGAGGGTAGTCGGGCATCTCCGGTCACGGAAAAGTATAGCAGGCTCTGGTAGCCGATAAAGATCATTAACAGCACGCCGCCCTCGTAACGGTTGATGCGCCGTGCGCCACCGCGGAACCCGTAGGCCATGGCAAACAGGAAGATCGTCAGGATAACCATGGCGATATAATCACGCTCCATGACCACCGCATCGATGGGCCCGGGGTGGATAATCCCGGGCAGGCCAAGAACGGCCAGCAGGTTGAAAATATTCGAGCCGATGATGTTGCCGACCACGATGTCATGCTCTTTTTTGATGACGCCGGCTACGGAGGCCGCCAGTTCCGGCAGGCTGGTGCCAAGTGCCACGATGGTCAGGCCGATGATCAGATCGCTGACGCCGAACTGCTGCGCCACGGAGACGGCACCCCAGATGAGGAAACGTGAACTGATCAGCAGGAATATCAGGCCGACCACCAGCCAGAAGACAGCCAGGCCCATACCCAGGCCGGTCTGGATTTTCTCCGCGTATTCCTCGGTCATCGGTTCACCGCTGCCCCTGGACTGGATGCCGACATAGGTCATCCAGACCAGCATCAGCGCCATGCCGCTCAGCAGCAGGGTGCCATCGAGCTGCCCGAGTGACCCGTCCAGCAGCAACAGCCAGACGATCGCCATGATCGCCAGCAGGACCGGCAACTCACGGCTGAGGATACGTGAATGCACATCCAGCGGGGCGATCAGGGCGGTAATGCCGAGCACCAGCCCGATGTTGATAATGTTCGAACCGAGGGCATTGCCGATAGACAGGCCGGTATTCCCCTGCAGTGCGGCCATGCCCGATACCAGTATCTCCGGTGCCGAGGTGCCGAGACTGACAATGGTCAGGCCAATGATCAGCGGCGAGACATTCAGGTTCAAGGCAATGGCCGCGGCCCCGATAACAAACCGGTCCGCACTCCAGGTGAGCAGCACAAAACCGCCAATAATTGCCAGTAACTCAAGCCACATGGTCGGGTTCCGGGCATTGATTGACGGAGGCAGGTGGGGCAGGGAGGTTTTTCAGTGAATTTCCTGACATCAATGGAGCTCTTGGTGCGAACTGTTTTATCATACACGCCGTTCCATCGATGAACTATTGAGGTTGTTTGCAGGTTGGGTCAGGCGCGACACGCCGGAACAGGGTAAAACATATTTGAACACAAGCCGGGAAAATCAGGATTTCGTGGTACAGGTGCGCGACCTGGCTTTCTCCCGTGGCGAGCGCAGCATATTCGACGGGATTGATCTGGATATTGCGCGCGGCTCTGTCACCGCCATCATGGGCCCCAGCGGTACCGGCAAGACAACCCTGCTGAAACTGATCGGCGGGCAGTTGCAGCCGCAACAGGGAAGTATCGTTGTCGATGGCGAATGTGTGACCGATCTGGGCATCAAGGCACTCTACAAACTGCGGCAACGCATGGGCATGATGTTCCAGAGCGGTGCCCTGTTAACCGACCTGAGTGTTTTCGATAACATTGCATTTCCGATACGCGAACATACCGATCTGCCCGAAACACTGGTGCGTGACCTGGTGCTGATGAAACTGCAGGCCGTGGGTCTGAGGGGCGCCGCCGGCATGATGCCAAATGAACTCTCGGGCGGCATGGCGCGCCGGGTGGCCATGGCGCGCGCCATCGCGCTGGACCCGATGATGGTCATGTATGATGAACCGTTTACCGGCCAGGATCCGATTTCCATGGGGATCGTTGTCAAGCTCATCAGCGAACTGAACAGCGCGCTCGGTCTGACCAGCGTCGTGGTGTCCCATGACGTGCAGGAAACGGCCGCCATTGCCGACTATGTCTACCTGCTCTCCGATGGCAAAGTGGTCGACCAGGGAACACCCGATTCCCTGTGGAAGTCTGCTTCCGAGTGGTCACAGCAGTTCCTGAATGGCGAGCCGGACGGCCCGGTCGCGTTTCATTATCCCGCGGCCGCATTTCGTGATGACCTGATCGGCGGGGGACGAACCACGTGATGCTGGGCCCCTTGCAGCGACTCGGCCGGACCGGCATCGGTTTTTTCGAACGCCTCGGGCGCGGTCATGTATTCCTGTTGCAAATCCTTGCGCGATTACCGGCATTGCTGTTGCGTCCCGGTCTGGTCGTCCGGCAAATCTATTCGGTTGGCGTACTGACCCTGCTGATCATCCTGGTGTCCGGGCTGTTTGTCGGCATGGTGCTGGGACTGCAGGGCTTCAATACCCTGTCGGATTTCGGCGCCGAGGAATCGCTCGGGGTGGCCGTGGCGCTGGCACTGGTGCGGGAACTGGGGCCGGTGGTGACGGCGCTGCTGTTTGCCGGGCGCGCCGGTTCGGCACTGACGGCCGAGATCGGCCTGATGAAGGCGACGGAACAGTTGTCCGGCATGGAGATGATGGCGGTCGATCCAATGAAGCGCGTGATCGCGCCGCGCTTCCTTGCCGGTTTCCTGTCCATGCCGCTGCTCGCGGCGATCTTCAGTGCCATCGGCGTCTACGGCGGCTTTTTTGTCGGCGTCGGCCTGCTGGGAGTGGACGAGGGCGCCTACTGGTCACAGATGCAGGCCAATGTCGATCTGCAGGATGATATTTATAATGGTGTCATCAAGAGTATCGTATTCGGGTTTGTGGCCACATGGATTGCGGTATTCGAGGGCTATGACGCCGTACCGACATCGGAGGGTGTCAGCCGGGCGACAACACGTACCGTGGTACACGGGGCCCTGGCGGTACTCGGGCTGGACTTCGTGCTGACGGCACTCATGTTTGGAGACTAGGACATCATGAAGCAGAGCAAGGCAGTTGAAATCGCGGTCGGGCTGTTCGTTGCGGCCGGCATGGCAGCGTTATTCATACTGGCGATGAAGGTCAGTAACCTCAGTACCAGTGTAAATGGCGAAAGCTACACCATTACGGCGTCATTCGATAACATCGGCGGGCTCAAGGTGCGTTCCCCGGTCACGGTCTCGGGCGTGCGTATTGGCAGGGTAGACAGTATTGTCTACGACTTCGAGACCTACGAAGCTGTTGTACAACTGCGTATCGGTAATTCGTACGACCGGTTTCCGGAAGATACCACGGCGAGTATCTTTACCGCCGGCCTGCTGGGAGAACAGTACGTTGCCCTGGAACCCGGCGGGTCCGAAGACAACATCATGCCGGGTGACCGGATCCAGTTGACGCAGTCAGCGCTGGTGCTCGAGCAGATGATCGGCCAGTTCCTTTACAATACTGCTTCCGCTGAAGAAAAGTGAGCCGGCAAATGGATGCTGTTCGCCTTGAAGCCGGCGGGGACGGAACCTGGGAACTGGTTGGCGAACTGGGTTTCGCCACCGTTTCCGGCCTGTTGAAGAGCACCCCCCGCCGTTTCTTCGAGGGCGGGGATGTACGGCTTGACCTTTCCGGGGTCACCCGTGCCGACAGTGCCGGGCTGGCGCTGCTGGTCGAGTGGCTCAGGGAGTCCGCGAACCGGGGTCGTTCGATCGACTTTTTGCACATACCGGAGCAGATGCTCTCGATAGCGCGTGTCTGCGGCCTTGCCGATATCCTGTTCGGGTCAACGGTGAACGGCACCGGGGAAGCCTGACCCTGGACAAGCTGACGATAATCGGCGGGACCGCCCTGCAAGGGGAGGTGCGCATCTCCGGCGCCAAGAACGCCGTGCTGCCGATCATGGCAGCGACGCTGCTGGCCGATGGCCCGGTCACCATCAGCAATGTCCCGCACCTGCATGATGTCACCACCACCATGGAACTGCTGGGCCGCATGGGCGTGAGCCTGGTGGTGGATGAAACCATGGGCATCGAGGTGGATGCCCGCTCGATTAAATCACTGAATGCACCCTACGAGCTGGTCAGGACCATGCGCTCGTCCATCCTCGTGCTGGGGCCGATGCTGTCACGCTTCGGGCAGGCCGATGTGTCGCTTCCCGGTGGCTGTGCCATCGGTTCGCGTCCTGTCAACCTGCACATCAAGGGCCTGCAGGCACTCGGTGCTGATATTAAGGTTGAAAATGGCAACATCAAGGCACGTGTTGACCGGTTGCGGGGCGCGCGCCTGGTAATGGACCTGGTGACTGTCACCGGGACCGAGAACCTGATGATGGCGGCGACGCTCGCCCGGGGTACCACGGTGATCGAGAATGCCGCGCGCGAACCGGAAGTCGTGGACCTGGCAAATTGCCTGATCGCCATGGGTGCGCACATCGATGGGGCCGGGACCGACTGCATCGAAATAGAAGGCGTGGAACAATTGTCCGGTACTGCGTACCGGGTGCTGCCGGACCGCATTGAGACCGGTACCTTCCTGGTGGCGGCGGCCATGACCGGCGGGCATATCAAGGTGAAGTCGACCTGCCCGACTACCCTGGATGCGGTGCTGCAGGTGCTGGTCGAGGCTGGTGCCGATATCAATGTCGGTGATGACTGGATCGAGCTGGATATGCGCGGCCGTATCCCCCGTGCGGTGAATGTGCGCACGGCCCCGTACCCGGCGTTCCCGACCGATATGCAGGCGCAGTTTACGGCACTGAATGCCATTGCCGAAGGCGCGGGAACCATCACGGAAACCGTGTTTGAAAACCGTTTCATGCACGTCCAGGAACTGCAGCGCATGGGCGCGGACATCCAGCTCGAGGGCAAGACGGCCATTATCAAGGGTGTCGACCGACTGAAAGGGGCACCCGTCATGGCCACCGATCTGCGCGCGTCAGCCTGCCTGGTGCTGGCCGGGCTGGTGGCCGAAGGCGAGACGGTCGTCGATCGGGTTTATCACCTGGATCGCGGCTATGAATGTATCGAGGAAAAGCTGGCGCAAATCGGCGCCAATATCCATCGCATCCCCTCCTGAGCCACTACCCGGTACCGTGGCACTCGGGTTATTCCCCTGCATGCTTGTAAATCAACGGGTTCTGCCTGAAACTTGTCACCCATGAATGACTTGCTGACCATTGCCCTGTCGAAGGGACGCATCTTCAAGGAGACGCTGCCGCTGCTGGCGCAGGCCGGTATCGAGCCGGTTGACGATCCGGAAACCAGCCGCAAGCTGATCCTGGATACCAGCGACGCGGCCGTCAAGCTGGTCATCATCCGCGCGGCCGATGTGCCAACCTATGTCGAGTACGGCGCAGCCGATGTCGGCGTGGCCGGCAAGGACGTATTGCTGGAGCACGGTGGCAATGGCCTGTACGAACCGCTGGATCTCGGTATTGCCCGCTGCCGGCTGATGGTTGCCGGCCCGGAAACCGCGCCGGCATCGGTGCGCCGCCTGCGCATCGCTACCAAGTATGTCAACAGCACGCGCCGGTTTTATGCCGACCGACAGGAACAGGTCGAAATCATCAAGCTGTACGGTTCGATGGAACTGGCACCCATCGTGGGTCTCGCCGACCGCATTGTCGATGTGGTCGATACCGGCAATACCCTGAAGGCCAACGGCCTGGTCCCGCTGGAACACATTGCCGACATCAGTTCACGACTGGTGGTCAACAAGGCCTCCATGAAAATGAAGCATGAACGCATCACGAAATTCATTGCCGACCTGAAGGCGGCATGTCATTCCTGAAGTTGATTGTCATAGGTAGGGTAAGGCGCACAGCAATCGTAGGTCGGATTAGCGCAGCGTAATCCGACGTTGTATTGTCGGGTTATGGCGCTGTGCGCCTGGCCCGACCTACGGTCCTATGGTGAATACTTTGAATCTAATCCCATGACTGACATAACACGACTCAACAGCCGGGACGCCGGTTTCCGTGCAGCGCTGGAACAGTTGCTGACCCGTGAGGCAGAGGCCGACCGGCAGATCGCCACGACGGTAACCGACATTATCGGGGAGGTGCGCACGCGTGGTGATGCGGCCCTGATGGAGCTGACGGCCCGCCTGGATAACTGGAGTGTGTCCGTGGCGGCCGACCTGGGAATACCGGCCGCACGCTGTGAACAGGCGCTTGCAGCAATCCCGGCGGACCAGCGTGTGGCACTGGAATTTGCGGCAGAAAGAATTCGCGCCTATGCCGAACACCAGAAAATGGAGTCCTGGTCGTACACGGAAGCCGACGGGACCTTGCTGGGCCAGCAGGTCACGCCGCTGGACCGGGTCGGACTGTACGTGCCCGGTGGCAAGGCGGCATATCCCTCGTCGGTGCTGATGAGTGCCATTCCCGCCAGGGTGGCCGGGGTACCGGAACTGGTGATGGTGGTGCCAACCCCGGGCGGTGAACTCAATGAGATGGTGCTCGCGGCAGCGCGCATTGCCGGGGTGGACCGCGTGTTTGCCATTGGCGGCGCCCAGGCGGTTGCGGCGCTGGCCTGGGGGACCGCCACGGTACCGCCGGTCGACAAGATTGTCGGTCCGGGCAATACCTGGGTGACAACCGCCAAGCGCATGGTGTTCGGCAAGGTCGGCATCGACATGATTGCCGGACCGTCGGAGATCCTGGTGATCTGTGACGGCCGCACCGACCCGGACTGGATCGCTGTTGACCTGTTTTCCCAGGCCGAGCACGACGAGGATGCGCAGTCGATTCTGATCAGCCCCGATGCGGAGTTTTTGTCCGCCGTTGCGGCCAGTATTGAACGCCTGCTGCCGGAGATGCCGCGGGCCGATGTGATTCGCGCATCCCTGCAGGGGCAGGGTGCACTGATCGCGGTGCGCGACCTGGATGAAGCCGTCGAACTGGCCAATATCATTGCACCGGAGCACCTGGAGCTGTCGGTCGATGATCCACAGGCGCTCGCCGGGCAAATCCGCCACGCCGGTGCCATCTTCATGGGCCGCTACACGGCCGAGGTGCTGGGCGATTACTGCGCCGGGCCGAACCACGTACTGCCGACCTCGCGCACGGCCCGGTTTTCCTCACCGCTTGGGGTCTACGACTTCCAGAAGCGCAGCAGCCTGATCCAGTGTTCGCCGTGCGGCGCCAGCACGCTGGGCAAATGCGCCGCAGTTCTTGCACATGGCGAGGGGCTCACGGCACACGCCCGCTCGGCCGAGGTGCGGATCCGGGATAAATGACGGCAGCAAACGACAGGATCGACCAACTGGTGCGGCCCGAGCTGCGTGCACTCCCGGCCTACCACGTGCCGGACCCCGGTAACCTGATCAAGCTGGATGCGATGGAGAACCCGTACCGCTGGCCGGAGTCACTGCTGGATGACTGGTTCGAGGTGTTGCGTACGCTCGAGCTGAACCGCTACCCGGACCCGCAGGCCACCGCATTGAAACAGGAACTGCGCCGGCGCATGGCGGTGCCGGACAGCGCCGCGGTGATGCTCGGGAACGGGTCGGATGAGCTGATCCAGATGATCATCCAGACCGTCGCGGCTCCGGGCCGGGTCATCATGGCGCCGGAACCCACCTTTGTCATGTATCGCCAGATTGCCACGGTGTGCGGACTGGAGTTTGCCGGCGTGCCGCTGCGCGCCGACTTCACGCTGGACGCAGAGGCGCTGCTTGCTGAAATAGCCAACCGGCAACCGGCCGTGGTGTTCCTGGCATGGCCGAATAATCCCACCGGCAACCTGTTCGACCGGACCGCCGTCGAGGCCATTATCGAACATGCCCCCGGCCTGGTGGTGATCGACGAGGCCTATGCGCCGTTTACCGAACACAGTTTTCTGCCGGCAGTACCGGATACGGAAAACCTGCTGGTGCTGCGAACACTGTCCAAGATCGGTTTTGCCGGTCTGCGCCTTGGTCTGCTGGCCGGGCCCGAAGCGTGGCTTGCCGAGTTCGAAAAAACGCGTCTGCCCTACAACATCAGTACGCTGAACCAGGCATGCGGCGTGTTTGCCCTGCAGCACTATGACGTGTTTTCCGAACAGACCGACAGCTTGCGCCGTGACCGGGCAGCGCTGTCTGCACAATTGCAGGAAATGCCGGGGCTGACCGTGTTTCCCAGCGAAGCCAATTTCATTCTGTTACGCACACCACCGGGTCGTGCGGATGCAATTTTTGCCGGCCTCAAGGAGCGCGGTATCTTGATCAAGAACCTGAATGGAACCGTGACGGCGCTGGCGGACTGCCTGCGGGTGACCGTGGGCAGCCCGGAGGAAAATGCCGCGTTCCTTGCAGCCCTCGCTGAATGCCTCTGATTTCACCGGACTTGACTGTTCCCCTGATCGAGCAGGTTGCACGGTCCGAGCAAGGTCACTCGGGGTGCAGGGGGATTTCTCAAGACACGCTGCAAGTACGTCCCTGTAAGCTCGATGGCCGCATCCCTGCGGCCAACGGTCTAGAGAATTCACCCTGTACCCCGAGTAACCGTACAGATTTTTGCGTCATGCAATCCGGTGTGGCCCCCTTGTCAGGGACATCGGCTTCAGGGATGAAGCCGTTGAGCGTCCAGGGATGGACTTGCAGCGTTCCCTGACAAGGGGGCCTGCCAGGGACACCGGATTCACGCTCGAAAGGTGCAATTTGCTCAATCAGGGATGTGCACTGCGTGTCAGGCAGGGTTATATCGCAGGTGCAACTGCACCTAGCTGTCCTTCAATGGACTCGACTGCGGGCGCTGGATGATTTTTGCACGGGTGGTGAACTGCTTGCCATCGCGTGTGCCACTGAGCTCGATCACCGTTTCCGGGCGCAGTTCCGAAATGATTTTCATTGCCTCGGTTGGTTCGTTGACCGCGATGTCACCGATTGCCGTGAGTACGTCGCCGGGTTGAATGCCGGCCTCGTCGGCCGGGCCGTTGCGCAGCACGCCGGCAATC
>QIFB01000035.1 GCA_003230545.1 Gammaproteobacteria bacterium | reverse complement strand
CCAGTGGCTGTGCTTCCGCCGGTTCATGGTCAAGCAGCCTGATAACCACCTGGTGATTGTCGGCAACCTCGATGGGTTCACTGTTATTACCGGACTCCAGGACATCCCGCTGAAATGCCGCCTCGACAATCTCCGGGTACTCACCAATCCCGGGGCCGCCATCGCGGGTAAGCCAGTCACTGGTCATGATCTCGACGTTGAGTTCACTGGCAGCGCTGTCCAGGCTGTCCGGATTCTCGAAGGCAGCATTAGCCAGATTCTCGGAGTATTCATAAAACAGGTCGTTGCGCGCCTCGGCAAGGTATTCATGAACCAGCTTATCCCTGACATCCTCAAAGGGCGTGGCAATCTCGGGTTTTATGCCGGTGACCTCGATAATATGAAAGCCAAATGTTGTCTGGACAACGTCACTGCGCTCACCCTCCTCGAGTGCAAATACTGCCGCCTCGAATATCGGCGCCATTACACCCTTGCCAAAGAAACCGAGATCGCCCCCGTTGGCTGCCGACCCGGGGTCATCCGATTCTGCGCGGGCGAGTTCTGCAAAGTCTTCACCATTTTCAAGTCGTTCCAGCAGTAATTGCGCCTTGATGCGCGAATCTGCAACAGCTTTCACATCAGAATCAGGCGGTAGCCTGAGCAGAATATGTCGTGCCTGGCGCTGTTCCTCTATGACGTACTTTTCAGATTGTTCGTCGTAGAGCGCTTTCAGTGCCTTGTCATTGACTTCAGTATTCACCTCAAGGTTATCTGCAACCAGCTCGATATAATTTACCCTTATGCGCTCGGGCGACATGAACTCCTTGCCGTTTTCCTGGTAATACTTTTCTATTTCGGTCGCATCAGCGACCTCCTTGCCAGCATATGCTGAAACCGGCACGGTCACGTACCTGAAACGGCGTTGCTGGGCCTGCAACCGGTACAGGTCAGTTACTATGCCAGGGGTGGATGCAGCAGTCCCGGTGATACCGGTCAATAACTGTTGCGTGAGAAGTTCCCTGGAAAGACGTCTCTCGAACTGGCTGGAGCTCATTCCCTGGTTACGCAGGATGTTTTCGTACTTCTGGCTTGAGAATGCATCACCATCCCTGAAAGCACCAATGGAACTGATCTCCGCCGCAAGTCGTTCCTTGCTGACCGCAAAACCGTCCGCTTCTGCTGCCTGTAACAACAGTTGTTCACGAATGAGTTTCTGGAGCGCACTCTTCCTGATCATATGCTCGTCGAGCATCGCCGGATCGTAGGAATCTCCCAGTTGTGACTGCAGGCGGGTGCGCATCTGCTGATAAGTGCTGCGCAGCGCTGCCAGTGAGATTTCAACGTCATTGACAGATGCGGCATACGTGCGGGTTGAATCTCCCAGGTAGGAATTCAGACCGAAAAATGAAAAAGCCACTGCCAGCAGCCCGAGCAGGACCCAGCCGACTATCCCCATTACGCGTTCACGAATTGCCAGTAACATGGTTATTTCCCGGAATTATTGCTGAATATTGATCGCTTGCAGGCAGTAGAAAGGGCACCGGTTGGCGCCCTTTCGTTTTCTAGTGGCGGAGTGGACGGGACTCGAACCCGCGACCCCCGGCGTGACAGGCCGGTATTCTAACCAGCTGAACTACCACTCCTGAACCATGGTGGGTGCTAGGGGATCGAACCCCCGACATTCGCCTTGTAAGGGCGACGCTCTCCCAGCTGAGCTAAGCACCCGAAGGCGCGCTAGTTTACGGCATCCTTCAGGGCTTTGCCAGCTTTGAACCCGACGGATTTGGACGCCTTGATCTGAATTGTTTCACCGGTTTGCGGGTTTCGTCCGGCCCGTGCGGCACGCTCCCTTCGCGAAAATGTCCCGAAACCAACCAGCGTGACCTGCTCGCCCTTGCTTACCGATGCGGTGATGGTATCCAGGACGGCATCCGTAGCACGTGTTGCGTCGGCCTTGGACAGCTCGGCCGCATCAGTGACAGCTTCGATCAATTCAGCTTTGTTCATGTAGGTATCCTCGAAATGATAATGTGGTTAATCAGATTAATCACTCGCATGCCCCCTGCCCTGCAAGCATTGCTATTAGAACATAGAAAACCGGCACAAAAAACCCGCTGGCCGGCCTTTGGGGCCTGTACCAGCGGGTTTTTAGTGGATCACTCAGCAGGGATTTCTAGTGTGCCCGGATCGGTTTCTGCTTGGCCCCGGCTTTCTCCTTGTCCTTGTCCTTGACGGCTTTCCCTTCCTGTGCCTTGCCTGCCTCGTCAGGCAACGGTACCGGTTGATGTGTCAGTGCCTCCTGGAGCACCTGGTCGATCCATTTGACCGGACGTATATCCAGCTTATCCTTCACATTTTTCGGTATCTCCACGAGATCCTTGCGGTTCTCCTCGGGGATCAGGACGGTGGTAATGCCGCCGCGATGTGCTGCAAGCAGTTTCTCTTTCAGGCCGCCGATCGGCAGAACCTCGCCGCGCAGGGTGATTTCGCCAGTCATCGCGACGTCGGCGCGCACCGGGATATTCGTCAGTGCGGACACCAGAGCCGTACACATACCGACACCGGCACTCGGACCGTCCTTGGGTGTTGCACCCTCCGGCACATGAATGTGGATATCGTATTTATGGTAGAACTCCGGATCGATGCCAAGCATCGCGGAGCGGCTGCGCACCACTGTGGTTGCCGCCTGAATGGATTCCTTCATCACATCGCCCAGCTGGCCGGTGTGGATCATCTTGCCCTTGCCGGGCACGATGGTTGATTCAATGGTCAGCAGTTCACCACCAACCTCGGTCCAGGCCAGACCGGTGACCTGGCCGACCTGGTCACGGTCTTCCGCGAGACCGTAGCGAAAGCGCCTGACGCCAAGGTACTTGTCAATATTACGGGGGGTAACCGATATTTTCTGGTCCCGCTCCTTGAGTACCAGTTCCTTGACCACCTTGCGGCAGATCTTGGAAATTTCGCGTTCCAGGTTACGGACCCCGGCTTCACGGGTGTAGTAACGGATAATGTCGCGAATTGCATTCTGGCTGATCGATATTTCCTTGTCCTTGAGCCCGTTGTCCTTTATCTGTTTAGGCACCAGGTAGCGCATCGCGATATTGATCTTTTCGTCTTCCGTGTATCCAGGAATGCGGATGACTTCCATGCGATCCAGCAAGGGCGCCGGAATATTCAGCGTATTGGCCGTGGCGACGAACATAACATCGGAAAGGTCAAAATCCACTTCCAGGTAGTGATCGTTGAAAACATTGTTCTGCTCGGGATCGAGCACTTCGAGCAACGCCGATGACGGATCACCGCGAAAATCCATGGACATTTTATCGAGCTCATCCAGCAGGAACAGCGGATTACGAACAGCTACCTTGGAGAGATTTTGTACGATTTTCCCCGGTAACGAACCAATATAGGTGCGCCGATGGCCGCGAATTTCAGCTTCATCGCGCACACCACCGAGTGACATGCGGGTGAATTTTCGGTTCGTGGCCCGGGCAATGGAACGGCCCAGGGAGGTCTTGCCGACACCCGGAGGCCCGACCAGGCAAAGGATAGGCCCCTTGAGCTTCCTGACTCGTTGCTGGACAGCGAGGTATTCGAGGATCCGTTCCTTTACTTTCTCGAGCCCATAGTGATCTTCCTCAAGTACGTCCTCGGCAGCAGCCAGGTTGTTGCGTGTCTTGGAACGTTTTTTCCAGGGAACACTGACAAGCCAGTCAATATAGTTTCTGACAACCGTGGCTTCCGCTGACATTGGCGACATCATCTTCAGCTTGTTGATCTCGGACGTGGCCTTCTCCATGGCCTCCTTGCTCATTCCGGCCTTGTCAATTTTCTGTTGCAGCTCCTCGAGTTCATTCGGAGCGTCTTCCATGTCACCCAGTTCCTTCTGGATGGCCTTCATTTGTTCATTCAGGTAGTACTCGCGCTGACTTTTTTCCATTTGCTGTTTCACGCGACCGCGAATGCGTTTCTCGATCTGCATGATATCGATTTCACCCTCGATCAGGCCCATCAGGCGTTCGATGCGCTCACGACAACTTTCTATTTCGAGGATCTTCTGTTTTTCGTCCAGCTTGAGTGACATGTGTGCGGCAATGGTGTCCGCCAGCCGTCCCGGTTCGTCGATCCCGGAAAGTGATGTAAGGATTTCCGGCGGTACTTTCTTGTTCAGCTTGACGTACTGGTCAAACATGGCCAGTAACGAACGGGTCATGACTTCGAGTTCCTTTTCCTCTTCCTCGTCCTGGGACAGCAGGATGTCAATATTGGCTGTAAAAAACGTGTCAAGTGATTCGAAGGAATCGATGCGTGCGCGTTCGGCGCCTTCCACGAGAACCTTGACGGTTCCATCCGGCAGCTTCAGCAGTTGCAGAATCGTGGACAGTGTCCCAATTTCATGGATGTCATCTGCAGACGGGTCATCGATTTCGGCATTCTTCTGGGCAACCAGCAGAATCTTTTTGTCCTGCTGCATCGCGGAATCGAGGGCATTAATGGATTTCTCGCGGCCGACGAATAACGGGATGACCATGTGGGGATATACGACGACGTCCCTTAACGGCAAGACTGGTACAGCGCTCGTGGTTTCTTCGGTCATTTCAGTCTCCATCCATTGCTGATTGATTGCTTGTAAACCGGGTCTCCGTGGCTGGCTGTCAAAATACCGTCAGTCCAGATCCGGATATCCCCGGTGACCTGCCTGTCAGAATAACCGTGTTTCGCCTTGCATCCCGAACTGTGAATATGGGGTGCAGTTAAACACACTTCAACCATTTTTCTTGACGGGCAATTAAACTACAGCAAGGAGCGTGCCACCTCACCGGGTGACGTACTGATAAACATATGTAGTTGTTAACTATAAGAATATGTTGACTACTCGGAAACCGCAATGGGCTCCGGAGCGTCAAAAATCATGTACGGCTGGGAATTGCCCTCGATTACACCGTCATCAATGACCACTTTTCTGACGTTTTCAAGCGAGGGAAGGTCGTACATGGTATCGAGCAGTACCTGCTCGAGGATCGTGCGCAGACCGCGTGCGCCGGTCTTGCGGTCCATGGCCTTGCGGGCAATGGACTGGAGAGCGTCTTCACGGAATTCGATCTCGCACCCTTCCATGTCAAACAGCTTGGCATATTGCTTGGTCAGTGCATTCTTCGGTTCGGTAAGAATCTGCACCAGGGCGCCTTCATCGAGTTCTTCAAGGGTTGCCACCACCGGGAGCCGGCCGACAAATTCGGGGATCAGGCCGTATTTGATCAGGTCCTCGGGTTCCACATTATAGAGTATTTCTCCCAGCCGCGACTCTTCATCCTTGCTGCGGACCTCAGCCGAGAACCCGATACCGCCGGTTTCGGAACGGCTGCGGATAATCTTGTCGAGACCGGAAAATGCACCGCCGACAATGAACAGGATATTGGAAGTGTCGACCTGCAGGAATTCCTGCTGCGGGTGCTTGCGGCCACCCTGTGGCGGTACCGATGCGACCGTACCCTCGATCAGCTTTAGCAGGGCCTGCTGGACACCCTCACCCGATACATCCCGGGTTATCGAGGGATTGTCTGACTTGCGCGAGATCTTGTCGATTTCATCGATATAGACAATTCCGGTTTGCGCCTTGTCAACGTCGTAGTCGCATTTCTGCAGCAGTTTCTGAATGATATTCTCTACATCCTCGCCTACATAGCCTGCTTCTGTCAGCGTGGTGGCGTCAGCGATGGTAAAGGGTACGTTGAGCAGGCGGGCCAGGGTTTCAGCCAGCAAGGTCTTGCCCGAGCCGGTTGGCCCGATCAGCAGGATGTTACTCTTGGATAGCTCAACATCGTCTTTCTTGAGGCTCGCATCCAGTCGCTTGTAGTGGTTGTAGACCGCAACCGCGAGGACTTTCTTGGCCCGGTCCTGGCCAATTACGTATTCATTGAGGACGTCATTGATTTCCTGGGGTTTGGGCAGCTTGTCGCCATCACCGGTGGTTTTCTCCTGCATTTCCTCGCGGATGATGTCATTACAGAGTTCAACGCACTCGTCACATACAAAAACGGAAGGTCCCGCAATCAGCTTGCGTACCTCGTGCTGACTCTTGCCACAAAAAGAGCAGTAGAGCAGTTTGCCGTCGTCACCCTTACCGTCTCTATCGTTGCTCATACTCAATCCTCAGGCCTGCTAAATATAACTACAGCTTCGGTTTTAACACTGATTGTTATTATAAATCAACCCCTTCTGTTCTCATCTGGCCCGGATTTCCGGTATTTCGGCTCCCGGTAACTCTGACCGCCGGGGTTCCTGTCTTGTTCCCTTCAGGTTACTGCGCTGCCTTCCCGGTCTCGCGCTGCTCGAGAATCTGGTCGATTAGCCCATACTCCCGGGCATCTTCAGCGCCCATGAAGTTGTCACGTTCCGTGTCCTGCTGGATGCGCTCCAGCGTTTGGCCGGTATGCCGGGCAAGGATCAGGCTGAGTTTCTCCCGGATAAGGAGAATCTCGCGCGCGTGGATATCGATATCCGTTGCCTGGCCCTGGAAGCCGCCCAGGGGCTGGTGAATCATCATGCGTGAGTGCGGCAGGCAAACGCGTTTACCCTTGGTACCGCCGGCTAGCAGCAATGCACCCATGCTCGCGGCCTGCCCGATACACATGGTGCTTATCTCGGACTTGATGAATTGCATGGTGTCGTAGACCGCGAGTCCGGCGGTTACCGAACCACCCGGAGAATTGATATACAGGTGGATGTCCTTGTCCGGATTTTCAGATTCCAGAAACAGCAACTGGGCAACGACGACGTTTGCCATGTAGTCTTCCACCGGTCCGACAATAAAAATCACGCGCTCTTTGAGGAGCCGTGAATAAATATCGTAGGAACGCTCGCCCCTGGCAGTCTGTTCGATGACTATCGGGACAAGGTTCAGGGCCTGTGTATCCATCGCACCATTCATGGGATTTTTATCGGTCATCGACTGCTATCCTTTAGGTTGCCTGGCCGCTTCGACCAGTGCGTCAAACGTGGTCTGATCATCCTGTACCTCGAGTCCCGCGTTCTCCAGGACCCAGTCAACCACCTGATCCTCCATGACAGCGGATTGCACATTGGCCAGGGTTTCCTGGTTGCCATAATAGTACTGGATGACTTCTTCCGGTTTTTCATAGGAAGCGGCAATTGTTTCGATAGCTTCACGCACCCGGTCTGGATCAACCTGCAACTGATTCTGCTTGACGACCTCCGAGACCAGCACGCCCAGCTTGACCCGGCGTTCGGCGCTGGCTTCGAGTTGTGTGCTATCGATATCCTGGTATTCCTGTTGTGATTGCAACTGTGCCAGTTCGTTGTCGATCAGGTTGCGTGGCACCTCAACGGGATTGTTCTCCAGCAGTCCGGTAAAAACCTGGTCTTTCATGCTGGTTGAAATGATCGATTTCAGTTCCCGCTGCATGTTGCTGGTGACTTCTGCCCTGAGTCCTTCCAGTCCCTTGTCTTCCATGCCGAAGGCACGCGCAAACTCGTCATCGAGCTCCGGCAGGACCATTTCGGAGACGGAATGGATCTTGACCCTGAATTCTGCCGCCTTGCCGGCGACATCTCCGGCCGGGTAGTCATCAGGAAAGGTAACACTGATGGTGGCCTCCTCCCCTGCCGACAAACCAGCGAGTTGCTCTTCGAAGCCGGGTATCATGGAGTTTGACCCCAGTACCACAGGGGCCTGTTCTCCCCGGTTGCCGGTAAACGGATTGCCATCGATGGTGCCTTCAAAATCGACAACGACCTGGTCACCGGTTTGTGCTTTCCGGTCAACCACGCTGCTGGTGGCGCGTTGTTTGCGGAGTTTCTCCAGCATGGATTTGATATCGGCCTCGCCAACTTCCACGGCCGGGCGGGTGATGCTGAAACTGTATTTGATATCGCCGTCGATCTCCGGGAATACCTCAAAGGTTGCAACAAATTCCAGTTCCTCACCGGGATTGGTTTCCTTTGGGGAAATCGAGGGTTCACCGGCCGGCCGGATATTTTCCTGGGTCAGTGCCTCATGCAGGGTCGAGTTGATTACCTGCTCGATAACTTCCTGGCGTACCTGGACACCATATTTGCTCTCGACCACCTGCAGCGGAACCTTGCCCGGCCGGAAACCATCCAGACGAATCGACGACTTCATTGATTGCAGACGAGAGGTTACTTCCTGGTCAATGCGTTCGGCAGGGACCTGCACTGTCATCCGGCGCTCCAGTCCACCTGTGTTTTCAACCGATACTTGCATGTATTCACCTCAAATGTAATCGCAGGCGGAGCAGTTATCCCGATCCCGTGCGTTGTTGCTGTTTTGTTAACTATTTGTTTTATCTAGTATATTGGTGCGAAAGGAGAGACTCGAACTCTCACGGGTTGCCCCACTGGCACCTAAAGCCAGCGCGTCTGCCAATTCCGCCACTTTCGCAAAGCCCGCGGCTCATGAGTGATACGCTGACCGATATCACAGCAATTATAACGGCTTATCTTCGGTCAGCGTACCCCTGAATTATGCTATCCAGCCCGGGTGGCAAATGGCTGGCTACCGTCTGTTTCATCCTGTTGCACACAAAAAAGCCCGCTGTGAAACGGGCGCCGGATATGGTGGGCCGTGAAGGAATCGAACCTTCAACCAATGGATTAAGAGTCCACTGCTCTGCCTGATTGAGCTAACGGCCCCGATTGGGGTGGACGATGGGACTCGAACCCACGACGACTGGAATCACAATCCAGGGCTCTACCAACTGAGCTACGCCCACCATTAAACTGCTAACATCTGTTTGCCATCCAAAGATGGCGCGCCCGGCAGGATTCGAACCTGCGACCCTCGGCTTAGCTTACCAACTACGTCTTTCGACGCCCCTCGAAGGGTTTGTGGTCTGGACTATCTCTTCACCATCTCAGGTGTCGCACGTATAGTCTCTACGGAACCCGGCGATAATCGTCTGCAAGTCTTACATTTCTTTGCTGATTATTTCTTGGTGTTTCTACCCTCAATGTGACTGATTTTCCATAGTCGCTTGGATCAAGGTAATAACAAGACTCTGTGTCCGGACAGTAAATACAATAAAGATCAATTTCATCCTTATTGACATGCCGCATATGTGTACCATGCTTGTCCGTCCAGCAAGAACGGAAATGGACGGTTATGCTGCCTGTCCTGTCAACAGATTTGTATTTAACCTGTACCCGTTTGAACACCCCGTCCCTGTAAGCCACTAAATCAAATGGCGCGTGCTCAGTCACCGGATTTAATATTACATATCCTTGCTCGAATAAATCGAGTTGAGCCTTCAAAACACCCAGGTCGCCTTTGTCTTTGGTGTGATGCATACCTGCATAATGCTAGCCACAAACCAATGGACGGGTCAACCAACGGTTTCCTCGGGATTGCCATCAGCATGACCTGTTAAGGTTTCCCCGATACAGTGCGATCCACTTTATGGGTTCCCTTTCCCCATAAAGGCTCCTATCTGCACACATGCCAGTGTGCGCTTAAAGGCCGATGCTCTATCCAACTGAGCTACGGGCGCAAATATTTCTGCCAGATTACTACCACATATTGGTCGGGGTAGAGGGATTTGAACCCCCGACATCCTGCTCCCAAAGCAGGCGCGCTACCAGGCTGCGCTATACCCCGTTATTACTGTGCATTCACGAGGCGATTCAGTAGTGTATCGTCCTTGCTGAGCCACGCAATGATACGTGCTGGCCTGAAAACGGTCAAATACAGTGGTCAGGCAGCAGGCCCTAACTGCAGAGCTTCCCGGATATTTTTGCCGTGTCGTGTTGTGCGTCTCTGATGCCCCGTGCGAGAATCGCGAGCTTGCTCAAGCACCCCGATCCGGACATCCCATGACCGCACAGCTGATTGATGGCAAGGCCATTGCTGCCGAAGTCCGGCAGACTGTCAAAAACCGCATCTCGGCACGTATCAAGGCCGGGTTGCGCCCGCCCGGTCTGGCAGTCATCCTGGTCGGGCAGGACCCGGCTTCCGAGATCTATGTGCGCAACAAGCGCCGGGCCTGCGACGAGGCCGGTGTGCTGTCACGTGATTATGACCTGCCGGATACCACCAGTGAGGCAGACCTGCTGGCACTCATTGCGGATCTGAACCATGATGATGGTATTGACGGGATCCTGGTGCAGTTCCCGCTACCGGACGGGATCAATGCCGACAAGGTGACCGAATCCATCCGCCCGGACAAGGATGTGGACGGATTTCATCCCTACAACACCGGACGGCTGGCAATGCGGCGTCCCCTGCTCCGTTCCTGCACACCCAAGGGCGTGATTACCCTGCTGGAGAAAACCGGGGAGACCTTTCACGGCCGCGAGGCGGTCGTGGTGGGCGCATCGAACAATGTCGGCCGCCCGATGATGCTGGAACTGTTACTGGCAGGGTGTACGGTGACCATCTGTCACCGCTTTACCCGGGACCTCGAATTCCATGCGGGTCGTGCCGACGTGCTGGTGGTGGCGGTCGGGAAACCCGGGCTGGTTCCAGGTGAGTGGGTCAAGCCCGGTGCGACGGTGATCGACGTCGGCATCAATCGGCTGGATGACGGCAGCCTGGTCGGCGACATCGGTTACCCGGCGGCCCTCGAGCGTGCTGCCTGGATAACCCCGGTACCGGGTGGCGTCGGGCCGATGACGGTGGCCACCCTGCTGGAAAATACGCTGTTTGCCGCCGAGGAATTACACGCCTGACCGCGGGGCTATTTTCTGCGCCAGCTGGTCTCTGAGGCCGCATCTTCCAGGATAACCCCCCGGGACTCGAGCGCATCCCGGATCCGGTCGGCCTCGGCCCAGTCCTTGTCCGCGCGTGCCTGGATGCGCTGCCGGATCATTTTCTCGATTTCTGTATCGGACAGGTCATCGACGGACTCCTGCTGTATTGCACTGCTGCCACGCAGGTAAGTCTCCGGGTCGTCCTGCAACAGACCGAGGATGCCACCAAGGGTAACCAGGGCGCTTGCCAGACCGTTTGCACGGCGGCTGTCGCTTTCCCGACTGCGGTTGATCTCGCGCGTGATTTCGAACAGCACCGCGATGGCCTCCGGCGTATTGAAGTCATCACTCATCGCCGCGTGGAAGGCCTGCGTGTATTGATTGTCAACCGCACCGGGTTCCGGCGACAGGCCGCGCAGCGCAGTATAAAGCCGGGTCAGTGCCGCCTTGCTGTTGTCGAGGTTTTCCTGCGAATAGTTCAGTGGACTGCGGTAATGGCTGGCGAGAATGAAATAGCGCACCTCTTCTGCCCGGTAGTTTTTCAGTATTTCCCGCACGGTGAAGAAATTACCGAGTGACTTGGACATTTTTTCCTCGTCGACCTTGACGAAACCATTGTGCATCCACAGGTTGACGAAGGGTTCGCCGGTGGCCGCCTCCGACTGGGCAATCTCGTTTTCGTGGTGCGGGAATATCAGGTCCATGCCGCCGCCGTGAATGTCGAAATGATTACCGAGGCATTGTGTCGACATGGCAGAGCATTCGATGTGCCAGCCCGGTCGCCCGTTGCCCCAGGGGGATTTCCAGCTGGGTTCGCCCGGCTTGGCCGCTTTCCAGAGTACGAAATCCAGCGGGTCCTGCTTGGCCGTATCGACTTCCACGCGTTCCCCGGCACGCAGCTCGTCAATTTTCTTGCCGGAGAGTTGCCCGTAGTTTTCGAAACGGCTGACGGCGTAATAGACATCGCCGTTGTCGCCCGGGTAGGCATAACCCTTGTCCACCAGGGTACCGATCATCGCGATGATGTTGTCCATCGAGGTGGTAGCGCGTGGCTCCAGGTCCGGTTCGAGCACACCGAGTGCGGCGGCATCCTCGTGCATGATCCGGATAAACCGCCCGGTGAGTTCATTGATATCTTCGCCGTTGTCGTTGGCGCGCTGGATAATCTTGTCATCGATATCGGTGATATTGCGCACGTAGGTCACGTCATAGTCGATGTGGCGCAGGTAACGGGTGACGATGTCGAACACGATCATCACCCGGGCATGCCCGAGGTGGCAGTAGTCGTAGACCGTCATGCCGCAGACATACATGCGCACCTTGCCCGCTTCCAGGGGTACGAAAGGCTCCTTGCGGCCGGTCTGGCTGTTGTGAATTCTCAGTTCCTGCATTCCGTGAATCCCCGTATTTTGCGCCAGCATGGTAACGGAAACGCTGCCGGGGAACATCCGTGCCGGGCAGATAACCGTTATCCGGGCTTGTAACTGCGGCGCAAGCTTATATGATTGGCGTCACTTGTTCATTCATGGAGATCCAGATGAAGCGATTTATGGGAATATTGCTTGCCGCCACGCTCGGCTTTATACCGGCTACCGGCTTTTCAACTGACAAAGAAACCAAAGGAGCCGGAATGGTTACTGTAAACATGGAAACAACCAGTGGCACCATCGTACTCGAACTCGACGGGAACAAGGCACCGGATACCGTGGCCAATTTCGTGGCCTACGCGAAGGCCGGTTTTTTCGATGGCACCATATTCCACCGGGTCATTCCCGGGTTCATGATCCAGGGCGGCGGATTTATGCCGGACATGCAGCAAAAAAAGACCAACGCACAAATTAAAAACGAGGCCAACAACGGCCTGAAGAATGACACCGGGACCATTGCCATGGCGCGCACGAATGACCCGAATTCGGCAACCGCGCAGTTCTTCATCAACCTCAAGGATAATACCTTCCTGAACCATACCGCACCGACACCGCAAGGCTGGGGTTACACGGTCTTTGGTAAAGTTATCGACGGGATGGATGCCGTACACAGTATCGAGAAGGTCAGTACCGGCAACCAGGGCGGGCACCAGGATGTTCCCCTCGAGGCCGTGGTCATCAACAAGGTCACTGTCGAGGAAGGCTGACCACCCGTTCATGCCGGCGGTCCAGTTTATCTCTGATCTGCACCTGGACGCCGGCCACCCGGATACCACGCGCCGTTTCCTGCACTACCTCGGGGGCCGTGCCAGGGATGCCGGGGCGATCTATATCCTCGGCGACCTGTTCGAGGCATGGATCGGGGACGATGACGAGACACCGCACTCGCAGGAAATCACCGCTGGACTGAAGGCCTGCGCTGACACGGGAACAACCGTGTTCGTGCTGCGCGGCAACCGGGACTTTCTGCTGGGAGACCGGTTTGCCGGGGCGAGTACCTGTACCCTGCTCGATGATCCGGTCCGGATCGAACTGTTCGGACAGGCCGCTCTGCTGCTGCATGGTGACACCCTGTGCACCGGCGATGCGGAGTATTTCGCGTTTCGCAACCAGGTCCGGGAACCCGGCTGGCAGCAGGATTTTCTTGCCAAACCAGCAGGGGAACGCCGCCGGATTGCCGGCGAACTGCGGGATGCCAGTATCCATGCCGGCAGGCTGAAGAGCGCGGGCGCAATGGATGCCAACCCGGACGCGGTCAGCCATGCGATGCAGGCACACGGGGTGCACCTGCTGATCCACGGGCATACGCACCGGCAGGGAGTGCACCGTCTGACCATCGATGGTCAGGCCGCAACCCGCATAGCCCTGGGTAGCTGGGATACCGGCGCTACCATGCTTGAATTTACCCCGAAAGGA
This sequence comes from Gammaproteobacteria bacterium, assembly GCA_003230545.1. Classification (GTDB taxonomy): domain Bacteria; phylum Pseudomonadota; class Gammaproteobacteria; order UBA9214; family UBA9214; genus SZUA-186. The sequence continues at coordinate 19,639 of QIFB01000035.1, read as the reverse complement.
TACTGCTTCGAAAAGCTGGTGGCCGCGGGCTAGCGACCGAGCGTGTGCCGGTCATACCCTGAAGGCAGTTCAAAGAGTTTCGGGTCAACCGGTACGTTGTCCCGGAAATCGCTCAGCTACCAGCCTGTGCCTGCGGTGTTCCTGCCATACTGATCGAAGAAACCAGCATTGAAAATATTGCTGTCAGCAGCAAGCAGCCGACTGATTTCATGGCGTGAGATTGCTTCGCTGTGCTCGAATGACGGGGGCGCTTCAATTAATCAAAGTTTCCCAGGTAATGCAAGCCATCTGCTGATGCGGTCTTGATGGCAATCACCAGGTCCGTGACGTTGGTGCCGGTTGGCCCGGTGATTACCAGGTCGCCACTCGCTTCCAGAAAGCTGCCGGCATCCGCCTGCTGCAGACAATGCGCTGCATCGAGACCGCTTGCCGTCCCGCGTGCCAGGGTTTCGCCGTCCACCAGGGCGCCTGCCGCGGTACCGGGCCCGTCAGACCCGTCCGTCCCGGCGGCCAGCAACAGGAGATGCTCCTGCCCGGCCAGGACGCAGGCCGCGGACAGTGCCAGGCTTTGGCAGCGCCCGCCCTGCCCGGCCACTGGTGGCAGCTCGACCGTCGTCTCGCCACCCCAGAGCCAGACCCCGGCTGGCTTGTCAGCCAGTGTAGCGACGATCTCCTGCCCGGCCTGCAGTGCATCCCCGCTCAGCTCCGCAGTTACCACGCTGGCAGGGTACCCGATTGACCGGGCATGCCGGCGGGCAGCAGCAAGTGCATCCTCCAGCCGGGCCACCACGTGGTGCTCAATGCCGGGCGCGTTGCTGACAGGCGCCGGTTCGTTGTGACACGCCTTGATCATGGTAACCACCCAGCCCGGTAGCTGGCTGGTGTCCGGTGGCCCGGCGGGTGCCGCGTACAGCAGGCCGGAGCCGATGGCAGCCAGGTCATCGCCGGCGACATCGGACACCAGTAAAACGGTTGCCGGCCGGGAATCCAGCCACTGCGCCAGCCGGCCGCCCTTAATACACGAAACCGCGCTGCGGACCCGGTTGATGGCCTGTACCGGCAGGCCACTTGCCAGTAACCAGCGGTTCAGTGCCTGTAGCTGCTCCAGATCGACCGCCTCCGGGAGTACCTCGACCAGGCTCGAGGTGCCGCCCGAGAGCAGTACCAGTAATTCCACTCCCTCCGGGAGCGCTTGCAAAAACCGGAGCAGGATCTGTCCGGCCGCCAGGCTGGCGGCATCCGGGACCGGGTGCCCCGTCTCCCTGCAGACAAACCGTGGATCCGTCTGCAATGCCAGGTCCAGGTGACCGGTCTTCGTGATCACCAGCCCCTTTCCGAGCTGTTCACCCAGTGCCTCGCTGGCACCAGTGACCATGGCGCTGGCGGCCTTGCCAATTGCCACGACCGCGACTGGTCCTGACGGCCGGTTGTGATTCAGGTAACGGCTGACAGTGTCGTGACCGTCGACCGCCTCCAGGCCGGCCTGATAGATGGCCAGCAGGTCTGCACGGATGTCAGCGACTGGCGGCTGCGAGTCCCCGCTCAAGATCAGACCTCAGGTCGTTCACGGATTCGAGTCCCACGGCCAGGCGGACCAGGCCATCGGAAATTCCGGTATCGGTGCGCTGTTCCGGAGTCAGGCGGCCGTGCGTCGTCGTCGCCGGATGTGTGATGGTGCTCTTGGTATCGCCCAGGTTTGCCGTAATGGAAAACACCCGCATCGCGTCAATCAATGACCAGGCCGGGTCCTTGCCACCGGCAACCTCGAAGGACACGATGCCCCCGTAGCCCTGCTGCTGGCTGCCGGCCAGTGCATGCTGGGGATGCGATTCAAGTCCGGGGTAAAACACGCGTGCAACCTGTGGCTGTTGTTCCAGCCAGCGGGCAATCTCGAGCGCATGGTCGCAGTGCGCGCGCATGCGCAGCGCCAGGGTTTCGAGCCCCTTGAGAAAGACCCAGGCATTAAAGGGACTCATGGTCGGACCTGCAGTGCGCAGGAAACCATAGATCTCCTTGCCGACGCGCTCCGCATCCCCGACGACGGCCCCGCCGACGCAGCGGCCCTGGCCGTCGATGTACTTGGTGGCCGAGTGGATGACGATATCCGCGCCCAGTTCGAGTGGCCTCTGGAGGGCGGGCGTGCATAAGACATTATCCACCGCGAGAATACCGTCGTGCGCCTTTGCCAGCGCGGCCAGTGCCCGGATATCGACCAGTTCGGTCAGGGGGTTGGACGGTGTTTCCAGGAACAGTAATTGCGTTTCCGGCCGGATGGCCTGTTCCCAGGCATCGAGGTCTGCGAGTGGCACAAAGGTCGTCCCGATGCCGAACCTGGCGAGGTAGGTCGAGAACAGTACCGTGGTGGTCCCGAACACACTGCGTGAACATACCACGTGGTCACCGGCCTTGAGCAGCCCTGCGCAGGTTGACAGGATCGCAGCCATACCGGATGACGTGGCGACGCAGCACTCCCCGCCTTCGAGGGCGGCCAGTCGTTGTTCAAAGGTGCGTACGGTCGGATTGGTAAACCGTGAATAGATATTACCCGGCTCATCCCCGGAAAAACGGGCTGCGGCCGCCGCCGCGCTCTCGAAGACATAGCTGGATGTCGGGAAGATCGGTTCGGCGTGCTCCCCCTCGCCGGTCCTTGACTGGCCGGCACGGATTGCGAGTGTCTCGAAATCCGGACCATCGTGCGTGTCTGCCATCGGTCTTCTCCAGAGGGTGAAAAAAACAGGGCATAAAAAAACCCGCTCTCAGCCAGGCGAAAGCAGGTGCCGTCGCTTAGCTGTATTTGTAGGGCGCCCGCAAGCTAAAATCAAATCGGCGCATATCCGGCCAGACTAGTTCAGGCCGTCAAGTCTGTCAATACAGGCGCTGGCTTACGCCGTGTTGTGCAGGTCAATGGCCTCGTCATCGCTGCTGCGCCGGTCGCTCTTGGCTGAATCATTGCGAGCTGCCCGCAGGCCGTTCAGGTAATCAGATCCAACATTGCCGGTGATGTACTCACCGGTAAATACCGAGCTGTCAAACCGTTCGATATCCGGATTCCCCTTGCTGACTGCTTCAATCAGGTCATCGAGATCCTGGTAAACAAGCCAGTCCGCACCGATCTCCTGTTGCACTTCCTCCTCGGTGCGGCCGTGTGCAATCAGTTCATCCACGGCGGGCATGTCGATTCCATAGACGTTCGGAAACCGTACCGGGGGTGCCGCCGAGGCGAAGTAGACCTTGTTTGCGCCCGCATCGCGTGCCATCTGGATGATCTGGGATGAAGTGGTGCCACGCACGATAGAGTCGTCTACCAGCAGGACGTTCTTGCCGCTGAATTCGAGGTCAATGGCGTTGAGCTTCTGGCGTACGGATTTCTTGCGCTGTTGCTGGCCCGGCATGATAAAGGTCCTGCCGATGTAGCGGTTCTTCATGAAACCTTCCCGGTATTTCAGGCCCAGCCTGTAGGCCAGCTGCAGCGCGGAGGTGCGACTGGTATCCGGTATCGGGATCACGACGTCGAAATCGTGATCAGGGCGCACCCTGCGTATTTTCTCCGCCAGGCGGTCGCCCATGCGCAGGCGTGCCTTGTAGACCGAGATATTGTCAATGATCGAGTCCGGTCTGGCGAGATAGACAAATTCAAAGATACAGGGTGAATGTATTACCTTGGCGGCGCATTGCCGGGTATGCACCTGGCCGTCAAGCCCGATGAAAACGGCTTCACCCGGTGCGATGTCCCTTATCAGCTCGAAGCCCAGCACATCCAGTGCAACACTTTCGGAAGCAATGATGTAATCCGTACCAGCGGGCGTTTCACGTTTTCCATAAACGACCGGGCGAATGCCGCAGGGATCGCGGAAGCCCAGAATACCGTACCCGGTAATCATGGCAATCGCGGCATAGGCGCCCTCGCAGCGTCGGTGTACCCCGGTAACGGCACTGAAGACATCACTGACTTCCATGCGTAACTTGCCCTGTCGCTGCAGCTCGTGGGCAAATACGTTGAGCAGGATTTCGGAATCGGATTCCGTGTTGATCTGGCGCAGGTCTTCCTGGAACAGTTCCTGCTTCAGGGTATTTGCATTGGTCAGGTTGCCGTTGTGTGCAAGGCTGATTCCGTAGGGAGAATTTACGTAGAACGGCTGTGCCTCGGCCGAGCTCTCGCAGCCTGCGGTTGGATAGCGCACATGACCGATACCCATACTGCCAAGCAGGCGCAGCATGTGCCGTGTGTGGAAGGTATCACGCACCAGGCCGTTGCTCTTGCGCAGGTGCAGATGACTGCCATCGCAGGTCATGATGCCTGCTGCATCCTGGCCGCGGTGCTGCAATACCGTCAGGCCGTCATAGATCGCCTGGTTGGCTGGCCCGTTGGCCACAATGCCGATAATGCCACACATAATCCGGTTGTCAGATATCCTGAACCTATACGTAGGTAATATTCTCGGAGATGTCCGTGGGCAGATACTCACGCATCCACAGGGCGAAGTCCTGGAAGTAGCCGATCAACTGTGAACTCTGCCACCAGGAATCCTGTGGCAAGGGTGTGAGTCCTGCAAACAATACCAGGATGGCCACGATGACAACGCCACGGGCGACCCCGAAGACCACACCGAGCATACGGTCTGTCATTGCCAGACCGGTTTTCACAACGAGCTTGCTGGCAAGGTAGTTAATCAGTGCACCGATTAACAGGATACCGATAAAGAGGATGCTGAAGGCCGCGATATTCCGGATAGAAGGTTCGGCAATCCACTCTGACAGGACGACCGCGAGGTCTTCGTAAAAGATCATCGTGACCCAGAGTGCCACCAGCCAGGAAGCCAGCGCCAGTGCTTCCTTGACGAAACCGCGGAACAGGCTTAACACGGCTGACAGAACTACCAGCGCAATGATTGCAATATCGATCCAGACCATTGATACGTCTTCCTCGTTGGCGGGCCGGGGTTCTACAGCCCGTTGACTTTAAATAAATTTCAACGTCAGGAATATTCTAGCAGATACGGTGTTTCCCCTGCCATTGAAATCCGGGGCAGGCTCACGGGTTATTCCTTGAACCGGGTAACAATCCCTTTCATGTGGTGCTGGCCGGTGATCCGGTCACGCTGCTGCTCTGCTGCGACCCGCGTGTCGAAGGGTCCGACCAGGACCCGCCAGGCCTTGCCCTTTCCCGCGTCGATTTCCTGCAGGCGACTGTTGTAGCCGGTCTTCTGCAGCCGGTCACGCAACCCACTGGCGTTCAGTTGCTGGGAGAAACTGCCGACCTGAATGACCCATGACCCAGCCCGGACTTCCGGTTTGGGAGCCGGTTTCTCCGCTACCGGCTTTGCCTTGGCCGGGACCGGTTCCGCTGCCGGTGGAGGCGTGACATCAGCGGCTGGTGCCTCGGTGACCGGAAGTTCTGCCGGTGTGGTTACCTTCGGAACGGGTGCCGGCGATTCGGCCGGAACCGGCAGGTCTACTTCGGCCTGGTATTCAATCTGCGGGGGTACCGGAATTTCCTGGACACGTGGTGTCCAGTCATCATCAGGGCCCTCAAGGATGACCGGTATAAAAATGACTGCCAGAGATATCAGGACAATCGCCCCAACCAGTCGTTGTTTGAGTCTTTGATCCATCATGGTCCCTTGTTGAGATGCTGGTGCCGCGTCGGCGATTTGCAGGCGAGACTATACCGTACCCGCCATGGCTTCCGCCACGGTATGAAATGAACCGCAGACCACGACCCGGTCACCGGTCCCGGCAGCACGGCTTGCGTGCCCGAGTGCCGCAGTGACGTCCGGAAAACACGCAATAACCGCAGGATTGATTGCATCGCTCACCCGTGCCCCGAGCGCGGCAGCTGTCAGCCCGCGCTCGGCCTCCAGCCCTGCCAGGCACCAGTGGTCCGCCACCGGGGCCAGGTACTCTGTGAATCCGGCAACATCCTTGTCCTCCAGCATGCCGAGCACAACCCAGGTGTTGCCGGTAACAGGACGTTTCCGCAGAACTGCTGCAAGACCCCGGGCACCCTGGGGGTTATGGGCAACGTCAAGTACTGTTTCGGGGGTTCCTCCCGTGAACTGGCAGCGGCCCGGCAGTCGTACCTCCTGCAGTCCGCTGTCAATGGAGCCCCTGTCAACAGGGTAGCGTTCCCTGATGAGTTCAAGCACCATCAGCACACCGGCCGCATTGTCGAACTGGTAGTCACCCGGCAGCACAGGAACGGGTAACGAACCGTGTTGCGTGCACGGCCCGGTCCAGTTCCAGCCTTTGGTGTTGATCACATAGTGATACTGCTCGTTGAGCCCGTACCAGCGGGCGCCTGTTTTCCTGGCAGCTTCACCGAGGCTGTCGACCGGGTCAGGGTCGCTGCTGACAGCCGGCACGCTGCTGCGGAAAATACCTGCCTTCTCCCGCGCGATCGCTGCACGGCTGTTCCCCAGCCACACAACGTGATCGATGCCAATGGCCGTGACCAGTGCGATGTCGGGGTCGATGATATTCACGGCATCCAGCCGCCCGCCCAGGCCAACCTCGAGCAAGCGGATATCGGGCGCCCTGTCCTGGATGATCCCGAGTGCGGCCAGTGTGCCGAATTCGAAACAGGTGAGTGAGTCCTGATGGCGCCGGGTATCCACTGCATCGAAGGCGCTACACAATTCGGTATCGCTGACCTCGGTCCCGTTAATCCTGATGCGTTCGTTGTAACGCAGCAGGTGTGGTGAGGTATAACTACAGACACTGTACCCCGCCCGCAACAGCATGGCTTCCAGCATTGCGATACTGGAACCCTTGCCATTGGTCCCGGCGACGGTAATGGTGAATGGACCTGGCTGGCGCAGTTCCATGCGCTGCGCGACCCTGGCCACCCGATCCAGGCCCAGGTCGATGCTGCGGGGGTGCAGGGATTCCTGCCATTGCAGCCACTCAGCGAGTCGGTTGAAACGCGGCATGATCGGGAGGGACTGCGGGTTCGGCTTATTTTTCGGCGGCCGGGGAAGCAGAATTATCTGTCAATATCCCTATCAAGCTCAGCATGTTATCGCGCATTTCTCGACGATCGATAATCATGTCGATGACCCCGTGATCCAGCAGAAACTCGCTCCTCTGGAATCCTTCCGGCAGGGTTTCGCGAACGGTCTGCTCGATTACGCGTGGCCCGGCAAAACCGATCAGCGCTTTCGGTTCAGCAATATTGATATCACCCAGCATGGCGAAACTGGCCGACACCCCACCCATGGTCGGATCGGTGAGTACCGAGATGTAGGGAATGCCGGCGTCCGCCAGGCGCGTCAGTGCGGCACTGGTCTTGGCCATTTGCATCAGCGAAAACAGGGCCTCCTGCATACGCGCCCCGCCGCTGGCCGAGAAACAGATATACGGGATCCTGGCTTCAATGGAGATGTTAATGGCACGGACAAATCGTTCGCCGACGACAGCGCCCATGGAACCACCCATAAACCTGAATTCGAAGGCGGCCGCGACCAGCGGCACGTCCTTGACCGTGCCGCGCATGGCGACCAGTGCATCGGTTTCACCCGTGTCCTTCTGTGCAGCCGTCAGCCGGTCCCGGTATTTCTTGCTGTCCCTGAACTTGAGAACATCGACCGGCTCAAGTCCGGCACCAATCTCCTCGGTGCTGTCATCGTCAAAAAACATTTCCAGGCGCCGGCGTGCGCCGATACGCATATGGTGACTGCACTTCGGGCATACATCGCAGTTGCGCTCGAGCTCGGAGCGGTACAGGACAGCGCTGCAGCCGTTGCACTTGATCCACAGGCCCTCCGGAATGGAACGCTTGTTTCCGCCCGGCGTGCGGATCTTGGAGGGCATTAATTTACGGAACCAGCTCATAGCTCAATTGTACATGGTTGTCTGGAGTGGTTGGCAGCTGTTAACGGCTGCCAGCTACCGCGTCAATCGCACTGCGCATGCCTGACAGGGTTTCCGCGAGTGCCGCAGGGATCGCTTCCGGCCGGTCTGCAAGGTCGGGAATCCTGCCGACCAGTGCACTGCCGACCACTACAGCATCGGCAATCCTGGCAACACTCGCTGCGGACTCCGGGTCCCGGATACCGAAGCCCACACCGATCGGCAGATCGGTATGTTTTCTGACTTCCATGAGCTTGCTGGAGACGGCATCCACGTCCAGCCGGTTGGCACCGGTCACGCCCTTGAACGAAACATAGTAGATAAAACCGCTGGCGGAGCGGTTGATGATATCCATGCGTTCCTCGCTGCTGGTCGGTGCCAGCAGGAAAATCGCATCGATGCCATGGTCACGGAATGCGCTGATCAGCTCCGCCGCTTCTTCCGGCGGCATGTCCACGGTGAGCACGCCATCCACACCGGCCGCGGCCGCGGCACTGGCAAATTCCGCGTAACCCCAGACCTCGACAGGATTAAGGTAACCCATCAGGATGACCGGGGTTTCAGTATCTTCAGTGCGAAATTCCCGGACCATTTCCAGCACGTCGTGCAGGCTGGTGTGGTGCACCAGGGCGCGCTCGCAGGCAGCCTGGATGACCGGGCCGTCTGCCATGGGATCTGAAAACGGTACCCCGACCTCAATCAGGTCAGCACCGGCCTGTACCAGCGCATGCATCAGGGGCACGGTCACACCCGGTTGCGGGTCGCCCGCGGTGACGTACGGGATCAGGGCGGTGCGTTGCTGGTCGGACAGCTTGCTGAAACAGCCTGCGATACGGCTCATATGGTGATTCCTTCCATGGCCGCGATGGTATGTACGTCCTTGTCGCCCCGGCCCGAGAGGTTCACCACGATAATGCGGTCCCGGTCCATAGCAGGTGCAATTCTTGCCGTGTAGGACAGTGCATGGCTGGACTCGAGTGCCGGCATAATGCCCTCGACGCAGGTTACCTCGTGAAACGCCGTGAGCGCTTCCTTGTCTGTGACCGAGTCATAGGTCACTCGCCCGGTATCCTTGAGCCACGCATGTTCCGGACCGACACCCGGGTAGTCGAGCCCCGCGGATACCGAATGGGTCTCGATAATCTGGCCATCGGGATCTTCCATCAGGTAGGTGCGGTTGCCGTGCAATACGCCGGCCTTGCCGTCACACAGTGGCGCGGCATGCCGACCGGTTTCCAGTCCGTCTCCACCGGCCTCGACACCGAACATGGCAACCTCGCTGTCTGCGAGGAACGGGTAAAACAACCCGATGGCATTCGAGCCACCACCGACACAGGCCACCAGGGCATCGGGCAGCCGACCCGCCTGTTGCTGTATCTGGTCCCGGGCCTCGCGACCGATCACCGTCTGGAAGTCACGCACCATCGCGGGGTACGGGTGTGGCCCGGCGACGGTACCGATGATGTAGAAGGTGTTGTCCACGTTGGTGACCCAGTCACGCATGGCTTCATTGAGTGCATCCTTGAGGGTCTTTGATCCCGATTCAACCGCCATGACATCGGCGCCCAGCAGGCGCATGCGATAGACATTGATGGCCTGTCGCTTGATGTCCTCGGACCCCATGTAGATAACGCATTCCATGCCCAGTCGTGCTGCCACGGTGGCGGTCGCAACGCCATGCTGGCCGGCACCGGTTTCGGCGATGATCCGGGTCTTCCCCATGCGCTGCGCCAGCAATGCCTGGCCGACGGTGTTGTTTACCTTGTGCGCACCGGTGTGATTCAGGTCCTCCCGCTTTAGATAGATCCGGGCACCACCCAGTCTGGTGCTCCAGCGCTCGGCGAAATACAGGGGGGACGGCCTGCCGACGAAGTCCGCAAGGTCGGCATCCAGCTCGGCCACGAATTCCGGGTCCTTGATGTAGTGGTTGTAGGCTTCGGTCAGCTCATCCAGTGGCAACATGAGGGTTTCGGCGACATAGCGCCCGCCCCACGGCCCGAAATGCCCGTGTTCATCCGGTAATGTCCCGGCCGACCGTTCCGGGTCAATTGCCTGTGTCGGTTCCACTGCTGCTTACTCCATTCATGAAGGCCGATATTTTATCAGCTGATTTGATACCGGGGGCACTCTCGACGCCACTGCTGACGTCAACAGCATACGGCCGCACCTGGCGAATGGCGGCGGCGACATTCTCCGGATCCAGACCGCCCGCCAGGATAAACGGTGACTCCAGGTCTGCCGGGATCTGTTGCCAGTCGAACGCTTGCCCGCCACCGCCATGGGTTTGCGGCTGCCAGGTATCCAGCAGAAAACCGCGCGCATCCGGATAGCTGGACATGATCCCGGGAACCGGTATGTCCGGGCGCATGGCGATTGACTTGATGAACGGCACCCCGAAGCGGTTGCAGTCTGCATTACGCTCCTGACCGTGAAACTGTAACAAATCCAGTGGTACTTGTCCGAGTACCTGCTCGATTTCGCTTGCCCTGGCATTGACGAACAGGCCGACAATGGTGACGAACGGGTCAATGGCAGCGGTGATCTCCATGGCCGTTGCAACCGTGACATGGCGGGGACTGTCGCTGAAAAATACCAGCCCGATGGCATCGGCACCGTGTGCTGTTGCACAACGACCGTCTTCGGGCCGGGTGATACCGCAAATCTTAACCCGGGTTCGGAACATGGGTTCTGCCTGGAATATACGAGATTATATGAATACGAAGACGAAGATGGCTAGCGTAACAGAAACAGGACTTATTGACCGTATTCCGGCAGCCACCCGGACACCGGGAGTTCATAACGGGACGGGTAGCGGATAGCGACCAGGTATAACCCCGCGGCCGGAGCCGTCACGCCACCGGCAGTTCGATCGCGGACCTCCAGCAAATCCCTGGCCCAGTCCGGGTTCGCATCATCACGGCCGATGCGCAGCAACACACCGGCAATGCATCGAACCATGTGATGCAGAAAGGCATTGGCTTCAATATCCAGATAGATGAAGCGGCCAGTGCGGGTGATATCCAGTGTGTAGATCGTCCTGACGGGGTGCCTGGCCTGGCAGGCAACAGCCCTGAAACTGGTGAAATCATGTTCACCCAGCAGGTGCCCGGCCGCCTCGCGCATGCGGCAGACATCAAGTTCGGCATGCTCCCGGCAGACCCGCTTGTCCAGCAACGCGCTCCCGTGTTGCTCGTTCAGGATGACATAACGGTAATGCCGGCGCCGGGCGGAAAAGCGGGCATGAAAATCATCACCCGGCTCACAGGTCCAGGTCACCCGGATGTCGGCGGGCAGGTTGCTGTTGACGCCCATGATCCATGCCCTGGGTTCGCGGTATACGCCGGTGTCGAAGTGGACTACCTGGCCGGTGGCATGTACGCCGGTATCGGTGCGTCCCGCGCAGGTGGTTTTCACCGGCTGGTTTGCGACTTGCGAAAGTGCTGCTTCCAGGGATTGCTGGACCGTATTGCCGGACCGCTGCTGTTGCCAGCCATAGTAAGCGGTGCCGTCATATTCGATACCGAGGGCGATGCGCATGCCGGGCTTACAATGAATATACCAGCCAGAAACCGGCGGCCAGAGACAGTGGGATCGACCATTGAAGCGGCGGCGGTGATTCCGGCTCCTGTACTTCAACCGGCTGACCTGCGGCCCTGGCAGCTTGCTCCAGCATTCCCTGGTAGATGGCCCTGACCTTCCCGGCGGTCACGGTCAGTCCCCTGCCGGAACCCTGTATGGTTTGCAGGGCCGTGCCCAGGATATCCCGGGTCGGGGCGACGGCATCCATTGTCAGCAACAAGCGGACGGCGAAGCGTTCACGCAACTCCCTGCCGAGGAACGGGCTGGTTGTTACCATGATCGCAGCCAGCAGCCGGCTGCGTTCTGTTGTCCGGGTGAGCAGGTGAACGGCGCCGACAATCAGCACCAGCACCGCAACGCGTTGCAGGCCGTAGGCCAGTCCCTGCTGCGACGGTGACAGTGTATCCAGCCCCGGTATCAGCGGTACACCCGGTGTCCACCAGCCGTAGACAATCAGTATCGCAAGATACAGCCAGCGCAGCCGCATGATCATTCGCGCGAGGCTGTCCATACCGGGAAATCCTGCACGCGCATAGGACATTGCCAGCAGTAACGTGCCAGTCAGCATCGCGGCGGGACTCGCGGCCGACATACCGGCAATAAATACGATCAGGGTGACCACGCGGATAACCGGATGCGGGCTGAATGCATTCATCCGTGCAGGTGATTGCCGGTTTTGGCCCGGCGCGTGGTACCGGACGTCAGGTAATCAGGATACTTTCGAGAAGAGGTTTTCTGCCTCGTTTTTCTGCTCTTCATTGCCTTCCTCGAGCACTTCCTCGAGTATGTTGCGTGCACTGTCCGGGTCCCCCATATCGATATAGGCCCGGGCAAGGTCAAGCTTGGTGCTGACTTCGTCACTGCTGTCGAGCAGCCCTTCGTCTTCATCCGCTGCGAGTGCATCAGGCTTCTCATCCTGGTCGTCAAGACTGAACTCGATACTTTCCGGCAACTCGTTTGCAGAAACGCCGGTGTCTGCATAATCGAGACCAAGGTCTTCATCGACAGTTGCGTCGCCTGCGTGTGTCTCATCTTCCATTCCCGACAGGTCCATGTCGAAATCGACGTCAGCATCGGGGCCGCTGTCATTTGCCGACGCCGATGCATAGGCGGGATTATCCGGTGACAGCTGATGCCCCATAACCGCTATTTTGTTCCAGACCGGGCCATCGGCACCAATGTTCCTGCGAAAGCCATCGGCGTGGGTATCAAATGCAGCGGCATTGCCGGCCGCATGATAGATTTCGAGCAGTTTGATCTTGAGTTCTCCGTCTTCCGGACTCTTCCTTAATGCATCCTGTATGACATCTTCTGCCTGTTGTACCCTGCCATAGGCGATGAATACATCGGCCTCTGTCAATGGGTCTCCCTCGGCATCGGATTCCAGCGGACCAATCTCTTCGGCGTCCAGACCAAGGGCTTCCCCGAGGGCACGGGACTCGGGCTCGATTACGGGTTCAGCTGCCTTCCTTGATTCCGAAAGGCGGCTTGCCACGCTCGGTTCTTCACTGAACAGGTCATCGTGCTTGCGTTGTCGTGTTGATGCCCACAGGAAGCCTCCCAGCACCATGGCGACCACGACACCCAGCACAGTCAGTATCGGGTTATCCAGCAGCCGGTCAACGAGGCCGTTAGGCCCCTCCATCACAGTGCGATCGACAACCGGTTCGGCATCTGCAACCGCTGCGTCTGCAGTTGCAGTCGGTTCGGCGGATTCAGCAGCATCGGCCCCGGTTTGCAGGGCGTTATCTGCGCCAGTCTGCCGGTTCTGCATGCTCGCGAGCTGTGCGTCCTTGAGCTCAAGCAGTCGTTGCATACCGGCTACCTGGTCTTCCAGTTCGGTGACGCGCGTCTGTAGCTCGCCGGACTGGGCACGGTTGGCCTCGGCTTCTTCTGCCGCCATCGCCAGCTGCTGTTCGAGTTCATTGCTACCGGCATCCCCGGGTTGCGACTCATCGCCCCGGGTACCGGTGACGGCTGCGGTCTCAACTGCATCGGCTTCAGGGGCTACCAGCTGCAGCCGCGTTTCAGTGACTGCATCCGCAGAACCGGCAGTACTTTCCGGTTCATCTGCAGTCGCCTCGCTTTCCGCACGTGCCGATTTCCATTCAGAATATTGGCGGCTGGTTTCACGGGTGGCCTCTGAGGTATGGATTGCCAGGATTTCATCCCGGTCCGGTATCGCAAGGACGGCCCCTGCCTTGAGATTGTTGATGTTGTTATTAATGAAGGCATTCGGATTGGCGCGTTGTAGCGCCAGCATCATCTGGTCCATGGATATACTGCTGTCAGGGCGCAGTCGTTTTGCGATGTTCCAGAGGGTTTCGCTTCTGCGTATCGGACCGTAGCTGTCTGCAGCAGGTGCCCTGGCAACCGACGCAGCCTGCACGGGTGCAGGCGTAGCTACCGGCGGCGCCGCAGGAACGGCTACCGGGGCCACTGCAGGCTGTGCCCGGGTAACCGGCGTGGCCGGAGCTGCAGGTATGGCCGGCATGGTGTACGGTGGATCAATCAGTATTGTGTAGTGGCGCACCATGCGTCCCTTTGCCCACACGGCCTCAATCAGGAATTCGAGAAACGGCTCACGGATCGCATCGTGGGTTGATATTCGTATGACCGGCTTGCCGGTGCTGGTCCGTTCTGCCTTGAACTTGAATGAGCTCAGTATCAGTGGCCTGGGGATGCTGGCTTCCTGGAAGGACTTCGGTGACGCGACACTGACCTTCAGTTCCTCCAGTTCATTATCGGTCGCTGACGTCAGTTCGATGACGGCCTTGAACGGGTCGCCCAGGGCCGACTGGACCTCGATGTTCCCGAGTCCGAGGGCAAATACCCGGGAGGTTGTGGCAAGCCACAGGATCGTTGCAATGACAGCGAATTTCCGGCTCATAAACATTCCCTTTCCTTCCCGTTCCCTGACGGTGGGTGACCGTCCTCCCGCTGTGTGCGGTCGACAGGCCAATTCAAGCCTGCGAACTATAACTTACAAGTAATCTTTCACCAAGATTTCAGCAATCTGTACGCTGTTCAGCGCGGCCCCCTTGCGAACGTTGTCTGCCACGACCCAGAGGTCCAGGCCCCGGGGATGGGAGATGTCCTCCCGGATACGGCCAACATAGACCGGATCCTGACCGGCCCCTTCGGTGACGGCGGTCGGATAGCCGCCATCGCGGCGCTCATCCAGAACCACAACCCCGGGCGCGCTGGCGAGCAGTTCCCGTGCACGTTCGGCCGAAAGCTTGTCACGTGTCTCGATATGCACGGCCTCGGAGTGGCCGAAGAACACGGGTACCCGGACGGCCGTCGGGTTCACCTGGATGGAGTCATCCTCCATGATCTTGCGGGTCTCCCACACCATTTTCATTTCTTCCCTGGTGTAGCCATTGTCCTGGAAGACATCGATGTGCGGTAACACATTGAAGGCAATCTGCTTGGGATAGACCTTGGCTTCGGCCGCATTGCCATTCAGCAATTGTGCCGTCTGTCCGGCGAGTTCCTTGATGGCTTCCTTCCCGGTGCCGGAAACGGCCTGGTAGGTACATACATTGATGCGCTCGATGCCGGCCGCATCCTGGATCGGCTTGAGTGCTACCAGCATCTGGATGGTCGAGCAGTTCGGGTTCGCGATAATACCGTGCCGGGTGTAGTCCTTGATGGCGCCCGGATTGACTTCCGGTACGACCAGCGGAATTTCGTCGTCGTAGCGAAACTGCGAGGTGTTGTCGATCACGACACAGCCAGCGGCGGCGGCAATTGGCGCATATTTCTCCGATATCGAGGCCCCGGCCGAAAACAGCCCGATCTGTACCCTGGAGAAATCGAATTTGTCGAGATCCCCGACCGTTAGATATGTGTTCCCGAACGGGATCCTCTTGCCGGCAGAGCGGGCACTGGCGAGCGGATAGACGTTGTTGACCGGGAAGTCGCGCGCGGCCAGGATTTCCAGCATGGTCTCGCCAACGGCTCCGGTGGCACCAACTACTGCTACATCAAATTTACGTGTCATGTCTGGATTACCTGATTCAATTATTACGCAGTGCCGCAACCACGGCGTCGCCCATTTCACGGGTACCGACGGGGTCCGTACCGGCCGCGGCAATATCCGGTGTCCGCAGCCCCCGGTCGAGGACCGTGCCGACGGCCTGTTCAATGCGATCTGCCAGCGCCGGTTCGTCGAGACTGTAACGCAGCATCATGGCAACAGACAGTATCGTTGCCAGCGGGTTGGCGACGCCCTGGCCGGCAATATCGGGAGCTGACCCGTGGATGGGTTCGTACATGCCCTTGCCGCTGCTGTCCAGCGATGCCGATGGCAGCATGCCGATGGACCCGGTCAGCATCGCGGCGGCATCCGAAAGGATATCGCCAAACAGGTTGGTGGTCACCATGACATCGAACTGGCGCGGTGCCCGCACCAGTTGCATCGCCGCGTTATCGACGTACATGTGCGTCAGCTCCACGTCCGGGTACTCAGTCCCGAGCTGTGTCATTACCTGGCGCCACAGTTCAGTACATTCCAGTACATTGGCCTTGTCTACCGAACACAGGCGGCGCCCGCGGTTGCGTGCGATGTCAAAGGCCGAGCGACCGATACGGTCGATTTCACCTTCACTGTAGACCAGTGTGTTATAGCCTTCGAGCTGTCCGTCATCACGGGTACGTATGCCGCGTGGCTGGCCGAAGTAGATACCGCCGGTCAGTTCGCGCACGATCATCAGGTCCAGCCCGCTGACAACGTCCGGTTTCAGGGTCGAGGCGTCGGCCAGCTGCGGGTACAGGATCGCCGGCCGCAGGTTGGCAAACAGCTGCATGCCGGCGCGCAGGCCAAGCAGCCCCTGTTCCGGACGCAGTGCGCGGTCCAGGTGTTCCCACTGCGGGCCGCCAACGGACCCGAGCAGTACGGCGTCCGCCGCCTGTGCCAGTGCCAGCGTGGCGTCGGGCAACGGTTTGCCGGAGTCCTCGTAACCGGCGCCACCGACGGGGGCATGCTCAAGGGTGACTGCCAGACCGTGCTCGGACTGCAGGCAGGCAAGCACCTTTTCCGCCTCATTGATGATTTCCGGGCCAATGCCATCGCCTGGAAGTATGGTTATTATATGTGACATATCAGTTAACTATAATACTTTATTCAGTTGAATTATCGTACAACCACGGGGCATCCAGGCGGCGCTGCGCCTCAAAGGCACGGATCGCAGCGGCATGTTCCAGGGTCAGGGCGATGTCATCGAGCCCGCGGATCAGGCAGTCCTTGCGAAACGCATCAACCTCAAACGGGATGATTTCCTGCTCCGGGGTGTGAATTTCCTGCGCCGGCAGATCGATCGTCATACGGAACCCGGGAGTGGCCTCGACCGCAGCAAACAGTTTGTTGATGGCGCCTGCTTCGAGAACCAGTGGCAGCACACCGTTCTTGAAGCAGTTATTGAAAAAGATATCAGCAAAGCTCGGGGCAATGACTGCGCGGAAGCCGTAATCGAGCAGCGCCCATACAGCATGTTCACGCGACGAGCCGCAGCCGAAGTTCTCCCGGCCGAGCAGGATGCCGGCATCCTGATAACGTGACAGGTTCAGTACAAATTCAGGGTTCGGCTGGCGCGTGCGGTTATCCATTCCCGGCTCACCGCGGTCGAGATAACGCCATTCGTCGAACAGGTTGGGCCCGAAGCCGGTGCGGTGGATCGACTTGAGAAACTGTTTCGGAATGATGGCATCGGTGTCGACATTCGGCCGGTCCAGTGGCGCCACGATGCCATCCAGGGTAGTGAACTTTTCCATTGATCCCTTACCCGCCTGCCGTCTTGCGTATATCTACAAAGTGACCGGCAACCGCCGCCGCCGCTGCCATTGCCGGGCTGACCAGATGGGTTCTCCCGCCCGGCCCCTGGCGTCCTTCGAAATTCCGGTTCGAGGTCGATGCACAGCGATCACCGGGTTCAAGGCGATCGGCGTTCATGGCAAGGCACATGGAACAACCGGGTTCCCGCCATTCAAAACCGGCCGCTGTAAATACCCGGTCCAGACCTTCCGCTTCCGCCTGCTGCTTGACGAGTCCGGACCCGGGAACGACCAGTGCCTGCCGGATGCCGGGCGCAACCATCTGTCCGCGAATCTCGGCAGCGGCCTCGCGCAGGTCCTCGATGCGCGCATTGGTGCACGAACCGATAAACACGTGGTCCGGCCTGATGGCAGTCATGGGTGTGCCAGGTTGCAGATCCATGTATTCCAGTGCTTTGTGCATGCCGTCACGTTTCACCAGGTCCTGCTCCGCGTCCGGGTCCGGTACCAGGCCATCGACCGGCGTTACCATCTCGGGTGACGTTCCCCAGGTAACCTGGGGTGCCAGCGCACCGCCATCCAGGATCACCTCCCGGTCGAATCCGGCATCGGCATCGCTGACCAGTTCATGCCAGGCGGCCACCGCCTGTTCCCAGTGATCAGCCCCGGGTGCATATGGTCTGCCGGACAGGTAGTCAATCGTGGTGTCATCGACGCCGATCATGCCGGCACGCGCTCCTGCCTCGATCGTCATGTTGCAGACTGTCATGCGCCCTTCCATGGTGAGTGCCTCGATGACCGGGCCGGCGAATTCGATGGCATAGCCGGTGCCACCGGCGGTACCGATTTCACCGATAATCGCCAGCACCACGTCCTTGGCCGACACGCCGGTTGCCAGTTTGCCATACACGCGGATCTGCATGTTGCTGGATTTCTTCTGGATCAGGCACTGCGTTGCGAGCACGTGTTCCACCTCGGAGGTACCGATGCCGAATGCGAGTGCACCGAATGCACCATGAGTGGAGGTATGCGAGTCACCGCACACTACGGTCATACCAGGCAGTGTGGCGCCCTGCTCGGGGCCGATGACATGCACAATGCCCTGGCGCTCATCGAGCATGGAGAACTCGGTAATTCCGAAGTCCGTGCAGTTCCGGTCGAGGGTCTCTACCTGGATGCGGGATATCGGATCTGCGATCCCCGCCGCGCGGTTAGTCGTCGGGACATTGTGGTCCGGGACGGCCAGGATCGAGTGCGTGCGCCACGGTGTGCGGCCGGCCAGCCGCAAGCCTTCGAATGCCTGCGGCGAGGTGACTTCATGCACCAGGTGGCGGTCGATATACAGTAACGCCGTGCCCGCCTCATCTTCCCGGATGAGGTGGGACTGCCAGAGCTTGTCATACAGGGTCTTGCCGGACATTACGGAGACTGCTGTTCCCGTTATATAAACGACTCATTATATATAGGTTGGGGGAACCGGGTACAGGCATACACCCATACACCTCAGTACTCTTCCATCTTGATGCCACGCCAGGTTAGCCACAAGGCACACAGGCTGGCCACGGCGGCCAGCAGGAACATGGCTTCCGGGTTGATGCCGGTCCACAGGTAGCCGCTGACCAGGCTGCCGAGGGCGCCACCAGCGCCGAAGCTGATACTGCTGTATAGCGCCTGCCCCCGGCCCTGGTGCGTGCCTGTGAACAGGCTGTGAATGAGGTAGATGGCAACTGCGTGATACAGCCCAAAACTCGCGGCATGCAGGGTCTGGGCAAGGATAATCACTGGTGTACTGTCGGCAAACTGTGCAATCAATACCCAGCGCAATGACGTCAGTCCCGTGGCGACCAGCATCAGGCGACGCGCGCCGAACCGGGGCAACAGGCGCGGCATCAACAGGAAAACCCCGATTTCTGCAAGCACCCCCAGCGCCCAGAGCTGTCCGATCTGCGAGCGCGAGTATCCGAAATCCTCGAGATAGAGGGTGAAAAATGCGTAATACGGACCGTGGCTGGCCTGCATCAGGAAACACACACCGAGCAACGCCACGACAATCGGCCGTCCGATTACCTTGCGCAGCGGCTGCTGGTCCAGCTGCAGGTGACCGGCCTCGGATTCCGGGACACTGAGGCTGCTCAACCAGATCCCCGCAAACAGGGCCAGCACGATGACCGGCAGCAGTCCCGGCCCATAGGCATCAAACAGCGGACCGAGCCCGGCGACCGTGATGATGAAGCCGACTGAGCCCCACAGGCGAATGCTGCTGTAGCGACCGGTCTCGCTGCCGAGGTGGTTCATGGTGGTCGCCTCGAACTGTGGCAGTGAGGCGTTCCAGAAAAAGCTGAACAGGGTGATAACCAGCGCCAGCCACCAGAACCCGCTGTCAAGCAGGACCCCGGCGAAACAGATGGCGCTCAGCAGTGACGCCACCCTCACGATG
>QIFB01000010.1 GCA_003230545.1 Gammaproteobacteria bacterium | reverse complement strand
CGGCACGCGGCGAACCGCGCGGCTCGCGCAAGCGCAGTGCGGACGTGGCGGTACTCGGACTGGGTGACTGTATCGACTGCACCATGTGCGTACAGGTGTGCCCGATGGGCATCGATATCCGCAATGGCCTGCAATATGAATGTATCGCCTGCTCGGCCTGTATTGATGCCTGTGATGATGTCATGGACAAGATGGGTTATGAAAAAGGCCTGATCAAGTACACCACGGAACATGCCATGGAGGGCAAGCCGACGCATATTTTGCGCACGCGGGTGGTGATCTACGCCATTATCCTGCTGACGGCCGTGTCGCTTTTTGCCTGGTCTGTACTCACGCGTACGGCGCTTGGACTCGATATCATCCGGGACCGTAACAGCCTGTACCGGGAAACCGATGAAGGGTTGATCGAGAACGTCTATATTCTGAAGATTCTCAACATGGATGACAGCGCACATACCTATAAGCTCGGTGTACAGGGTATACCGGGAGTCGAGCTGCACATGGATGCAGCAACAATCCGCGTGCCTGCCGGTGATGTCATGGAATTCCCGGCGCGCCTGCGTGCCGATGAGTCCGACCTCGAGGCACGCAGCAGCACCGTGATCTTCAGCCTTGAAGCGACGGATGACAGTGCACTGCAGGTGCAGCAGGAAGCACGTTTCCTCGGTCCGAACTGATGAACCCCGACACCGGCCAACAACCCTGGTACCGCCATCCCTGGGTGTGGCTGATGATCGCCTTTCCAGCGGCTGCCGTCATTGGCGGCATTGTGACCATCTACCTGGCGGTAACCACCAGTGACGGGCTGGTGGTGGATGATTACTACCGGTATGGCAAGACCATCAACCGGGTGCTGGCGCGTGATCGGGCGGCTGCAGAACGCGGGCTTGAGGCGCGCATTGCACTCGATGCCGTCAATGACCGGGTTGTCGTGCAGCTGAAATCACGTGACGCGGACTTGCCGGAGGCACTGATGCTGACCTTCCTGCATCCGACAGCCCAGGGACACGACCAGCAGGTCCGGTTCACCAGAACCGGGGATGACCGCTACAGCGGGCATTTCGATGAACTGCGGCACGGTGACTGGTACCTGCAGCTGGAAGCCGATGACTGGCGCCTGTTCGGGCGCATCCGGGTGCCGCTGGAATCACCGGCCGTACTGCGGCCACTGGCCCGCATCAACCAGTAACATGGAAGTCGCGCTGACCCTGCCGGCCGCGTTCCTCGTCGGACTGCTCGGCGGTGTGCACTGCATTGGCATGTGCGGTGGCATTGTCGCGGCACTCACCGGCAGTCTCGATGCCAGGGTCCGGGCATCCCGCGGACGCTTCCTGGTGGCGCTACTGGCCTATAACACGGGCCGCATCGCCAGTTATACCATTGCCGGTGTGTTGCTGGGGCTACTCGGTCAGCAGGTCAGTGCGCTGGACCCGTTGACCGGGTTTCCCGTCGCCCGGGTCTTCAGCGGTATTTTCATGCTGCTGCTGGGCATCTACCTGGCCGGGTGGTGGCCGGCGCTGCGCTGGCTGGAGCAGGCCGGCGCACACGCCTGGAAGCGCATTGAACCCTTCGGTCGCCGCTTTATCCCGATACGCCACAGTGGCCAGGCCCTGGTGCTGGGCATGCTCTGGGGCTGGTTGCCCTGTGGCATGGTCTACGCGGTACTGACGCTGGCACTGGCCAGTGGCAGTCCGCTGGATGGCGCATTCACCATGCTTGCTTTCGGGCTGGGGACCCTGCCGCTGATGCTCGCCATGGGCGTGGCGTTCAGTACATTGGCACGCCGGCTGCAGGGTCGTATAGTTCGCGCCCTCGCCGGCATTACGGTGCTGCTGTTCGGTGTCTATACCCTGGCCACACTGCCGGAGGATCATCGACAGCACGGTGCGCATCACACGCACGGGCCATCGCCCGACGGGCTATATTAGAAACACAATATATAGGGTTGAACTGTTATAGGGTGAAGTCGTCCAAATAACCGTATTGACAAATGTTTTCTATTGTTATCCTTTTGATGAGAAAGGATATTTATACCCATATCAATGAAACTTGACAGCCCCCGAAGGCGGTCATAGTCTTCAAGTTCTGCACCCAATATCTTGTGTTTTTTGTCAGGTCGGTCACGGGAATACCGCCAGACCCCGCAAATACCTGACAAAACACTATATAAACAATAACTTGCATGATCGAGGAGGGGAGCGAGACGCATGACAACCACTGTACACCTTGAAACCGTACCCGCGAGCGCGGCTGACATCAGCCTGCAGCCGGCCTCACTCGATATCTGGGAAAAGAAGTACTGCCTGAAGGCCAGGGACGGGACCCCGATCGACCCGTCTATTGATGGCACCTACCAGCGGGTGGCGCGGGCACTGGCCGACGTCGAGGAAACCGATACCCTGCGCGATACCTGGTACCAGGAATTCCTGTGGGCATTGCGGCACGGTGCCATCCCGGCCGGGCGCATTACTTCCAATGCCGGTGCGCAGGAACACAAACCGGCCACGTCGACCATCAACTGCACGGTGTCCGGCATCGTGCATGATTCCATGAATGATATCCTCGAAAAGGTGCACGAAGCCGGGCTGACGCTGAAGGCCGGGTGCGGCATCGGTTATGAATTTTCCACGCTGCGCCCGAAAGGCGCGTATGTCTCCGGCGCCGGCGCCTATACTTCCGGTCCGCTGTCCTTCATGGATATCTACGACAAGATGTGTTTCACGGTGTCCTCGGCCGGCGGGCGGCGTGGTGCCCAGATGGCGACGTTTGATGTCGGCCATCCGGACGTGGTGGATTTCATCCGCGCCAAGCGTGAAGACGGCCGCCTGCGCCAGTTCAACCTGTCGCTGTTGATCACCACGGAATTCATCAATGCGGTCAAGCAGGATACCGGCTGGCAGCTGGCGTTTCCCATCAATCGCAAGGAACTCGACGACGGGACTGACCTGAATGATTCAAGCAAGGTGATCTGGCGTGAATGGCCAAGCAAGGGCGACTACATCACCAACAATGCCGGCCTGGTTGCCTGCCGCATCTACAAGACCATCCCGGCGCGGCGTCTCTGGGACGTGATTATGAGTTCGACCTATGATTTTGCCGAACCGGGGTTCATCCTCATCGACAAGGTCAACGAGATGAACAATAACTGGTTTTGCGAGAATGTCCGTGCGACCAACCCCTGCGGAGAACAGCCGCTGCCGCCCTACGGCTCCTGCCTGCTGGGTTCGGTCAACCTGACCAAGTTCGTACGCAACGCATTTACCGACCAGACCGAATTTGACTGGGAGGAATTTCGCAAGGTGGTTGCCATCTTTACCCGCATGCTCGACAACGTGGTCGAGATCAACGGGCTGCCGCTGGAAGGACAGCGCGACGAGATTACCCGCAAGCGCCGTCACGGGATGGGTTTCCTGGGACTGGGTTCCACGGTCACCATGTTGCGCATGAAATACGGCGAAGAAGCCTCGGTGAAATTTACCGAGCGTGTCAGCCGCGAGCTGGCCCTGACCGGCTGGCAGGTGGCACTGGACCTCGCCCGCGAGAAAGGATCGGCTCCGGTCATGGAGGAGGACTTCGAGGTCACCGAGGAGATGCTGCGCAAGCGGCCCGAAATGCGCCGTGACGGCTACCTGCCGGGCGACAGCATCAAGGGCAAGGTACTGCATGCGAAGTACAGCCATTACATGCAACAGGTTGCGGAGGTGGCGCCCGATCTCGTCAGCGAGCTGGCGGCAACCGGGGCGCGCTTCACTCATCACAGCTCGATTGCACCGACCGGGACCATTTCGCTGTCGCTGGCCAACAATGCGAGCAACGGCATCGAGCCGAGTTTTGCACATCACTACTTCCGCAACGTGATTCGCGAGGGCAGGAAGACCAAGGAAAAGGTGGAGGTCTATTCGTTTGAACTGCTGGCCTACCGGGAACTGATCAACCCGCAGGCGAGTACCAGCATGGAAGGCGAGGATGATGCACTGCCGGACTATTTTATCGCGGCTGATAACGTCACGCCGAAGCAGCATGTTGATATCCAGGCGGCTGCCCAGGAATGGGTAGACTCCTCGATTTCGAAGACGGCCAACGTGCCGACGGACTATCCCTTCGAGGACTTCAAGGACATTTACATGTACGCCTACGAGCAGGGTCTCAAGGGTTGCACCACGTTCCGCTTCAACCCGGAGGCCTTCCAGGGCGTGCTGGTGAAAGAGAAAGACCTGGAGAACACGACCTACGAGTTCACGCTGGATGACGGTTCGGTTGTCAGTCTGCAGGGTAACGAGGAGGTGGAGTATGACGGCGAGACGCATACCGCCGCCAATCTTTATGATGCCCTCAAAGAAGGCTATTACGGAAAATTCTGAGATGAAGAAAACACGTAGCCCGGATGAAGGTCCGCAGGACCGGAATCCGGGGAACTTGTTTCAGACAAGATGCGATCTTCCCGGATTGCGCTGCGCTTCATCCGGGCTACGTTGCTTCGCTGCGCTCGCAATGACAGTTTTCTGATAAAGGTATTTGCAGGAGTTCAACATGACTTTCAAGATTGAAAAGAAAATCGTGGACTACAGCGTCCGTCGGGACGAACCGCAGGAAGACACGCAGGCAGCCGCCGCCAACGAGGTACAGGCCACACCGGCTGCACAGGACAACGTGGTGCAGCTGCATGAAAAGCTGAAGCGCCCGGAGATGCTGATCGGCTCGACCTACAAGGTAAAGACACCACTCTCCGAGCATGCCCTGTATGTCACCATCAACGACATTATTCTCAATGCCGGTACCGAGAACGAACTGCGCCGTCCCTTCGAGATCTTTATCAACTCCAAGAATATGGACCACTTCCAGTGGATCGTGGCATTGACCCGGATTATCTCGGCCGTGTTCCGGAAGGGCGGGGATGTCACTTTCCTGGTCGAGGAACTGCGTTCGGTGTTCGACCCACGCGGCGGTTATTTCAAGAAGGGCGGCAAGTATATGCCGTCACTGGTGGCGGAAATCGGTGACGCCATTGAATGCCACATGCGCATGATCGGCCTGCTGAAAGATGACGGGCTCGACGAACACCAGAAAAAACTGGTGGCGGAAAAGCGCGCCCAGTATGAATCGGCCGTGAATACGGCGGACACCGAAGCTGCCAGTGATTTCCCTGAAGGGGCCCGGCTGTGCGGTAAATGCCAGACCAAGGCGGCCATTGTGATGGACGGCTGCCTGACCTGTCTGAATTGCGGAGAGTCCAAATGCGGGTGAGATCAAGTCTGTCTGGCCGAATAAATTTGGCCTTACAAAAAATGTTGTTGTAGGGCGGATAAATTCCGCCGGTAACCGGCCGGACGACTACCTGTCCCCTGGTACCATTGATTTACTACCGGTTTTTCGGTTATAACACTATATGAGGGCGCATCGATCGACAGGTCAGAGCAGACGTCATAACAATAACAGCACGCCGCGGGAACCGGTCCCGGCGGAGGAGGTAGTATGTTTATGCAACAACAGCCTATGCCGGGCTATTGGTACAGCAATGTCTCCGGCCAGTTAATCCAGGTCCGGGCCATCCTGTTTATCTCGGGTAAATGCCGGCGTATCGTGCTGGAGGACATCCGCGGTACGCGCGACTATATCGACACCGGTGACTGGAGGGGGATGGACCTGGTATTGCATTCACCCGTCGCCGAACAGCAGAGTGCGGCGCGGGACTACTGATTTCCGGAATACCTCTGTATACCTCATAGTGCTGTAGCCCGGATGAAGCGCAGCGGAATCCGGGACTTTCCGAATCATGTTTCCCGGCTTACGGCCTTGCGGCCTTCATCCGGGCTACGCTCGGCACCAACCTGCGGTTTGCCGTCCACCACGGCAATGATCCGCTGCACGGCCAGTGCCAGGTCATCCGGTACCTCCCCGCTCGGCGGTTGCAACGGGTCACTCGCGTAACCGGCCAGCCCGCCCCGCACCAGGCTTTCGTTGAAGGCGGTAAAATCCCGTGTATGGGTCACGATGCGCATGGCATACAGCAGCTTGCACAGGCCGGTACGCAGCCGGTCCAGTGTTGCACCGCTGGCCGGCGCGAACAGCCGGCGCGTGAAGCTGCGGCGCAGCTGGTCAACGGCGCCCACCTTGCCAACCGGTAACGGGAAGATCGCCAGCGGTTTCCGCAGGCGGATCACTTCCACCATCATGGAAATACTGTCGCCGGTGACGACGAAACCGTCGGCGAGTCCGAGCAGGCCGCGATACGGGTTATCGCGCGCATCCGCGCGCCAGGCAAACAGCCGTGCACCGTCAGGCAAGCGGTTTTGCAAGGCGTCAACGACTGCCGGTGGCGTGCGCCGGCTGGTGGTGATGTAGATACTGCCGCCGGTTTCATCGAGGATCCGGTCAATGGTCTGCCGCAGGCGGCGGATGGCCGCGTCGTTAAAGATGAACGGGCCGGTCGGTCCACCGACCAGGAAGGCGGTCAGGGGCCGGGGCAGGTCCGCAAGGCGTGATGCCCACTCGCGTGCGGCCGCTTCCACTGCGGTCGCATCGATACGCATCAGCGGCAGGGAAATGCCCTGCAGGTTGGCGCGTGGCGGAAACTGGTTCTCGGCACTGTAGATCACCAGGTCGTAGTCGTCCGGCATGCTGGACGGTTTGCCGACAATGATAATTCTGGTGTGCCCGCCGGACTGTTCACGGATCCACAGCGCCACGTTGGCCGGGCGCCGCCCGATGGTTAGGATGAGGTCAGGCCACGGGGGTTCAAGCGGGTCCGAGCGTTCCCGGTCGATGTGATACAGCGTGGGGCCGACTTTCGGTTTGCCGAAAACGAACTTGTCGAGTACCTGGATATGGCGCTGTTCACAGGGCCATGGCAGGGCCTGCACGATCGCCTCGACCTGGGCGTTGTCACCCTGCTTGTCACCCAGCACCACCCACGTCCGGGGGGCAGACTGGTTGTCAGCGGTGTTCATGGGGACGGCTGGACGTCCTGCCCGCGATCATCTGATGGCTGATAGCCGAAGGTCGGTGTCAGGTGTTGCATCATCAGATCCTCGAGTTCCCTGACCTGATCCGGTTCGAAATAGTCCGGGTAGCCGCCGACCTTGCCGCGTCGGGTCTTGAAGGTGTTCGGGTCCTTCGCGTTGTGCAGGCGCATGCCGCCACGCCGGAAGAAACCGCTGGTCTCCAGCTTGCGCAGGTTGTCAAAGGAGCCGAACTCGACGGCTTCGGTAATTTCCGCAGCGCTGAAGTCCTCGCCCATCAGGCGGGTCACCTGCTTCAGGGTTGCCGCCGGATCCGCGCGCAGGTCTTCATAACGTAACAGCAGGGAGTGATCGAGCTGCCGGAGGTTGTGCTCCCAGGTGTTCAGGTAGTTGATCAGAAACGGCAGCCCGATATCACTGTAACGCACGAAGTCCCACAGGGTGACCGTGTGGCGGTCGATCGGGTGATCGATGAAGTCGTTGATCAACTCCTGTTTGTGAGCCGACTGGCGTTTGGTGAACTGGAAAAACCACGACACGGCAATGTCGATGGGATTGCGTGCCAGCAGCAAGACCGGCTTGTGGCGCAACGGAGCATCGGCTGCACCCGATGCCAGTACCTTGCCGACACTACCCTCATAGCTGTACCAGGCGTTGGTGGCAGCGAGCCTGGGGATTGCCGGGTTGCGCAGCGCGAGTTCATCGGATCCGATCAGGGCGGAGGCCTCCAGCCCGTGGCGTACCTGGTAGAGCCGTGCCAGCATCACCTTGAGCCAGGTATTGCCACTCTTGGGGTGACCGATGATCAGCAGGCCGGCACGGTTGGCGATGGCCAGCTCGAGGTTCGACAGCAGCTTCCGGCGCGCGGCAACCCGCCACGGCCGCGGCAACAGTGCCGTGGGCACCAGGATGGCTATTTTTTTTACACTGTCACGTACCGGCATCATCGGCTCTCGATGTGCGTATTACCATAAATTGTGACTCATTACTGGATTGAGTCATAACCTCATTTCCAATCGCCCAGGTCACGTGCCAGTAATCCGGACAGCTTCTCGACATCGTCCGCAAAATAATCCCGCAACATGGCGCGCACCTCATCGGTGAATATCTGGCGTGGTTTGGCATCACTGGAATTCCAGGTCTTGATGCGCTTGCGCACCCCCTTGAGCCGCTTCAACATGCGGGAATTACTGATTGCGATCAGCCGGAATGTCCATGGTGGCGGGTTCATCACGAACTGCTGCAGCCAGGGCGATTTGAAGCTGCTGGTGGCGCGGGTACGCTTGAACTTGACCTGGCCGTCGTCATCCACTCCCATGAATTCCAGTGCACGCAGGTAGACCGCGCGCGGGTCATCGCGGAAGTCGTCGTGGACGATGACGTGGCAGCGTTCGCGGCCGGCCACCTCGAACAGGCGCTCGAGGTGCATGCCGAGCTGGCCGAGGAACGCGTACTGCAGCAGCATCGGCTCGCGGCAGCGCCGCGGCAGGTTGTGACCGGCGGCGCGGCTTTCCTGCAGCTCCCAGGCGCGGGCAAAGTCCACTTCATCCTCGTCCAGCTGAAACAGCATGCGGCTGTGATACGAGCGCATCATCTCTACCGGGTTCCGCACCAGCACGATAAATTGCGCGCGCGGGTCGAATTGCAACACCCGCCGAATGGCCTCCGGCTCGTAGAGGTAGGAAACCGAGCCGTCACCGTATGCCTGGTGCTCCGGGTTGAGTTCCCGGTGGTAGCGTGACAGGTATTGCCGGTGCAGTTCATCCGGACTCAAGCCGGGCCGGGGCTCGAGAAAGAAGTGCGGCTCCTTGGGTTTGGAAAAGCTGATGCGCGGATTGCGTGACAGCGCCTTGCTGACGGCCGTAGTGCCGCAGCGTGGTGCGCCCACAATAAAATAGCCGGCCGGGAAATCCACCGGCGCCTCCGGCAGGTCGCTGTCCTGGTAGCCGATGCCCTCGATCTCGGCGATACAGCGTGGCAGCGGTTTATCCGTCGAATTCGGAATCCGGTTTTTCAGAGTGGCCTGCATGGTAGCGGTATCGCGTTCGGCAAGAAGAGCGCTGCATTATAAAGAGCTGCGACGGACAGTGCCGCGGAGAATCAGCCGGGGGTGGCGTCTTTGGCCCAGCGGCGCTTGGTGCACAACCATTCATGTGGCTGCGCCCTGATCCATTCTTCAAATAACTTGTTGATTTCATATGTCATTTGTACGGACCGCTGGTGTTTGTCCGTGGCCCTCTCCGGCACCGTGACCGGTGGGTAGAGGGTGACCCGGAAACGCGCCGGGGCGGTGCGTTCCACCCGTATCGGGATCAGGTCATAGTCATAGCGCAGCGCCAGCGTTGCCGGGGTGGTCGAGGTCAGCATGTCGTGCCCGAAAAACGGCACCGGTTCCCCGGCATCGACGCGCTGATCCACCAGCAGGCCAATCGAGCGGCCCTTGCCGAGTTCCTGTATCAGGATCCGGAGGCCACCCTCGCGCGGTATCAGTCCGCAACCGATGGCAGCACGCGCCTTGAGCAACATCCGGTTCAGCCACGGGTTTTGCAGCGGGGTGTAGATGCCACTGACGGGGATGCCAAGCTGCACCACGACGACGGCCGGGACCTCCCAGTTGGACAGGTGGGCAGCGACGAAGATGGCGGATTTTCCATCCTTGCGGAACACCTCGCTGCTGCAGTGATTGACGATCTCGAGCCGTGCCATGGGCGATCGCGGGGAGGTGGGGAAACTCCGCCAGCGTTGCCCCGACATTGCCCCAGTTGTCCCGGATCAGGGCCTCGATTTCAGCGGCTGACCGTTGCGGGAAGGCGAGCGTCAGGTTGCGCCGGAATTTACGGGTCTTGTCGAGGTGCGGGCCGATCAGGCGGAACAGCCGTGCGCCGGCACTGGAGGCCATGCCCGGTGGCAGCAGCCAGGCGAGGCCCAGCGGGATGGCGATCAGCAGGGCCTCAATGGCCCACAGCAGCTGGCGCACCGCCGGAGCACGGTCTGTGAGCTTCTTCAGGGAACTGCCGAGGAACAGTCTGGCCATGGTCAGGGTGTCAGCCGGCCGGGTCGTTGGAAATATCCGAGCATGCGCCTATTGTGCGGCATCCCGGGTCAAATCCCAAAACCTGGCGGTGACGTGTGCGCCGGATCAATAAAAGCGGCGGCGTTTGTCATGATATAATTTTTCCCTCATCGAAATTGCCGGCCCGACGACAGCCCGGGCCACTGCTTACCAGGGGTTACCAGGGGTTTCCTATGGACCATTGTGTATTTATCCAGGCCAATGACAAGCAGTGGCTGGGTGCGCTGGTGGCCGAATATGCCTTGCGGCGTAACTCGCAGCACAACGACCGTTTTGATATCCGCATCATGCCCTATGATGACTTTCCGTTCCTGAAGGCGCGCGAGGGTGATTATTATCTTCGCGACGGTGACAAGCGTGAATGGGTGCGCGATGACCTGCAATCCTTCACGCCGACGCGGTTCTTGCCACCCCAATTGATGGACTACAAAGGCCGTTCCGTGGTCATCGATCCGGACGTGTTTGCCATTGCCGATATCTGGGACCTGCTGTCACGTGACATGCAGGGCAAGGCCATCATGTGCCGCCCCAAGTCCGGCAACAAGGGCAAGCGCGGTTGCCTGGCCACCAGCGTGATGCTGCTTGAAAATGCAAAACTCACACACTGGAAGGTCGAGGAGCAGTTTGACGCGATGTTCGAGTTCCAGCGTGACTACATGAAATGGGTCTGTCTCAAGTACGAGGATCCCGGCAGCATCGGCTTCTTCGAGCCCGAATGGAATGACTTCGACCACCTGACGTCGCAGACGAAGATGCTGCATACCACAAAGCGCAAGACCCAGCCGTGGAAAACCGGCTTGCCGGTAGATTACCGTCCGGCCGATACCTTCCGTCTGTTTCCGCCGCGTCACTGGATTCGCCGCGCCCGCCGCGCGCTGTTCGGGGACTATAAATTCACCGGCAAGTACAAACAGAACCCGGACCCGAACCAGGAACGGTTCTTTTTCCAGCTGGTCGCCGAGTGTCTTGAGAAGGGCGTGTTTGGCGAGGACCTGGTGCGTGATGAAATGGCGAAGAACCACGTGCGCCACGATGCATTCGAGGTCATCGGGCGCATCTCGAAGCAGGCGGCCTGAACATCGGTGTCAGAACACATTTTATGGCGCGCCAATGATCTTGTAAATATTGCCGGCCGCGAAATCGAGTACGTAGAGTTCATTGTCATTGTCTACCGCAAATGAGGATATTAACAAGCTTGTGTCCAGTAACTCATCTGCCGCACTTCCGGTGCCGCTGGTTGCCGGCAGTGACCAGATTCTGCCCGAGATGAAATCGCCGAAAACGTAGAAACCGCGCAGATCCGGAATAGCCGAACCCCGATAAACGTAACCGCCAGTAATTGACCGGCCAACACCATGATCGTATTCCGTTATCGGGTCGATCAGCCCCGCCGGGCAGTTACCAGAGTTATCGAATACGGTTGATCCTTCACGACAGCGCCAGCCGTAGTTATTGCCAGGTTCGATTACATCAACCTCTTCGATTGCTCCCTGGCCCACATCACCGGCCCAAAGATCACCCGTCGAGTTGTCAAAACTCCAGCGCCACGGATTGCGTAATCCCCAGGCAAGAATCTCGGGGCAGGGCGCGCCGCCGACACCTTGCGTGCAGACTCCATTTGCTGCAAACGGGTTATTGGCCGGAATGGCATACGGTGTGCCACCGTCAACATCCACACGGGTAAACGAACCGAGAAGGTTCCATGTGTTTTGAGCATTGTCCTGCGGGTCGCCAGCCCCGCCACCGTCTCCCCAGCCACCATACAAATAGCCGTCGGGACCAAATTCGATATTGCCACCGTTGTGATTACCGGATGGCTGCAGCACAGTCATGATCACATCTTCCACACTGTTATCGAGCGTGGCGCCATTATCCAGGCTGTAGAAACGCGAGACATACGATTCAAGTGGTGCGCCGGTGCGTGTATACGAGAGGAATACTTCAAAGTTGCCGTTTGTTCCCCAGTCGGGATGAAAGGCCATTCCCAGCAGGCCTGCCTCGTTCGACCCGGAATCCACACGTGCAGTGATGTCTATAAAGAGTGTGGCTGTCGCAACGTTCGGGTCATTATCGAATACCCACACCATTCCACGTTGCTCGACGGCGAACCAGCGGCTGGAATCTCCCGGTGCCTGCAATAACCCAAGCAGGCCAATGAATGATACGCCCGGGAATACAGACGCGAGGGCGATGGTCGGGTTGCCGGGAGGAGGTTGCGCTGGGCGATTCTTTCCTCCGCCAGAAGATCCGCCATCACACGCGTACAGGAGCAGCGTGATTACGAGTGTTGCTGCAATTCCTGGATCGAATTTTGAATATGACATGATGAAGTCCTTTAAAAGGACGGGTCAGAGCAGATTTTCCTCTTTCTCGGGTAGTTGAGTAGGGCGCAATAAATGAAATGCATTGCGCCGTATGGTCAATATCTGCGGTGCAATACGCTTCGCTATTGCACCTTACCTGACCCCGTTTATGTGTTGTAACCAAACTCTGGTGACAGGGTGTCATTGACCAGCGTCTCGATTTGCGCGACCTGTGCCTCGTCGAAGTAGTCGCGGTAGCCACCGACTTTGGCGCGCCGGACCTTGTAGGTATTCGGATTGTCGCGGTCCTTCGGCACCATGCGTCCACCGCTGAGCCAGAAGGTCTTTTTCTGCTCCATTATTTTCATGTTCTCATAGGACGAGAACTCAACCGCATCGTGGATTTCCTCCGGTGTTCCCGGCGTCCCCATGAATTCCAGCAGCCTTTCCAGCGTGGCTTCCGGCGCTGTGCGCAGGTCCTCGTAACGCAGCAGGAAAAAGCCTTTCAGGCGCGGGCTTTCACGAGTCCACAGGTTCATGAATTCGATCACCTTGGGCAGTCCGGCATCCTTGTCCATGACGAAGTCGTAGATCGGAACCTCTTTACCTTCACCGGGGTACTTGTTGAGAATTTTCTTGTTGGGCTTCATGCGGTACTGCCACTGGAAGTACTGGGACACCGCGACATCGCGCGGGTCGCGCGCCAGCAGTACCACCTTGCGGTCATAGAAATCTACCTTGGAGTCCGCGTTGCCGGTGTAGTCCTTGATGTAGTTGTCGTGGGTATAAAATACCTTCGGGATGGCGCGGTTCATGTAGTGAAAATTGTCGAACCCCATCAGGTAGCGTTGCGACAGGCCATGCTTGACCTGGTAGAGGCGCGACAGCATGACCCGCAGCCAGGTGCGCCCGCTCTTGCCGAAGGAAACGATGACGATATCTGACTGCTGCAGTTTCCGGTTCTGTTCACGCCCCCGAAGCCAGCGTTCCGCCGCCGTTTTACGGTCTTCGGACGCGAACAGCAGAGCCGCGCGCAACAATCGGCGCGAGAGCTTTTTCCATATCGAGCGAAACAGCTGTCTGCCGGCGTGTACTACCTGGAGCATGGTCTGTGTCCTGGGTTTCGGATGGCGGGGCGTCACGGCCCCGGTATCTTATTGAACGAGTCTGGCGACGCGTTTCATCATGCGCGTCGAGAACCGGGCAAATTGCTGGGTATAACGGGCGGTGCGCCCGGTTTTCACGAAATTCAGCTGCAACATGCGGCGTTCGCCGACGAAGCGCTTGTGGCCATGCCACGAGATGTCGGTGCGCCGGAAGGCCAGCAGGGTCCCGCCGGCCGGCGGGACCTCGGCCGCGTAGTCCTCGATATCATCGGGTGAGCGCAGCAGGCGTAATTGCCCGGTATTGTTGTCCCAGTCGGTATTGAAGTAGACCAGCACCGTGATCACCTTGCTCCAGTGGTCGGTATGGATGTTGCCATCGCTGGGCTCACAGAATTTGCGTACCGTGATTGTGGTCCAGGCATCATCGAGGTCGACGTTGAACTTGTCGCTGATGGCCTGCCGTAATTCGGGGCTCTCGAGTTCATCGATCAGGCCCTGGAAGCCCGGGCCGTACTGCAGTTCTTCCAGATCCTTGTTCCCCGGGGTGTCGATATCAGGGTAATCACGGTTGGCCGCTACCAGTCCGGTTGCGCTGATACAGTCCGGCACCACCATATAATCATACGGATCCGCTGTCAGAGGGGTGGCTTCGATGGCGGTTAGATCGACGTATGTCATGGCTGGATCATACCTGGGGTTGAATTCAGGTATCTGAATTAACTGTGCTTTCCAGGCCGAGTGTAGCAGATGCGCCGGGCATCCAGGAATCAGCAGCTTACCCGCTGGTCAATTACACTCCGAACCCGCTGGTTCGCGGGCCCGGCTATCGGGAAAAACCCCCGGTGTTTGGTTTACACTACGCCGCCCTGTCGGGCAAATTGACCAGGAAAACCGTAACCACCATATGCACGATGTCTGGCCTGCCATTACGCGGGAGTTGATCCTGCTGCCGTGTCTCGTTCTGCCGAGACAGCGGCGCATCAGGGTCGACCGCTGGCTGCGCGGCCGCGAGGAAAACCGCAAGCTGCAGCAAACGGACTACGTACTGATGTCGTGGGGCAAGAGCGGACGAACCTGGCTGCGGGTGATGATGTCGCGCTACTACCAGCAGAAATTAGGCATTCCGGAAAAATACATGCTGGGTTTTGACAACTATCATCGCATCAATCCCGCGGTACCGCGCGTGTTTTTTACTCACAGTAATTATCTCCGCAACTACACCGGCAACTGGGATGACAAGGCCGAGTTCTACGGTAAAAAGGTCATTATGCTGGTCCGCGATCCGCGCGACGTGGCAGTCTCCCAGTTCTTCCAGTGGAAGTACCGGATGAAACGCCGCAAGAAGGAGCTCAACTGGTACCCGCCACATAACAGCGACATTCCCCTGTTCGACTTCATCATGAACGAGGATGCCGGCCTGCCGTGCATAATCCGCTTCTTCAACATCTGGGCACAGGAACTGCCAAAAGTCGAGGCCAGTCTGGTGCTGCGCTACGAGGATATGCGCCGCGACCCGGTAACGGCGCTGGAGCGGCTGTTCGGTTTTATGGATACCCCCGGAACCACTGCCGAGATCCATGATGCCGTGGAATTTGCCGCCTACGAAAACATGAAGAAGCTCGAGGAAAAGAACGCGTTCCGCGCCAGTGGCGCACGTCTGGTGCCGGGCAAGAAGGGCGATCCGAATACCTACAAGGTCCGGCGCGCCAAGGTGGGTGGCTACCGCGACTACTTTGACGACACGCAGCTGGCGCAGATTGATGCGCTGGTAACGGAAACCATGCGGCCGGACTTTGGTTATTCGCCGTCCTCGTAGTCGTTATAGACGTCAATTCCCATTTCTTCCGCGACCGCGGCCCAGTAGGGCTCCATCTCGCACGAGCAGCAATCGCACCACACGGCAGTGCCGTCATGCATGCTCAGGCTCTTTTGCGGTTTTGCTTTTGCCGGTTGCTGGGGTTCTGCAAGTGAATTCTTCATGGATAGAACCCTGTGCCTGATGCCTTGTCGGGCAGGACCCGCGCCCCGCGGGGGAATGCGTCCCGGCGAGGGCACGGGGAAATGCGTTCCTACATATATAGCAGCTGGAGGGCATTACGGTAAGGGTATTGCACGCTTTTCAGCGAGCCGGCGTATCCAGCCAGTCGATAACCACGGTGGTCAGTGCATCCTCGTAATCATCATGGTAGTGATCGGCACCGGGTATGGTCTGCTGGGCGGAGAGCGGGGCGAAGTCGCTCCAGATCCGCGGCCGGGCCGGGCCGGGCAGTGGCAGCTGCACCACCAGCAGCAGAAACAGCCTGATTCGGGGGATTTCGACTGGGATGGTGGTATGAACAACGATTATTTGGTGAACTGCCTGACAAGGCTTTGAAGTATAGGGTCTCAAGTGATACAAAGGCTACCCCGCCGGTGATTACGGGATCCGGCATGCGATGACACTATGTACCTGAACCATTTCAATCTTTCCGAGCGGCCGTTCTCGATAACACCGGACCCACGGTTTCTCTACATGAGCGCCTGCCACCGCGAGGCGCTGGCGCACCTGCTGTATGGCCTGGGCGAGGGCGGCGGCTTTGTCCAGCTGACGGGCGAAGTCGGTACCGGCAAGACCACCATCTGTCGCTGCCTGATGGAACAGGTCCCTGCCAACGTGGACATCGCGGTGGTGTTCAACCCGATGGTGACGGCCGGGGAGCTCATCGCGACCATGTGTGACGAGCTGGGTGTTGATTACCCGGCGGATACAGCCAGCATCAAGACACTGACCGACGTGCTCAACCGGCACTTGCTGGATACCTATGCACAGGGCCGCCGCACGGTGCTGATTATTGATGAGGCACAGAACCTGAGTGCGGAAGTGCTTGAGCAGGTCCGCCTGCTGACCAACCTGGAAACCGCCACGCAAAAACTGCTGCAGATCATTCTGATCGGGCAGCCCGAGCTGCGCACCCTGCTGGCACAGGACCACATGCGCCAGCTGGCGCAGCGGGTCACGGCACGCTATCACCTGGAGCCGATTGACCGGGATGATGCTGGCGCCTATATACAGCACCGCCTGCAGGTCTGTGGCACCTCACACGCTATTTTCAACAAGGGAGCCATCGACCTGATCCAGCGCTTGTCCGGCGGTATTCCACGCCTCATCAACGTGCTATGCGACCGTGCCATGCTGGGGGCGTACGTGGAAGGCAAGTCACATATCGACCCTGATATTGTCAGGCGGGCGTCCAGGGAAGTACTTGAACGACAGGGTGAGGAGGCCACGCGCAGCCGCAGGTCCCCGCGGCTGGCCTGGGGCCTGGCCATTGCCGGGCTGGCGGCCGCCGCTGTCTATTACCAGCCCTGGCAGCATCCGGAAATACAGGCAGCACTGTTTGGTGAACGGCCTGCACCGGCCGCTGCCGTGGATATACCGGTCGATCCGGTGCCGGAGCCGGTTGTGCAGCAGGAACCGGAGATACAGGAAATACCCGAGCCGGAGCCACCGGTTGCCGCAGTAGCAGCCGTGCTGCCGGAACCTGCGGTGCCGCCGGAACCCGAAGTGCTGGCCGAACCTGAAGTGATCCCGGAACCCGAAGTGGTGCCGGAACCGGCCATGGTGGTCGAGACCTCGCTGGCAGAGCGGTTGCAGGACGCGGACAGTTCCTGGTACCGGCGCTCCTGGACCGATCTGTTCGCACGCTGGTCGATGGTGTTGCCGCCTGAAGTCAAACCGGACTTTTGTAATTTTGCCGTTCAACAGGGATTGCGCTGCCTGATCGGGGCGGGCGACTGGACGTCGCTGAAATATGTGGATCGCCCGGTGATACTGAAACTGGTCAACGCGGACGGTCAGCGTGCTCCGGTAGTGCTTGAGCAACTGGAGCAGGACATGGCCCTGCTGCGCATCGGCGCTGATGTGCACCGCGTCCCGGTCGCGGAGATCACCGGATTCTGGGACGGCGGTTTTGTGCTGATGTTGCAGGCGCCGCCGGGCGGGACCTTGTACATGGAACTTGGCGGCAAGGGCCCGGACGTCGGCTGGTTGCGCCGCCAGATCGA
Organism: Gammaproteobacteria bacterium; assembly: GCA_003230545.1. GTDB lineage: Bacteria > Pseudomonadota > Gammaproteobacteria > UBA9214 > UBA9214 > SZUA-186. The sequence goes on along the minus strand of QIFB01000010.1, from coordinate 24,516 downwards.
ACTTGCGCAGGGCGTCGATCTGCCGTCCGCAGATCCGCTGGATTTTGATTACCCGCTGTTTCAACAGGTACTGGCATTTCAGCGCGACAATGGACTGGTAACGGACGGCATCGTCGGGCGTCATACGATTATCCAGCTGAATACGCGTGCGGCAGTGCCCGGAATCCCGCGACTGGTCACCGGGCCATCCTGAGCAGGCAGGGTATGTCCTATATACTCGAAGCATTGAAGAAGGCCGACCAGGAACGCGTGGTCGGCAAGGTCCCGGATCTCGACTCCGTGCATGAGCAAGTCCGGCCGGCCCGTGGCAATTCCCGCTGGATCTGGATTCTGGCGGCCTTGCTGGTTGTTATCGGCATACTGGTGGCCGCTTACGTACTGTATAAGGAGGATGCCGGTGGCGGGCCCGAACACGCAGCCGTTGCGCCGGCACCGGCAGTAGAGACAGCGCCGCCGATTGTCACGACCGCGATACCGGCCCGGCCCACGGTCCCCGTTCGGCCCGCGATTCCTCCCCGGCCTGCGGTGACCACCAGGCCACCTGCCCCAAGATCCCCGGCACGGCCCTATGTACCGCCGGCAGCCAGGGTGACTCCACTGGTGACCCCGAAGACGGGTGGAACCGTTACCAGGGCGGAGCAGCCCCTGGATGCGGCGCCGGTGCCTGAATCTCCGGCGCCCGCCGCGCAGGCAGCCACGCCACCCCCGGCAAAGCCGGCCAGTGGATTGCCATACTGGGATGAGCTGTCACTCGAATTTCGCAGCGGGTTTACAGTACCGCGGATTGATGTGCATGTTTATGATACGGACCCGCAGCGGCGTTTTATCCTGGTGGACCTGAAGAAATATCGTGAAGGCGACCGCCTGGCGAGTGGGGCGCAGCTGGAGAAGATTACACCGGAAGGTTTGCAGCTATCGTTCCGGGGGAAACAGTTTATCTACCGGCAGTGAGTCCGTTTCCGTCATTCCGGTATTCGCCGATGACGGATTCATCAGCGGCTCCCTGGTCAATGTCCGCACGGCCCGCGGTGACCGTACCCCTGACTGTTGGTCAGGGAATACTGCATGGTGATGACCTTGTGTCTGGTAATATGCTGTGTATCCATGGGAAACCGGTTGACTGGACGATAAAATCAATCCATGCAGTATCAGCGAACTGGATAGATCCATACCGGTCAAAACTGTACAGGTACTCCGGCAATCGGGCCCGGACGCACCTGACTTGCAGGAACAGGCTGATGAAACAGGCGAAATTTTCGATCGGTCAATGCATCCAGCACAGGCTGTTTGATTACCGCGGTGTAATCGTCGATGTCGATCCGGAATTCCAGGGTACTGATGAGTGGTACGAGAATGTCGCCAGCAGCCGGCCCCCGAGAAACGAGCCCTGGTATCACGTGCTGGTTCATGACGGTAGCAAGGAAACCTACGTGGCAGAAAGAAACATGGTGCAGGATGATTCCAATGAACCGGTGAACCACCCGCTGGTGAATGAATTTTTCGAGGACTTCCGGGAAGGTGTCTACCGGACTGACAGGACGATCAACTAGCCGCAATACCGATGGTCGAATGAATTCGACCCTACCGATGAATTCAGATAGTGTTGCAGGGCCGAATTTATTCGACCATCAGGCCCGACGCGTTTTCAAACAGGATGAAATAATAATGCTGGGTACCATTCAGGCATTTCTTGATAAGCATCTGGGTGCTGCAGGCCAGGCTGTCGAGGGAAATGACGAGTATGCCTTGCAGTTCGCGGCAGCCACCCTGCTGATGGAAGTGGCGCGTGCGGATTCCGGGGTGAGCGAGGCGGAGCGCCGGGTTGTCAGGCGGGTCATTGAGGAGCATTTTTCCCTGGCGCCCGACATAACGCATGAGATTATCAAGGCGGCCGAGCACGAGGCCGAACACGCCACCTCGCTGTATCCCCTGACCCGGCTGATCAATGACGAATGCAGTGCGTCAGACAAGAAGCAGGTAATGCGAATGCTCTGGAAGGTTACCTGCGCCGACGGGGTGATCGATGCGCACGAAGAGCACCTGGTGAGAAGGATTGCGGACCTGTTGCACGTGCCGCACCGTGATTTTATCCGGGTGAAGCTGCAGGTGGTCGGGGAAGGGCCGGCTGAAGACGGGTAACGTCAGGCGGCGCGTGTGAGGCAGGTATAAACGGGGCCACCGCTGTGGCCCCGTTTGCGTTCAGGAATCAGGCCATCTCTTTCAGATTCTTGAGGGCCAGAACCTTTACCACGTTACGGGCCGGCTTGGCCTTGAACATCATCTCTTCACCGGTGAACGGGTTGATACCCTTGCGGGCACGGGTTGCGGGCTTGCGCACGGTCTTGATCTTCATCAGTCCCGGGATGGTGCAGGTGCCAGCACCGCCTTTCTTGATGTGGCCGTTAATAACAGTTGCAAGAGAATCAAATACCGTTGAAACCTCTTTCTTGGTCAGGCCGGTATCGTCGGCAATGACACCCATCATGGCAGACTTGGTCATTGCCGTCTTGACGGTTGGTACCCGCTTCGCAGGCGCCTTCTTGGTAGCTCTCTTCTTTGCTTTCTTTCTCACAGCCATTCGATATCGCTCCTCTAGAGTGGTTGTTAAAACTGCCCGCGTAAGATAGCACAATAAATAAAATGTGAAAGTGTTTTTGAATGCAGGAAATGCCTTGTATAGCAGTGTTTCCTATACCTGCTGTTTCCACTGAGGGGCGGTCGTCAGCGGTCACAACATCGATACGGGAGTCCCGGAATGCGTGTCGATGTGTCTGCACTGGCGCGGACAGTCGATCGGCCCGGAGTTACCGGTGGACGCATGCATTCAATCCCTGCATCCACGCCTCCCGCCCCCGGCATGGCCGGATGACCGGCATTCGAGAACGCCGCACAGCAGCAACCCCCCCCCTGCATCCGGCGGGCCGCTTGGCTATGGCCTGAAAATTACACAACTATCTGAATAATATAGTGAAATAAGCATGTATCCGGGAAAGCCCGGGTGGCCCGGCACAGCCATGCAGGGCCCGGCAGTCCTGTTGCCTGCCAGCCACACCGGAGGTGTTCCGGGCATTCTCCACGGTCTGCTTGGAGCGCTTGTACGGTACTAAATTTAAAGCATTTTCAGCCGATATGGTGGGTGCGGCAGCAGGTCGCAATGGGGCGGTCATGCATGACCGCCTGATTGGTCGATAATCGGAGAGATACCACCACATGGGCGCAGCGACAAAACCGGATAATAAAAAATACCTCCAGGACCTGGTTCCGCTGAATGCGTTGTCGGAGAGCCGTTTTGCGGAGGTCGCCAGGAAAATCGTCATCGAGGAGGTCCGCAAGGGACGCTACCTGTTCCGCAAGGGTGACCGCAATAACGAGTCATTTTACCTGCTGGACGGAAAAATCAACCTGATTGATGGCCACCGCAAGGTTACCAGTGAAGTGGAAGCCGGTACCGACGTCAGCCGTTACCCGATTGCAAACCAGCAACCGCGACCCCTGACGGCCCGTGCCGTAACCAAGGTCGTGATCGCACGGATCGATTCCGGGTTGCTGGACGTGTTCCTGACCTGGGACCAGACAACGTCCACCGAGGCAACTGAAATCCGGGCTGACGGCAACGAGGACTGGATGACGCGGATTCTCCAGTCGGAGGTCTTCATCAAGATTCCGCCGGCCATTATCCAGCGTCTGCTGATGAAGATGGAATCCGTCCCCGTACGTGCCGGCAAGGCGGTAATCAACCAGGGGGACGAGGGAGACTATTTCTATACCATCCACCAGGGCCAGTGTGCGGTCACCCGCAAGGACGCCCCTGACGGCGAAATCCTGAAGCTGGCCGAGCTGTCGGATGGCGACTGTTTCGGTGAAGAGGCGCTGGTCTCGGATGCCCGGCGCAATGCCACGGTGACCATGCTGACAGACGGTGTGCTGATGCGCCTCGCCAAAAAGGACTTTGTCGAGCTGTTGCAGAAACACCTGATCAGTAACCTCGATTTTGAGACGGCATCCGCAATGGTCGATGACGGTGCAGTCTGGATCGACGTGCGCTCGCCAGGCGAGTACGAGGCCGGTGCCTTTGAAGACAGCGTCAATATTCCCCTGTCAGACCTGCGCGGTGAGCTCCCCGAACTGGTTTTTAACGTGAAATACATTATTTGCTGTGATACCGGGCGCCGCAGTTCCTCGGCTGCCTTTATCCTCAGCCACAAGGGATATGAGGTATATGTGCTCGATGGCGGGATGAATGGTCTGAGTCCGGCGGCTGAACAGACAAGGGATACACCACCGGTGGCCAGCGAGGGCGGGGCCGTGGTCTCGGTCGAATTCGGCCAGCCAGGTGCGGATAGTAGTGACCTGGCTGCGGATGAGCCGGAAGCCACAGCCAGCCCGGCCGCAGCGCCTGCCGCAGCGGTGGCCGCTAATGCTGTGCAGGAAATAAACCCGGCTGCGGAACAGCTCGAGGAAATCACGGCCTTGCGTCGGGAAAACACCGGGCTCCGGCAGGCAGCCAGTGACCATGAGAACACCGTACGTGGCCTGGTAGACAGCCAGGCGGATGTCGAGCGGCTGGAGAATGCACTGCGCGAGGCACAGGACCAGCTCGCCGGCCTGCAACATACACAACAGTCCGGCGCAGACGAGACCCGGCTGGTCCGCGAGCAATACGCTGCCCTGCAGGATGAATACACGGAGCGGGTAACGCAGCTGGAGAAACAGCTCACGGAGTCCGGTGACATGCTGTCGAGGCTGCAGACCGAATCCAGCGAGGCCAGCGAGGAACGCGCACAACTGCAGGGGCAGTATGCGGGACAGCAGCAGCTTGCGGATCAGTTGCGAACCGAGCTGGAGCAGTCGCGGCAGCAGGCCGGGATGCTCGAGGCTTCGATTAACTCGGCGCACACTGAGCAACAACTGGCAGTCAAGCGTGCGGATGACTCGGCGACCGACCATAACAAGGTAGTGGAAGGGCTGCAGCAGGAACTGCAACAGGCCAGAGGGCAGATTACCGGACTGGAAACCGGTATCGCGGCTGCCCGGGAAGAGCAGGAGACGGTTGCCGGACAGGCAGCCTCCGGCATAAAGCAGCATAACAGTGAGATGGATACCCTGCGTGGTGAGCTGGAGCTGTCACACCGGGAAAATACGGCCGTGTCTGACCGGCTTGCCGATGCTGACAGGAAGGTCGAGGCGCTGCAACAACAACTGAACTCGACATCTTCCGGGCACGAAACTCTCAGTGCCAGTTTGCAGGAAGCCGGGCAGCAGCAGGAAACACTGTGCGCCGAAAACCGCCAGCTTGAGGTGCAGCAGCAGAAACTTCAGGAAGCACTCGAAAATGCAGGTGCAGCCGCGCAGGCATCGGAAACCGCGCTGGAACGGCTGCAGGATGAGTCAAGCAGTGGGCAGAAAACACTGCAGAAAGAGATTCAGGACCGGCAGAAGCAGCTTGAGAAACTTGAAACGCAGACGCAGAAATTGCGGGATCAGGCTGATAAGGACAAGGCAAAATTCGAAAAGCAGCAGCAAACCCACACCAGGAAAAACAACGAGAAACTGGAGCAGCAGGAGCTGCGTTACCTGGAGCTCAAGCAGGAAAACTCGGTGCGCGCGGAACAGTTGCAGACAGCGACAGCCGAGTGTGACAGTTTCAGGAAGCAACTCGATGAGTCACAGCAGCAGAACACTGCGCAGGGACAGGAACTGGGCAAGCTGAATGAGCGTATTGCCGCGTTAACGGGTGCTGCAGACGATGAGGTCGGGTTGCTTGGTGAGCAGCTTGAAGCCGCACAAAAGAATTCCGGGGAGCTGCAGCGGCAGTCCGGTGAACAGGCCGGAATAATCGAGTCGTTACAACAGGTAATCGATCAGGAGAACGGAGAAAAGCAGGAACTGCAACAGCAGGTTTCCGGGCTGGAAAAAGAGCGCAGTGAATTCGGGAAGGAGTTGCAGGCTGCGGAAGAGCGTTCAAGAACACATGACCTCGATAACCAGGATGCACTGAGCAAGGCCTATGAGGATCTGAACCGGAAGAATGAGTTAGAAAAGGAGCTACAGGGCCAGCTCGAGCGGTTGCGCAAGAAGCTGGAGCAGTCGACCAATGATCTGCAGGCGGCACGGGATGATGCGCGTACCGGCGCCGGGCATTTCCGGGAAGAGCTGCAGGCCGAGCGGCGTGACCGGGCACAGGAGCGGGCCGAGCTTGCAGCGCGCCAGAAACAGCTGAAGGAACAGCTCGCTGCCATTGCCAGCAAGCATGAGGAGGTACTTTCATCCCGGGAAGGCGCGCTCGAACGTGCCCGGGATGATGTCCGCGAAGAAGAACGTTCGCGTCTGAAGCAGCTGCAGGAACAGGAACTGGCCGGTAACGACCCGGCAGAGGAACAGCTGACGGCATTGCAGAATGACCTGAACAAGGCGCACGCAGAGACCGCGGAGGCGGTCCGGCAGGAGCGGGAGCGCAGCCTGACAGACCTGGAACTGATTCGGGAGCAGAAATCAGAAGCTGACACGGCCATTGAGCAGCTGGAGACCCAGTTGAAGCTGCTGACCGGGGAGCGCGATACCGCACTGGATGAACAGCAGGCTACGCGTGAGCAGCTGAATACACTGCGGGTCGAGGTTGAGGTGGCGCGTGGCCTGATGAACACGGATGAGGAAGGCCAGCTGGAAGACCCGGAAAAATTGCGCGCCGAGCTGAAAGAGTTCCGCAGGAATATCGAAATTGCAGTACGCCTGCGCACCGAGGCCGAGGCGCAGCGCGACAAGGCACTGCAGCAGATGGAGACGCTGCGTGCCGGACACGGTCAGGATGGCGCTGTGGCTGCGCCGCTGGAAATTCCGTCACTGGATGAAGAACCCCCGGCAGATAAGCCGGCGCCACCGGCCACCGCTGCCACGTTTACCGCAACTGATCCGGCGCCGGTCCCGGAGGTCCGCCCGGGGATTGAAGTAACCGGTAAGGACAGCCATGGCTGGCTGGGCAAGGTCATCGGCCTCGGCGTGGTTGCCATCGCTACGCTGGTAGCCTGGTTGCTGCTGCAGCCCGGGAACCCGTTGAGTCTGGCTACTGACGAACCCGGGGTTGTGACTGACACGGACGGAGAGGCTGCACCGGCGCCGGCTACCGGCACTCCGCCAGCAGTATCCCGACCGCCAGTCACAGCCGGCAAGCCGGCCGCAAAACCGGTCACAGTCGCCAGCCCCGGTCAGGACCAGGCCCGGGTTGACGACAGTGCACCGCCCGAACCGGTCGCATTGCCGCCTGTTGCACCGGTGCGTGCATACCGGGATGCGCTGAAGGGTGGTGGCAACGGTCCGTCGATGGTGGAACTGCCGGATGCCGCGTTTATTATGGGCAGTGCGCCGAATTCCATGAATTTCGACGAACGGCCACAGCACCAGGTTGACCTGCAAGGCTTCTCGATCAGTAAAACCGAAGTCACCTTTGCCGAGTATGACCGGTTCGCTCGCGCAACCGGCCGCCGGCTGCCCTACGATGAAGGTTGGGGACGCCAGGATCAGCCGGTCATCAACGTATCCTGGAAAGATGCAACGGCCTATGCAACCTGGCTGTCGAAACAAACCAGCCATGACTACCGGCTGCCAACCGAAGCACAATGGGAGTTTGCCGCACGCGGCGGTACGACACAGCCCTACTGGTGGGATGAGGAGGTAGCCGAAGTCCCGGCCAACTGCTTTGACTGCGGTAACCAGTGGGACGGCAAGCGCACTACCACGGTCGGCAGCTTCAGCCCCAACGGTTTCGGGCTGCACGACACTGCCGGCAACGCACAGGAATGGGTCGAGGACTGTTACCACGCCAACTACCAGGCTGCGGCAACGGACGGCAGTGCCCGGAAGGCGCGCCGCTGCACCCAGCGCGTGATCCGTGGTGGTGCCTATACCAGCCCGATCGACAGCATACGCAGTACCAGGCGTGGCCAGTATGACCACGACACCCGCCTGGATAATCTCGGCTTTCGGGTGGTGCGTACCGACTGACGCCGGTCTGCCGGTTGACATTGCCTTCCTGCCCCGTAGTCTGCGGGCATGGCGCACATCCTTGGCATCGGCAATGCCACACTGGATATCATTTATCAGGTGGGTGCGTATCCGCACGAGAACGCGGAAATCCGTTGCAGCAACCAAAAATACCGCCGCGGTGGAAACACCGCGAACCTGCTGGTGGTGCTTGCCGGACTCGGCCATGCCTGCAGCTTTGCCGGGGTGCTGGCCGACGATAGCGCTGGCCGGCAGGTCAGCGCCGACCTCCTGGACAACGGTATTGATATTGCGCCATGCCGGACCTGCGACAGCGGCAGCACGCCGGTCTCGTCCGTCCTGTTGAGTGCAGCCACCGGATCGCGCACGATTGTGCATTATCGCGACCTCCCCGAGCTATCAACGACAGATTTTGCAGCGCTGGATTTACAGCCGTTCGACTGGCTGCATTTCGAGGGCCGGAACATTGCGGCCTTGCAGGTTATGCTGCAGCGCTCACGGGAACACCATCCCGCCATCCCGCGTTCACTGGAAGTGGAAAAGGCGCGGGATGGTATCGAGGACCTGTTCGGTCTTGCCGATGTGCTGCTGTTTTCAGGGGACTATGCGCGTCAGCGCGGTTATGAACAACCGGAGTGGTTGTTACAGGCCATCCATGCGGATCACCCGGCAGCACTCGCCTGCTGTACCCGGGGTGCGGACGGTGCAGTTGCGATCGACTACCGGGGCCGGGTATTCCGGCATCCGGGCGTTGCACCGGGCAAGGTCATCGATACCCTCGGTGCGGGCGATACCTTCAATGCGGCCATCATCAACGGCAGCCTCGCCGGACTGGATACGTCCGCAATCCTCGAGCAGGCCTGTACGCTTGCGGGGCGGAAGTGCACCCGGGACGGGGTTACGGGACTTGTGCAATCATGAGAACAGATCATTTACTGCATTGCGTGCTGCCTGCCATGTACACGATCTGGCATAATCCGTCCGGCGCGTATCTTGCAAATGAATAACAAACCCTGACCGGAAATCCCGTTCTATGCCTGACACCGTTATCGAGCTGCATAACGTCACCAAACGTTATGATGACGTGCTCGCGGTAAATGATGTTTCCTTCAGCGTCGAGCGTGGTTCGGTGTGTGCGCTGCTGGGTGGCAATGGCGCCGGCAAGACAACCCTGCTGTCCATGCTGCTTGGCCTGCTGTTACCGACCGCCGGGCGGATTGCCTTGCTGGGGACCGATATGCTGCGGCACCGTTACCGGGTGCTCGAGCGCGTCAACCTGTCTTCCCCCTATGTGGACTTGCCGCAGCGGCTCACGGTGCGCGAGAACCTGATCGTGTATGCCCGTCTCTACGGGGTGCGTGCAGCCGGCAAGCGGATCAAGGTACTTGCCGCTCAGTTCGACATTGACTGCTTTCTGAATCGCCCCTACGGTACCCTGTCGGCCGGTCAGCGCACCCGGGTTGCCCTGGCCAAGTCCCTGCTGAATCACCCGGAGGTACTGCTGCTGGACGAACCCACGGCATCCCTGGATCCGGATACGGCAGACATCATCCGCGGCCACCTGAATGACTACCGGAATGAGGCTGGCGCGACCCTGCTGATGGCGTCGCACAATATGCTGGAAGTGGAACGCCTGTGTGACGATGTCATCATGCTGCGCCAGGGCGTGGTGGTGGATCGCGACTCACCCGCGAAACTCCTGCAAAAGTACGGGCGGGATACCCTGGAAGAGGTGTTTATCGATGTGGCGCGGGACACGGAACGGTTGCACAGCGGCAGGTCGGCATCATGAAATCACTGCGGCGTATCAATGCCATGGTGCTGCGTTATACCTACCTGGTGCGGCGTTCCTGGCCACGCATTCTCGAACTGGTCTACTGGCCGGCCGTGCAACTGGTCCTGTGGGGTTTCATTACCGAGTTTTTCCTGACCAGCAGTACCTGGCTGGCGCAGGCTCCGGGAGTGCTGCTGGCCGCGGTCATGCTCTGGGACGTGTTGTTTCGGGGCCAGCTTGGTGTTTCGCTCGCCTTTTTCGAGGAGATGTACTCACGCAACCTTGGCCACCTGTTCGCCAGTCCGTTGCGTGCGGTAGAGCTGGTCGGTGCGCTGCTGCTGATCAGCATGGTGCGCACGCTGATCGGCGTCGGCGGGGCGGCGCTGCTGGCCATTCCGCTGTTTGACTTTTCCATCTTCGGGCTGGGACTGCCGCTGCTGGGGTTTTTCTTCAACCTGCTGGTGATGGGCTGGGCCATCGGCCTGCTGGTAGCAGGCCTGGTACTGCGTTACGGGCTGGGCGCGGAGAGTCTCGCCTGGGTGGCGATTTTTGCCATTGCACCGGTGAGTGGCATTTACTATCCGGTTGCCGTGCTGCCGGAATGGCTGCAGACCGTGGCCTGGGCGCTGCCGTCGAGTCACGTGTTCGAAGGCATGCGTGCCGTCATGTTCGAGCAGGTATTCCGGGCAGACCTGATGCTGCGGGCGGCTGCACTGAACGTGCTGTATCTCGTGGTCGGGACCGGCGCGTTCCTGAAGGCGTTCACCAGCGCCCGGCAGCGGGGGCTGTTATTGCATATCGGTGAATAGGGTCCGTCAGCCCTGTTTCAGCAGCTCGCGTACCAGGTGAATGTTGTTCGTCGCTGATGGTTCGCTCGCCTCATATTCCCGGAGCGCAGGTGCGGGAGTGTCCGGGATAAGTTCCGGGCGCTGGTCCTGCGGGGTTTCGTTCCGACCCTCATCCTGTGCGTCGGACCGGATACTGCCTGCTGCCATATCGTAAACGATGGTCATGGGTTGTCTCCTGTCGCTGCGCTGTCCCGCGGTGTCCGGGAATCAATCAGGGTATCGGCAGCCGGGCTGCCGCATTGAAATATTCTGCGGGCGTACGGGATCCCTGTGGCAAATCAGGTGGTTATGGGTGCTGCCGGTGCCGGGAGGCAGGCGGCTTATTCGAGTTCGTCGAGTGGGTTGATGTGGTCGTTGGGTGCCGTCAATTCGAGATCGACGCCGTAATCTTCACGCACGATGTCCAGTGACCCGGACCAGTCTTCCGGGGGTTCGATCGGCTGGATTTCCATTTCATGCCAGGAATCCGACTCGATTTCCTCGATGGCCCCGTCAAAATACTGTATTTCAACGGATGCCTCGTCGGCGTCAAAGGCTACGATTTCAAAGTTGTCGCCGCTGATATTCTGGTACCAGTCACCGACACGCGGTTGGAAACTGTTTGCCATGGTGAAATGACCCCGTTGCAGTTTTTTTATCCGACAGTCTGGCAATACGCCAGCCGGTAGCAGGCACTCCCTTTCCATTTCCCTTACCGATGTTATAAGACCTGTTGCCGTCATTGGCAAGCTGCATTAGCCGCTTGCTGTATAGCACCCATGGTGCCGGTAGGGAGTGGCAGAAAGCTGAAAATCCCGGCCTGTTAGGGTAAAGTGCAGGTTTCTTTACGCACCAATCCAATTGAATTTCCGAGTGAGGACAACCACATGGCCGATTACAAGATTGCACCTTCGATACTGTCCGCGGATTTTGCCCGCCTTGGAGAGGAGGTCACCACTGTCCTGGCTGCCGGCGCAGATATTGTGCATTTTGATGTCATGGACAACCACTATGTACCAAACCTGACCATCGGCCCGCTGATCTGCGAGGCATTACGCAATCACGGGGTGACCGCGGACATTGATGTCCACCTGATGGTCAAGCCAGTGGACCGGATCATTCCGGATTTTGCCGGGGCCGGCGCAACGTACATTACCTTTCACCCGGAAGGCAGCGAGCACATCCATCGCTCCCTGCAGCTGGTGCGAGACAGTGGCTGTAAATCCGGGCTGGTATTCAACCCGGCCACTCCGCTGGATTACCTGAAGTATGTCATCGACGAGGTGGATATGATCCTGCTGATGTCCGTCAACCCCGGTTTCGGCGGCCAGAGTTTCATCCCGGAAGCGCTGGTCAAGCTGCGCGAGGCCCGCAAGATCATCGACGCAAGCGGCCGCGATATCCGCCTGGAAATCGATGGCGGCGTGAAGGTCGACAATATCGGTGAGATCGCGGCGGCCGGCGCCGACACCTTTGTCGCCGGCTCGGCCATTTTCGGTGCGGATGACTACCAGGCAACCATCTCCGCCATGCGCGACGAGATCGCCAGGGCCACTGCGTAGAATGTAGCCCGGATGAAGCAGAGCGAAATCCGGAGAGACGCAATACCATGGCAACAAACCGCATGATGAATTTACACAAACCTGAAATGATCCTCATCGATGTGGACGGTACGCTGGTCGACAGTGTGCCGGACCTGGCCTGGTGCGTGGACGCGATGCTGCAACAGCTTGGCCGTCCCGCACAGGGAGAGGCGGCAGTGCGTAACTGGGTCGGCAACGGTGTACAGCGGCTGGTGGAGCGTGCACTGAGCAGCGAACTCGACGGCATGCCGGCTACGGCCGATTTCGAACGCGCCTACCCGATCTTTCTCGATTTGTATGCCGATAACACCTCGCAGCGCTCGAGCCTGTATCCCGGTGTCAGCGAGGCGCTGGACCGGCTCAGGGCGAGTGGCTATCCGCTCGGCTGCGTGACCAACAAGGCGGCGCAGTTTACCGAGCCGTTGCTGGCCGACCTCGGTGTGGCCGATTATTTTTCCATCATCATCAGCGGCGATACCCTGCCGGTCAAAAAACCGGACCCCGGGCCCCTGTTGCATGCAGCAGAACATTTCGGGGTGGCGCCGGAAGCCGCGCTGATGATCGGTGACTCGGTGAGCGATGTGACAGCAGCGCGGGCTGCCGGGTTTCAGATCGTGTGCATGAGTTACGGCTATAATCACGGCGAGGATATTCGTGATGCCCGTCCGGATGCGGTTATTGATACCATGGCCGAACTTCTGCCGCTGCTGGAACAGGCCGCCTGAAAGAACCGGAATGATGCAATTCACTGGAGAGCATTTTCGGGTACCACAGTTTACGCGCAGTCGATGGCCCGGGGCTGTCTGCTGCCTGAAACACTGTGATACACCGATTACCCTGCTCAAAGGTGAGTGCAATGACACCTGAACAATTTACTTCCCTCGCCGGGAAAGGCTACAACCGGATTCCGGTAACCCGCGAGGTCCTCGCGGACCTCGAAACCCCGCTGAGTACCTGGCTCAAGCTTGCCAGCGGCCCGTATTCCTATTTGCTGGAGTCGGTGTACGGCGGCGAAAAGTGGGGCCGCTACTCCATCATCGGGCTGCCGTGCTCGACCGTGTTGCGGATCAGCGGGTCGGAGATCACCGTGCTGCGTGACGGCGCGGTCATCGAGTCGGCGACCACGGATGATCCGCTCGGCTGGCTGGAGGCGTTCCAGGCGCGGTACCGGGCGCCGGAACTGCCCGGCTTGCCACGCTTTAACGGCGGGCTGGTCGGCTACTTCGGCTATGACACCGTGCGCTATATTGAGCCCCGGCTGGCGGCCTTTGACAAGCCGGATACGATCGGTTGCCCGGACATTCTGCTCATGGTCTCGGACGAGCTGGTGGTGTTCGACAATCTCGCCGGCACCCTGCAACTCATCGTACACGTCGACCCGACGGAAGACGGCGCTTACGCGCACGGCCAGGCACGCCTCGACGAATTGACCGAACAGCTGCACCACGCCACCCCGGTGGCTGGTGACCCTGCACCCGGGAAAGTGGTCGAGGAGGCCGATTTTGTCTCCGGCATGAGCCGCGAGGGGTTCGAGTCAGCGGTCGAGCGTATCAAGGACTATATCGTCGAGGGCGACTGCATGCAGGTGGTGCTGTCGCAGCGCATGTCGATCCCGTTTACGGCACCGCCACTGGACCTGTACCGCGCCCTGCGCAGCCTCAATCCATCACCCTATATGTACTATCTTGATCTCGGTGACTTTCATGTGGTCGGGTCTTCGCCCGAGATCCTGGTACATCTGGAGGACGACATCGTTACGGTGCGGCCGATTGCCGGTACCCGGCCGCGCGGTCAGGATGAAGCAGAAGACCAGCGGCTGGAGCAGGACTTGCTGGCCGACCCGAAGGAGCTGGCCGAGCACCTGATGCTGATCGATCTGGGACGCAATGACGCCGGCCGGGTGTGTGAAATCGGCAGTGTGACCCTGACGGAAAAGATGGTGATCGAGCGTTACTCGCACGTCATGCACATCGTCTCCAATGTCACCGGGAACATTCGTCCCGGCATGAGTGCCATCGATGTGCTGCGGGCCACGTTTCCGGCCGGTACCGTCAGCGGCGCCCCGAAGATCCGCGCCATGGAGATCATCGATGAACTCGAGCCGGTCAGGCGGGGGGTGTATGCCGGTGCGGTCGGCTACCTGTCATGGTCCGGAAACATGGACACCGCGATTGCCATCCGCACCGCGGTCATCAAGGACGGGACCCTGCACATCCAGGCCGGTGCCGGGATCGTGGCCGACTCGGTACCGCGCAATGAATGGGACGAGACCATGAACAAGGGTCGCGCGATCTTTCGTGCCGTCACCATGGCCTGTGCCGGCCTGAAAGGAAAAGGCTGAGTACCATGCCACGCAATCAGAAATCATGAATAAACATAATGCCCGATCAACTGTCACTGCAAGATCATCTGCCCGGCAGAAAGCCCTGCACATATACCAACAGGGCCTGGAATCGGAGAAGCAGGGTAACCTGGGTCTGGCAGAAAAAAAATACCGCAAGTGCCTTTCCGTACAGCCGGATCTTGCCGAGGCCCATAACCGGCTCGGGAATGTGCTCGCATCCAGGAAGAAATGGAAGGCAGCAGAGCAATCCTATCGCAGGGCGCTACAGCAGTCCCCCGGTAACCCGGTGTTGCTGAGCAACATTGGCAATGTGTTGTATCTCCAGGAAAACTACAAGGAAGCGTCGGCCATCCTGCAGCAGGCGCTCAAGGCAGACCCTGAACACGCATTGGCCAATAACACCATGGGCAATGTCATGATGAAGCTTCACCGGCTGGATGATGCGGTGAAATACTTTGAAACAGCTCGCAGGAAAATGCCTGATGCTCCCGAGATAACAACAAATCTCGGATCTGCCCTCTGCAAGCAGGAGGAGTACGAAAAGGCAATACCGCTCCTGCAGGAAACCCTTGAAAAAAATCCCCGCTTTACTGACGCCTGTCTGGAACTTGCCAATGCCCTGTATCGCCTGCATGGACCCGGGGAAGCCATCATACTGTTAGACAAGGCGCTGTCCCTGATGCCGGACAATGCTGCGCTGCATGCGAGTATTGCAGAAATATTTTGTCGGGAAGGACAGTTAATCGAAGCCAGGAAGTCCATCGATACGGCAATTAAAATCAAACCTGACGAGCAGGATTCTTATCTGGTCCTTGGGAAAATTCTGAGAAAACAGAACAGGCAGGAAGAGTCAATTAAAGTGCTGCGTGATTCTGTTGCCCTCGATCCACAGAACCCGAAGATCCATTGCAACCTGGGGCTGGCCCTGGAATCGGGCAACCACAAGGCCGATGCCGTAACAGCGTTCAAAAAGGCATTACAGCTGGATCCGGGATATATACAGGCCAATTGCCGATATCTGCGCATCACTGAACCTGCCGAACACGCCAGTGATCTGGGAAGGATTGAGGCATTACTCGATCGCAATGGCCTGAGGGATCTCGACAAGGCCTCCCTGCTGAATGCACTTGGAAAATCCAGTGATGATAATGGCGACTACAGGAAGGCCTTTGAATACTTCAGGGAAGGAAATGACCTGAAGTCAAAAAGGAATCCTTACGATATAGAGGCCCGTGAAAAGCAAATAGAAACCATCAAATCTGTATTTACGGAAGGCTGCATGAGACAGCATGAACTAGCAGGCTCCAGGGATTGCTCGCCTGTTTTCATCACCGGCATGTCTCGTAGCGGTAAATCATTGCTTGAATCAGTCCTTGGCATCCATCCAGAGATCATTACAGGAGGCGAATCATCCGATTTTATTCTTGCGGCAAACGCCGAACTGGGCAAACTGTCTGGAGCTTTATTCCCTGAATGCATGCAGGCTGTTGCGGAACCTCCATTTTCGGCGATCGGTAAAGATTATGCGGATCGTCTTCTGCG
This sequence comes from Gammaproteobacteria bacterium, assembly GCA_003230545.1. Classification (GTDB taxonomy): domain Bacteria; phylum Pseudomonadota; class Gammaproteobacteria; order UBA9214; family UBA9214; genus SZUA-186. Next base: position 8,448 of record QIFB01000010.1, on the reverse strand, counting down.
CAGTTATCAGGTGGTTTCCCTGGTAACCAATACTCACCCGGCCAACACAGACTATCTGGGCATGATCAGGTTATGCCTGCCGGAGTCGAAAATTCTTATCTGTCGAAGGGAAGGGAAAGACACCTGCACTGAAATATATAAAAAGAATTTTGATAACGGGAACAATTACAGTCTCAAATTCGATACCTTGTCGAGCTATTACCGGTTGCAGGAAGACCTGCTTGACTACTGGGCAAGGTTAATGCCCGATCATGTGCACATTGTACAGTTTGAAGAGCTGGTCCACGAGCCGAAAAAAGTGATGAACGATGTGCTGGGCTTTTGCAAACTACCGTCTGACAAAAGCGCCATTGTTACCAACGGGAACGATCAGCGGTTAGCTGATTTATTGCCCCCACCGGAAAAAGTCATTGGCGTATGGAAACGCTACGAGTCACAAATGGCTCCCCTGTTCGATGCTCTGGAAAAAGTGCGCGGGTTATTATAATATGTATAATAATCAACAGGATGAATGAACCATGTTGCTGATGATCGACAATTACGATTCATTTACCTACAACCTGGTGCAGTACCTCGGGGAACTGGGGGCCGAGGTGCAGGTGTATCGCAACGACCGTATTACCGTGGAGGAAATCACTGCGCTCGGGCCGGAAAAGATTGTGATCTCACCGGGACCGTGTACCCCGAACGAGGCCGGCGTGTCGGTGGATGTGATCCGGCAGTTTGCCGGGGTAGTGCCGATCCTCGGCGTCTGCCTGGGGCACCAGAGTATCGGCCAGGCTTTCGGCGGGCGCATCGGGCATGCGCGTGCCATTATGCACGGCAAGACCTCCATGATCCGGCATGCCGACACCGGGATATTCCGGGGACTGCCGCAGCCGTTCGAGGCGACCCGTTATCACTCGCTGGTCATCGAATCCGACTCGTTGCCGGAGTGCCTGGAAGTGACCGCATGGACCGAAGATACAGCGGGCAACCGCGACGAGATCATGGGTGTGCGCCACCGGGGGCTGGCGGTGGAGGGGGTCCAGTTTCACCCGGAGTCCATTCTCACCGGTTGCGGGCATGACTTGCTGCGCAATTTTCTGGAGCAATAGATGCCCCGGATTTCGCTACGCTGCATCCGGGCTACCTTGATGAGGAACTGTTAAATGGACATGCAAGCTGCCATTCGTGCTGTCACCGAAGGCCGCGATCTTGCGGCCGCCGACATGGAGGCCGTCATGCGGCTGATCATGACCGGGCAGGCCACGCCGGCGCAGGTCGGCGGGTTCCTCGTCGGGCTGCGCATGAAGGGCGAGACCGTGGACGAGATTGCCAGTGCCGCGCAGGTGATGCGTGAGCTGGCCACACACGTCGAGGTGGCCGGTCCGCACCTGGTGGACACCTGTGGTACCGGCGGTGACGGGGCCAGCACCTTCAATATCTCGACGGCCAGCGCCATTGTTACTGCCGCCGCGGGTGGCAAGGTGGCAAAACACGGTAACCGCTCCGTGTCGAGCAGTTCCGGCAGTGCCGATGTGCTGGAAGCCGCCGGGGTGCGGCTGGACCTGGACCCCGGCCAGGTGGCCACGTGTATCGAGCAGGTCGGCGTCGGCTTCCTGTTCGCGCCCAGGCATCACAGTGCCATGAAACACGCCATTGGCCCGCGCAAGGAAATGGGGGTGCGCACCGTATTCAACCTGCTTGGCCCGCTGACCAACCCGGCCGGCGCCCCCAACCAGATCCTCGGGGTGTTCAGCAAGCAGTGGGTGGAGCCGCTGGCACAGGTGCTGAAGCAGCTGGGCAGCGAGCATGTGCTGGTGGTGCATGCAGATGACGGGCTGGACGAAATCAGTATCGGGTCGTCGACGCAGGTTGCGGAATTAAAGAATGGCGAGATCTCGACCTGCCAGATAGCGCCCGAGGACTTCGGGCTGCAGCGTGCTGAATTGTCTGCACTGGTCGTAGCAGATGCGGAACAAAGCCTGGCCATGATTCGCGGCGTGTTTGACAACACGCCCGGGCCGGCACGGGATATCGTCGCGTTGAATGCCGGTGCAGCCATTTACGCAGCGGGTATTGCGGATTCACTGAATGACGGTGTGCAGCTGGCAGCAGAGGCGCTGGAGAATGGCAAGGCCGGGCAAACGCTAGCTGCTCTCATCGAGGTGTCCAATACGGTTTGAATGGATTGAAATGGTAGTGGCCCGGTATGTACCAGGCCGAATTAATTCGGCCCTGCAAAAAGTGGTGCTGTAGGGCGGAATTTATTCCGCCAGACAAACTACTGTAAATCACAGGTTTCATAATCGAGTTAACCAGCATGACTGATACACCGGACATCCTGAAAAAAATCCTGGCACGCAAGGCCGAGGAGGTCGACGAGCGCAATCGCCAGTGCAGCCTGAAGGAACTGGCTGAACGCGCAGGTGAGGCGGATCCGGTACGCGGTTTTCTCGCGGCCATGCGCAGCACCACCGCGGCCGGCCGTCCGTCCGTCATTGCGGAAGTGAAGAAGGCCTCGCCCAGCCGTGGCATCCTGCGCGAGGATTTCGATCCGGCACAGATTGCCGCCAGCTACGAGCGCGGTGGTGCGACCTGCCTGTCGGTGCTCACCGATGCCGATTTCTTCAAGGGTAGTGAGGCCTGCCTGGTGCAGGCGCGTGCCGCCTGCGCACTGCCGGTGTTGCGCAAGGACTTCATCATCGACCCGTACCAGGTGTACGAGGCACGGGCCATCGGTGCAGACTGCATCCTGCTGATCGTGGCGGCACTGGGAGATGCCATGCTGCTGGAGTTGATGCAGCTGGCGGGGAACCTGGGCATGGATGTGCTGATGGAAGTGCATGATCGCGAGGAACTGGACCGTGCCCTGCGGACCGATGCCCCGTTGATCGGGATCAACAACCGTGACCTGCGCTCATTTGAGACCCGTCTTGACGTGACGCTGGGATTCCTGGACCTGATTCCGGATGAGCGCCTGGTGGTGACCGAGAGTGGTATTCACACCGTGGACGATGTGTCGCTGATGCGCTCGCGTGGTGTTAATGCCTTTCTGGTGGGTGAGGCCTTTATGAAAGCGCCCGAGCCGGGCGAAAAACTCCGGGAATTGTTTACCTAGCCCCGAATACCACGATGGTCTTGCCCTTGGCCAGGATGTGGCCCTGTTCGGTAAGCGCCTTCAGAACGCGCCCGGCCATTTCCCGGGAGCAGCCGACGATGCGGCCGATTTCCTGGCGGGTAATCTTGATCTGCATGCCGTCCGGGTGCGTCATGGCATCCGGTTCCTTGCAGAGTTCCAGCAGGGTGTGCGCAATGCGCCCGGTGACATCCAGGAACGCCAGGTTGCTTACCTTGCGGCTGGTCTTGCGCAACCGGGTAGCCAGCTGGGCAGTCAGTTCCAGCAGGATATCCGGGTCTTCCTTGCTGAGTGCGCGAAACCGTGAATAGCTGATCTCCGCGACTTCGCACTCACCGCGGGTCCGCACCCAGGCACTGCGGTTGGGCTGTTCACCGAACAATCCCATCTCCCCGAAGAACCCGCCGGCATTGATATACGCCAGCACGATTTCGTGGCCGTCTTCGTCCTCGATCAGGACACTGACCGAACCGTTGATAATGTAATAGAGCACGTCCGGCTGATCGCCGGCATAGATGATGACACTTTTGCCAGGGTACTTGCGTCGATGGCAATGTTCCAGGAACCGCTGGACGCAGGGATTTGCAACATCCGGGATCCTGGAGGTGTTCATATCAATGGCCTGTGGAAGTCCTAGCATACGCTGCTATCGGCGCAGCGGCGGCGATCTTGAGACCCCGGTCTGGACCCGCAGGGAACTGTGATAGGCTTCACAGTCCTTGGATTCCGGGGGATGCATGAAGGCACGAATCAAGTGGCTGGAAGGGGCCGCGTTTGTTGGCGAGTCAGGTAGTGGCCACAGCGTGGTCATGGACGGTCCGCGCGACAGCGGCGGCCGGGACACGGGAATTCGCCCCATGGAGATGCTGCTGATTGGCATGGGTGGCTGCACGGCATTTGATGTCATGCTGATACTCGGCAAGGCGCGCCAGCCGGTGACCGATTGCGTGGTGGAGATCGATGCCGAGCGCGCCGACACGGTGCCGAAAGTGTTTACCCGCATCCATGTGCACTTCATCGTCAGTGGCGATGGCCTGTCAGCAAAGCAGGTTGAGCGGGCCGTGCGCCTGTCGGCCGAGAAGTACTGCTCCGCCTCGATCATGCTGGGCAAGGCCGCTGACATCACCCATGATTTCGAGGTCGTGCCGGCTCAGATTCGGTAGGCCATCGTGGTCATGACGCGGGACATCAGCGCCATGGCCTTCCTGGCCGGTTCCGGCAGCTCGGTGCCGCCGCTGTTGATGGCGGTTTCCCGGTGTTTTGCCTCATCGGTCTTCATCTGCTCGAGGATTGCCCGGGACTTGTTATCGTTATCCGGCAGGCGTTGCAGGTGACCTTCCAGGTGTTTGACGACCTGCTGCTCGGTTTCTGCCAGGAATCCGAGACTCCACTTGTCGCCGAGCAGTCCGGTTGCCGCACCCAGCAGGAATGAGCCGGTATACCAGACCGGGTTCAACAGGCTGGTGTGGCCGCCGAGTTCCCCGATGCGTTGCCGGCACCAGGACAGGTGATCGTTTTCCTCGTCAGCGGCCTGTTGCATCCGGTCCCGGACGGCACGGTTCCGGGCGGTCAGCGCCTGTCCCTGGTAGAGCGCCTGTGCGCACACCTCGCCCGCATGATTAACGCGCATCAGGCAGCTGCTATCCGCCTGGCCGGTAGCGGTGAACTCGTCGTCCTGCAGCGGTTCTGCGGGGTTGGACCGGTCTGATCCGGAGGGTTCGCCAAATACGGTGCGCACCGCCTGGTCGAGCTGCTCGATGCAGTGATCGGTAAAATTCCGGTTCCTGGAGGGCATGTATTCAACATAGCATGTTCATGACAGCGCGTCCCGGGCCTGCTGTCATGCCGGACGACCATCTTGTATGGTGCGTGCATGGCCTGTTACCGCTACCATGTATTTTTCTGCACCAACCTGCGCACCGATGGCAGTGACTGCTGCCAGCGCTTCGATGCGCAGGGCATGCGCGCTTACGCCAAGCTGCGCAGCAAGCAGCTCGGGATCGCCGGGCGCGACGGGGTGCGTATCAATACGGCCGGCTGTCTCGATCGTTGCCAGGAGGGCCCGGTGCTGGTCGTGTACCCGGAAGGGGTCTGGTATACCTATATTGATCAGTCAGATGTCGATGAAATCATCGAGGAACACCTGGTCAACGGGCGCATCGTGGAGCGTCTGCGGATCTAGACACGGTCGCAATTCTGTAAGTTATTCCTACTAAGTTTTTACAATACATTTAAAAACAGATAGATACGTATTTTCCGCCGCTAACTGCAAAGTAAATCATTTCGACGCTTGACTTCTCCGCCAGTATATTAGAGAATGCTAACACGCTGATTGGCTTGCCCCCCTATCTTCATTAGCCAGTCAGTGCTCCTCCACCTCCCCCCAAGGAGGTTTTATCAAGCGCGGTTTACGAACCGCGCTTTTTTTTGCCCGCAATAAGGCCGAGTCTTGTAAGTTTCCAGCCGCTTATGTAACATCCCCGCTCTTGTATTCTGGGCAGTATCGGAGCGACTCTGATGGGGACATTTTCCGCAAAACCGCACGAGGTGAACCATGGCTGGTTCGTCGTTGACGCAGCCGACAAGACCCTGGGGCGGCTGGCCTCGGAAGTGGCACGCCGTCTGCGCGGGAAGCACAAGCCGGAATATACGCCGCATGTGGATACCGGCGACTATATCATTGTTATCAATGCCAACAAGGTGCGGGTGACGGGGAACAAGGTGACCGACAAGATGTATCACCACCACACCGGCTATGTGGGCAACCTGAAATCGATCAGTTTCGAAAAGCTGCAGGAAAGAAAGCCGGGACGGGTCATTGAGCTGGCCGTCAAGGGCATGTTGCCGAAAAACCCGCTGGGTCGTGCCATGTATCGCAAGCTCAAGGTCTACGCGGGACCGGACCACCGCCACGCCGCCCAGCAACCCAGGCCACTGGAACTCTAGGCACACAGGATTCACAGGAACCCTCGAATATGAGTGATATCTACTACAGTACCGGACGCCGCAAGACTTCAACAGCACGCGTTTTCCTGCGCAAGGGCAAGGGCAGCATCACCGTCAACAAGCGGCCGCTGGACCAGTATTTTGGCCGTGAAACCGCGCGCATGATTGTGCGTCAACCGCTGCAGACCGCCAACATGGCGGACAGTTTTGATATTTCCATCACGGTAAAAGGCGGCGGCAGCAGTGGCCAGGCCGGCGCCATCCGGCACGGGATTACCCGTGCACTCATGGAGTATGACGGCGAGCTGCGCTCATCCCTGCGGCGCGCCGGTTTTGTCACCCGCGACGCCCGCCAGGTCGAGCGCAAGAAAATTGGTCTGCACAAGGCCCGCCGCGCACCGCAGTTCTCCAAGCGTTAACCCACCTGTTGGCGGATCGTCTAACGGCAGGACAGAGGACTCTGACTCCTCTAATCTAGGTTCGAATCCTAGTCCGCCAGCCATTAATGAAGCCCGCCACCAGGCGGGTTTTGTTATGGCGGACCAGGATGAGAACCCCTGCCGGCCGGTAGTCATATTATGGAGTAACGTATGGCGGCGGAATGAATCCCGCCTGCTGCATATCCGGGCTACAAATTTTCGCTGGTTTATGGATGGACGCTAACTATATAAAATATAAGTAGAAAATATAAATGAAGGCGATCACGCAGGGGCCGGGGGACCGGGTAATGTTGCCTGAATGCAACAAAAAACTGAAAATGTAGTTTTTTTGAAAAAAGTTGTTGCATAAATACATTTTGTTGTTGTAAAGTGCTCGCGTGCAATGACAGCAGCTTTTAGCAGTCAACTTTTTTATTAACTGTGTTAAGGGGAAAATCATGAACGTGAAAAAACTTTTACCAGCAACGATCGCCACGATCCTGCTCGGCGGCATGGGCCTTGCCCAGGCGGACGTCCAGATCAAGGGCCATCTCGACGAAGCCATTCTCGCATACGATATTGACGGTAAGAAAGGTAGCGATGACGGCGACACCAACTTCGTGTGTACCACTTGTGCCGTCGGCTTCTATGGCAGCGAGGACCTGGGTAACGGCCTGACAGCCATTTTCAAACTCGACTTCCAATTTGACATAAACAATCGTAACGGCGGTGGATTCAGCGGTTCCATGATCGATCGTGACCAATGGCTGGGTCTGAAGGGCAGCCAATGGGGCCAGGTCCGCGTGGGTACCATCTCCACGCAGTACAAGTCCCATGGTGCCGCGATCGACCCGATCTACCGCACCGTGGTCCAGGCACGTAGTCGTAGTTTGCAGTCCAACTTCCACCTCGGCGCCGGCGAAGAGCTGCAGGGCCGTGCCGACAACACTGCGCGTTATGACAGCCCGAGCTGGAATGGCATCAAGGTTGGTGGGTTCTTTACGCTGGATTCTGCGGACACCACGGAAGACGACAACCCGTACGGCCTGGGCGTCAGCTACGAGAACGGCGGCATCCTGGTCTTCGGTGACTACATGACCAACGATGGCGGTGATACTGCAGGCCAGGGCGACATTAGCGCCTGGAAGATCGGCGGCAAGTACGTCCTGAACAACTTCTCGGTCTTCGGTCAGTTTGAAGATTCCGAAGATGATTCTACCTTTGCGGCTGCCGACGGCCTGACGGTCTGGCACCTTGGCGGTACTTACACCATGGGTAACAACATGATCTATGCGGCCTACGGTGAGGGTGAAGCCGACTTCAGGGGCGGGGGTTTTAGTGACGAGGAATACACCACCTGGTCGATCGTCGGCATCCACAAAATGAGCAAGCGCACCAAGGTCTACGCCGGTTACAGCGCGGCTGACTGTGATGCGAACATGAACAACATCTACGCAAACGGTATGGATGTGGCGGTCTGTAAAGATATTGAAGGCGGCACCGGTACCGGTGGTGGCGACAACACGGCCTGGACGGCGGGTATAAAGCACAAGTTCTGATCGGTTGTCTGGATCAGAGCCGGGAAACGGGGCCAGTCGGCCCCGTTTCCTTTTTGGGCCCGGCTGAGAACAGTGATGGCAAGATGTTGCATTTACGCAACATTTTTGTATATTAATGTTGCACATAGGCCGATGAATGTGTAACCTACTCACTGGGAACAGGAATTAGAAATCTAAAACCGTTACTTCTGAGCAACGGTACTTACGGGTAGTCGCATGAATAGTAAAAAGACACCGGTACTGCTTGGCATGATCCTGACCGGGGGGATCTCGATGGCGGCACAGGCCGATGTCGCGGTCATTGGCCATCTCGATACCAGTCTCGAGTATTTCGACCGGGATGACGGTACCCAGGGTGACAATGGCGTTGGTGACGACGCCCACTTCGTGTGTACCACCTGTT
>QIFB01000081.1 GCA_003230545.1 Gammaproteobacteria bacterium | reverse complement strand
CAGCCATTTAATTTCCCGGATTTCGCTGCGCTCCATCCGGGCTACAAATTTTCGCTTGTTTATGGATGGACCCTAACCAGGGAGATGGAGCATGTTAATACTTACTAGAAGAGTGGGTGAGACACTGATGATTGGCGATAATGTGACGGTGACTGTGCTTGGGGTTAAGGGTAATCAAATAAGAATCGGTATTAATGCACCCAAAGAGGTAGCTGTGCATCGAGAAGAAATCTATAAGCGCATTAAAGCCGAGGAGCAGAAATGATGAGAAATAAGAAATTCAAGTTTAGCAACAGGCGGCAGAATAAAGATTTTCCAGGAGTTCCATTCAAGGACAGTAACGGGGCAACAATAGAGTACTGTCGCAGGAAGATTCCAGATCGGCGTATAAACAACATCCAATCCGAGTGGATTGATGAGATCGTGATTGGCTGAGTCCAGTTGGTGCTAAAGGTCTGATGTAGACCGATTTTCACTGTTTCGGCGCCATGAAAAACCGGTATCCTTAAGTACCGCGGATGGCAGGTTACCGGCGCAGGACGTTGAGGTGCAGCCGCCCACCTACAACCGCACACCTCATGAGTATCCAGTCGCTATCCCCGGACAGCGGCTGCGGGTCAGTTGGTCAGTATCTCCAGGGTGGGGTATATATGCGGTTTTTTTATACCCCCAAAAACTCACATAACTATATGATAAATATATTATAATCAGGGTGTGGCCAACTTGACACTCCTTGTCCCTCTGGCCTAGACTGCACCATCTTTTTCCGTGACCAGTCTGAACTAACTACAACAAGGCCCGCGCGGGCACTCCCCGGCGCCGAGCAGAGACGAGAGTGATGCTGGAAAACTACCTGCCCATCATGATCTTTATTGCGATCGGTATCGCGATCGGCATACTTCCGATCCTGATGGGGTTCATGCTGGCACCCAGCAAGCCTGACAGCGAAAAACTCTCCCCGTATGAGTGTGGCTTCGAGGCCTTCGAGGACACTCGCATGCGCTTCGACGTGCGTTACTACCTTGTTGCTATCCTGTTTATTATTTTCGATCTCGAGATTGCCTTCCTGTTTCCATGGGCCATCGTGCTTGATTCCATCGGCATGTTTGGCTTTATCGCGATGATGGTGTTCCTCGGGATCCTTGTGGTCGGCTTTATCTACGAGTGGAAAAAGGGTGCACTCGAATGGGAATAAGCGAGCGAGCAGTGAGCAGGGGCCCCGCGCAGCGGGGATGCGAGCGTTCGCGAGCGATGCTGAAGTGCCGACACAAAGGATTTCCAGTATTGAATGGATTCACGGAGGCACCTGGGGATACGGCACGTAATTAGTGCTGGATTTATGGTATTGAAACTATGGGTATCGAAGGCATACTGAAAGAAGGCTATGTCACCACCTCGGCCGATGCCCTGATCAACTGGGCGCGTACCGGTTCCCTGTGGCCGATGACTTTTGGCCTGGCGTGTTGTGCTGTGGAAATGATGCAGGCCGGCGCCTCGCGCTATGATCTCGACCGTTTCGGTATTATTTTCCGCGGCAGCCCGCGCCAGTCCGATGTCATGATTGTTGCCGGCACCCTGTGCAACAAGATGGCGCCCGCGCTGCGCAAGGTCTATGACCAGATGGCGGAACCGCGCTGGGTGATTTCCATGGGGTCATGCGCCAATGGTGGCGGTTATTACCACTATTCCTATTCCGTGGTGCGTGGTTGCGACCGCATTGTTCCTGTCGATATCTATATACCCGGCTGCCCGCCGACGGCGGAAGCCCTGCTGTACGGCATCCTGCAGCTGCAGAACAAGATAAAGCGCACCAACACCATTGCCCGCTAAGGGTCTTCCCAAATGCCAGACATGACCACCCAGCTCGCAGAGCAACTGCAGGATCGACTTGGCGAAAGCCTGCAGGACATTATGGTCGCGGCAGGTGAAGTCACCATCGAGGTGACCCCTGAAAACCTGCTCGAGGTTGCCACCCAACTGCGTGACACGAGTGAGTTCGGTTTCGAGATCCTGCTTGACGTGTGCGGTGTCGATTATGTGAATTACGGCAAGGACGAGTGGGCCACCGAGGAGACCAGCGGCAGCGGCTTCAGCCGCGGCGTTGAGGCACAGACGGCCGGGCACCTGCGGGCGGTCACCGGGGACCTGGTGGTGGAACAGCCACGCTCCCCGCGCCGCTTTGCCTCGGTCATGCACCTGCTTTCTCTGAAGAATAACCAGCGCCTGCGGGTACGCATTTATGCACCGGACGATGACCTGCCGGTGATCCCGTCCGTGACATCGATCTGGAGCAGCGCCGACTGGTACGAGCGCGAGGCCTTCGACCTGTACGGCATCCTCTACGAAGGCCATCCCGACCTGCGCCGGCTGTTGACCGACTACGGTTTTATCGGCCATCCGTTTCGCAAGGACTTCCCCTTAAGCGGTAACGTGGAAGTCATATACGACCCGGAAAAGCGACGTGTTATCTACCAGCCGGTCTCGATCGAGCCGCGGGTATTGGTGCCGAAGGTGATTCGTGCCGGGAAAGTTGCTGAACCGGAGACAGCTGCTGATGAAACTGCTGCGGAAGAACCAGCCGCGGAGCCGGCGGAGTAGGCCATGCCGGAGATCCGCAATTTCACCCTGAACTTCGGTCCGCAACATCCGGCGGCCCACGGGGTGCTGCGTTTGATCCTGGAAATGGACGGCGAGGTAATCGAGCGCGCCGATCCGCATATCGGTCTGTTGCACCGTGGCACGGAGAAACTTGCCGAGAGCAAGCCGTGGAACCAGAGCATCGGTTACATGGACCGGCTCGACTACGTTTCCATGATGTGCAATGAGCACGGTTACGTGCTGGCAATGGAAAAATTACTCGGCATTACGCCGCCGCTGCGCGCACAGTACGTCCGTGTCCTGTTCGACGAAATCACGCGTATCCTGAATCACCTGCTGTGGATCGGCGCGCACGGTCTCGACGTGGGTGCGATGACCATCTTCCTGTATGCCTTCCGCGAACGCGAAGACCTGATGGACCTGTACGAGGCTGTCTCCGGTACCCGCATGCACGCCACCTACTACCGGCCCGGCGGTGTCTACCGCGACCTGCCGGACACCATGCCGCAATACGAAGCATCGAAATGGCACAGTCAGAAGGAAGTCGACAAGAAGAACGAGAACCGCCAGGGCTCCATGCTGGATTTCATCGAGGCCTTCACCGACCGCTTCCCGGGCTGCGTGGATGACTATGAAACCCTGCTGACTGACAACCGCATCTGGAAGCAGCGCACCGTCGGTATCGGCGTGGTAACGCCGGAACGTGCCATGCAACTCGGTTTCAGTGGGCCCATGCTGCGCGGCTCCGGTATCGAGTGGGACCTGCGCAAGAAGCAGCCCTATGAGGTCTACGACCGCATGGACTTCGATATCCCGGTAGGCGCCACGGGTGACTGCTATGACCGTTACCTGGTACGCATCGAGGAGATGCGCCAGTCAAACCGGATTATCCGCCAGTGCGTACAGTGGCTGCGCAACAACCCTGGCCCGGTGATGCTGGAAGATTACAAGGTCACGCCGCCGCGGCGCGAGGAGATGAAGGCCGACATGGAGGCGCTGATCCACCACTTCAAGCTGTTTACCGAGGGCTTCTGTGTGCCCGAGGGTGAGGCTTACGCGGCCGTCGAACACCCGAAGGGCGAATTCGGCGTATATATCATTTCCGACGGCGCCAACAAGCCGTACCGCCTGAAGGTGCGTGCACCCGGGTTTGCCCACCTGTCCGCCATGGATGAAATGGTGCGTGGTCACATGCTGGCCGACGTGGTGGCCGTGATCGGTACCCAGGATATCGTGTTCGGGGAGATCGACCGATGACGGCCGGAACCACAACACGCAAGTCTGACCTGCTGACGCCCGAGTCGCGTGCGCACATCGATGCGTGGCTGGAGAAATTTCCGGCCGACCGGAAACAGTCGGTCGTATTGACGGCGCTGGATGCCGCTCAGCACCAGAACGGTGGTTGGGTCAGTCGTGAGCTGATGGATGCGGTCGCGGCGTACCTCGACATGCCGCCGTTGCGGGTCTACGAGGTTGGTACCTTTTATTCCATGATCGAGCTGGAGCCGGTCGGTCGCAACATGGTCGCCGTCTGTACCAATATCTCCTGCATGCTGTGCGGTGCCGGGAGCATCGTCGAGCATGTCGAGAACAAGCTCGGCATCAAGCTGGGCGAGACCACGGCCGACGGGCGCATCACTCTCAAGCTTGAGGAAGAGTGTCTCGCCGCCTGTGCCGGCGGACCAATGATGACCGTCAACGGGCATTACCACGAGAATCTCACCCCCGGGAAGGTGGACGAGATCCTGGGCGGACTGGAGTAGGGCATGAGCGTACAAGTCTGTTTTGATACCCTGCAGTTCGATAAGCCGTGGACGCTGGAGAACTACCTCAAGGTTGGTGGCTACGAGGCGTGGAAGAAAATTCTCAAGGAAAAGACGCCGCCGGAAGACGTGATCGAGACGGTCAAGGCCTCCGGCCTGCGCGGACGTGGTGGCGCCGGTTTCCCGACCGGCCTGAAGTGGAGCTTTATGCCACGCACTGCGCCGGTGCAGAAGTATGTTGTTTGCAACTCGGACGAGTCCGAGCCCGGCACCTGCAAGGATCGCGACATCCTGCGTTTCAACCCGCACGCCCTGGTCGAGGGCATGGCAATCGCCGGTTATGCCATGGGCGCGACCGTTGGTTACAACTACATGCGCGGCGAGTTCCATCACGAACCGTTCGAGCGTTTCGAGCAGGCGCTTAAAGAAGCCTGCGAGGCCGGCCTGCTCGGGAAAGACATACAGGGCTCCGGCATCGATTTCGATTGCTACAGTCACCTCGGGGCGGGCGCCTACATCTGCGGCGAGGAAACCGCGCTGCTGGAATCGCTGGAAGGCAAGAAAGGGCTGCCTCGCTTCAAGCCACCGTTCCCGGCCAATTTCGGTCTCTACGGCAAGCCCACCACCATCAACAACACCGAGACACTCGCCTCGGTGCCGGCCATCATGCGCAATGGGGGCGAGTGGTTCATGGACCTCGGCAAGCCAAACAACGGCGGCGTGAAGATCTTTTCAGTAAGCGGCCACGTTAACAATCCGGGCAACTTCGAGGTGCCGATGGGCATCCCGTTCAGCGAACTGCTGGAGCTGGCCGGCGGCGTGCGTGACGGCCACCAGCTGAAGGCTGTGATCCCCGGCGGTTCCTCCATGCCGGTGCTGCCGACGGACATCATCATGGAAACCGATATGGACTATGACTCGCTGGCCAAGGCAGGTTCCGCGCTGGGCTCCGGTGCCGTCATTGTGATGGATGACTCGACCTGCATGGTGCAGGCCTCGATGCGCGTGTCGCGTTTTTATTACGCCGAGTCCTGCGGTCAGTGCACGCCCTGCCGCGAGGGTACCGGCTGGATGTACCGCATTATCAAGCGCATCAAGGAAGGACAGGGCAGGCCCGAGGACCTCGACCTGCTGCTGAGCGCTGCGGACAATATCGCCGGCAAGACGATCTGCGCCTTCGGCGAGGCGGCGGCCTGGCCGGTGCAGGGTTTCCTGCGGCACTTCCGCGACGAATTCGAGTACCACATCACCCACCAGCGCTGCATGCTCGGTGACGGCACTAAATCCGAGGGAGAAGCAGCGTGAGTGCGTGCCCCGGGATCCCGCCGGAAGATGCCGTAACCGTCACTGTTGACGGCCGCGAGTTCCAGGTGCGCAAGGGGGCGATGATCATCGAGGTCACCGATGCCGCCTGCATCAGCGTGCCGCGCTTCTGCTATCACAAGAAACTCTCGGTCGCGGCCAATTGCCGCATGTGCATGGTCGAGGTGGAGAACGTGCCGAAGCCGCTGCCGGCTTGCGCCACGCCGGTGACCGACGGCATGAAGATCCATACCACCTCGGAGCTCGCGCAGGGCGCCCAGAAGGCGGTGATGGAATTCCTGCTGATTAACCATCCGCTGGACTGCCCGATCTGTGACCAGGGCGGTGAATGCGAACTGCAGGACCTCGCACTTGGCTACGGCGGCGACGTGTCGCGCTTCGCCGAAAAGAAGCGCGTGGTGAAGGACAAGTACATCGGCTCGCTGATTGCTACCGACATGACGCGCTGCATTCACTGCACCCGTTGTATCCGCATGCTGCAGGAAGTCGCCGGCAAAATGGAGCTCGGCGCCACGGGTCGCGGCGAAAACATGGAAATTGGCACCTACATTGAACAGTCGCTGGAGTCCGAGCTGTCCGGCAATGTCATCGACGTGTGCCCGGTCGGTGCGCTGACCTCACGGCCGTTCCGCTTCAAGGCGCGCGCCTGGGAACTCAACCAGCATGCAAGCATCGCCCCGCACGATTCCATTGGCTCGAATATTTTTGTGCATACCCGTCGTGGAGAAGTCATGCGGGTGGTGCCGCGCGAGAACGAGGAGATCAACGAGGTGTGGCTCTCGGACCGCGACCGCTTCAGCTACGAGGGCCTGTACAGCGAGGACCGCCTGGCCTCCCCGATGATCAAGGTCGATGGCCGCTGGGAAGCGAGCGACTGGGACACCGCGCTGCAGGCCGTTGTCGACGGCTTGCGGTCAATCACCAGTGAAGCAGGAGCCGATCAGCTCGGCATGCTGGTCTCACCGACCGCGACACTGGAAGAAATGTTTCTTGCCCAGGCGGTGATGCGCGGGCTCGGCACACACAATATTGACCATCGCCTGCGGTGCTCGGATTTCAGTGACCAGGACAGTGCGCCGCTGGCGCCAGACCTGGGCATGCCGCTGGAGCAGCTTGAAGCCGTGGATGCGGCACTGGTGGTGGGTTCCAACCCGCGCAAGGAGCAGCCGCTGGCCGGTCATCGTCTGCGCAAGGCCGCACTGGCAGGCGCCAGTGTCATGTTCGTCAACCCGGTGGATTACGACAGCCTGTACCCGGTCGCCGCACGTGCCATCGTGCCGCCGTCCCGGATGCCGGCAGTACTCGCTGGTATCGCCGCCGGTTTTCCGGATGCCGCCGGCAAGGCGCCGGAGGCGGTGCGCGCCCTGATCGCAAGTGCCAGTCCGGATGCCGACCAGCAGGCCATGGCCAAGGCATTGAAAGCGGCAGATTCAGCCATCGTGCTGCTTGGTAATACGGCCGCAGCACATCCGCAGGCTTCGCTGATACGCGCACTGGCGGGGGTGATTGCCGCCGCCAGTGGCACGGTGCTCGGCTTTCTGCCGGAGAGTGCCAATAGCGTGGGCGGCTGGCTGGCGGGTGCGGTGCCGCACCGGGGTGCGGCTGGTGGACTGGTAGCGACGCCCGGACTGGATGCACATGCGCTGAGCGCACAACCACGCAAGGGTTATGTACTGCTCAACGTGGAACCCGAATTCGATTGCAATGACGGGGCCGGTGCCCTGCGCGCCGTTGCCAGCGCCGACTTCGTGGTCTCGCTGAGTCCGTGGGCCGGTGAATCCATCAAGGCCTGTGCCGATGTGATGTTGCCGATCAGCCCGTTTACCGAGACCTCCGGTACCTTCGTCAATGCCGAGGGCCGCTGGCAGAGTTTTACCGGGGTGGCCACGCGGGTTGGTGACAGCCGGCCCGGCTGGAAGGTGTTGCGGGTTCTCGGCAACCTGCTGGACCTGGAAGGATTTGATTACACCGGTAGCGAAGAAATCCGTGACGAGCTGCGCCGCCAGGTGGATGCGGCCACCGGGTTTGTCCCGGCAGCCGGCAAGACGATAGCCAGTGCAGCGTACGGCAGTGGCCTGGAGCGTATCGGTGATGTACCGATGCATGCGGTCGATGCGCTGGTGCGTCGCGCTGCGTCACTGCAGCAGACGCCAGATGCCACCGGCAGTGCCGCGCGCATGTGTGCTGCGCAAGCAGTACAGTCCGGGGTCGAGGACGGCACGACCATCAAGGTGCTGCAGGATGACCACGTCGTCCGTGTCGGGCTGGAGATTGACGAGCGCGTGCCGGAAGGCTGCATATGGCTGCCAGGGGCAATCCGTGCCACCACCGAACTGGGACCGGACTTCGGCTCCGTGACCGTAGAAAAGATCTAGACAGGTAACGACGCAACCATCATGGCAGAGTTCTGGGAAATTATCAGGGAGCCGTTCTTCATCACGCTCAAGATCGTCGCGATCCTGGTGCCGTTGCTGCTGGCCGTGGCCTACCTGACCTTTGCCGAGCGCAAGATCATCGGCTACATGCAGGTGCGTATCGGCCCCAACCGCGTCGGTCCGCGCGGCTGGCTGCAGCCGATTGCCGATGCTCTCAAGCTGCTGATGAAGGAAATCGTCGTGCCGACGAGTTCCAACCGTTATCTGTTCCTGATTGCACCGATGATTTCCATCGCCCCGGCACTGGCCGCGTGGGCCGCGATACCGTTTACCGACACACTGGTGCTGGCCAATATCGATGCCAGTCTTATCTATATTCTCGCGCTCACCTCTGTGGGCGTATACGGCGTGATCATCGCGGGCTGGGCCTCGAACTCGAAGTATGCGTTTCTCGGCGCCATGCGCTCGGCAGCCCAGATCGTCTCCTACGAGATCGCCATGGGTTTTGCGCTGGTCGGGGTGCTGATCGCCGGCGGCAGTCTCAACCTCGTCGAGATCGTCAAGGCGCAGCAGGGCAGCCTCGTGCACTGGTTCTGGCTTCCGCTGTTTCCGCTGTTCCTGGTGTATTTTATCTCCGGGCTGGCCGAGACCAATCGCGCGCCGTTCGATGTCGCGGAAGGTGAGTCCGAGATTGTCGCGGGTTTTCATGTGGAATACTCGGGCATGGCGTTCGCGGTGTTCTTTCTTGCCGAATACGCGAACATGATCCTGATTGCTACACTGGCCGCCCTGATGTTCCTCGGTGGCTGGCTGTCGCCGTTCGAGGGCACGTGGTTTGAAGCGTGGTTCGCCTGGGTGCCGGGGATCTTCTGGCTGCTGGCCAAGACCTCGCTGTTCCTGTTCTGCTTCCTGTGGTTTCGCGCCACCTTTCCGCGCTATCGCTATGACCAGATCATGCGCCTGGGCTGGAAGGTGTTTATCCCGATCACCATCGTCTGGATCGTGGTGGCCGGCGGCCTGGTCCTGGGAGAAGTCGGGCCGTGGTTTAACTGAGGCCCGCTCTGAGATTGATTATGGAAAGATTTATCAACTTCCTGAAAAGCCTGACATTACGTGAGCTGCGCAAGGGCCTGGGTGTGACCGGTCGCCACCTGTTCAAGCGCAAATTCACGGTGCAGTACCCGGAGGAGAAGACCCCGCAGTCGAATCGTTTCCGCGGCCTGCATGCGCTGCGCCGCTACCCCAATGGCGAGGAGCGCTGTATTGCCTGCAAGCTGTGCGAGGCCGTGTGCCCGGCGCTGGCGATCACCATCGAGGCGGAAGAGCGGGCCGACGGCACGCGGCGCACCACGCGTTACGACATTGATTTATTCAAGTGTATCTACTGCGGTTTTTGCGAGGAGTCCTGCCCGGTGGATTCCATTGTCGAGACACGCATTTTTGAATACGCCTTCGAGAACCGCGGCGAGAACATCATGACCAAGGAGATGCTGCTCGCCGTCGGTGACAAGTACGAAGAACAGATAGCAAAGGACCGCATGCAGGATGCGGCCTACAGGTAACCCGGATGGATTTTGAACGCTTTGTCTTTTACGTGTTTGCCGTGATCCTGGTGTTCGCTGCCGGGCGCGTGATTACCGTGCGCAACCCGGTGCACGCAGCGCTGCACCTGGTACTGGCGTTTTTTACCTGCGCCGGCCTGTGGATGTTGCTGGAGGCGGAGTTTCTCGCCATCATCCTCGTGCTGGTCTACGTCGGGGCGGTGATGGTGCTGTTCCTGTTCGTGGTGATGATGCTGGATATCAATGTCTCGCCGTTGCGCGAGGGGTTCGTGAAATATCTGCCATTGGGCTTCACCGTCGCGCTGCTCATTTTTGCGGAGATGTTCCTGGTGCTCGGGGTGAAGAACTTCGGCGCCGAGGCCGTTGCGATTCCTGCGCGTCACGGCGCCGACTACAGCAATACCCGTGAGCTCGGCAGCGTGCTGTATACCGATTATGTCTACCCGTTCGAGATCGCCTCGGTCATCCTGCTGGTAGCGATCATCGCGGCCATCGCGCTGACCATGCGCCGCCGCCCGGGAACCCGGTCGCAGGACCCGGTCGAGCAAGTCGCCGTGAAGCGCGAAGACCGGGTGCGGCTGGTGAAAATGCAATCGGAAGAGAAAAACGGATGATCGCCCTGTCTGATTACCTGGTGCTGGGAGCCATCCTGTTTGGTCTGAGCGTCGCCGGGATCTTCCTGAACCGCAAGAACGTCATTATCCTGCTGATGGCCATCGAGCTGATGCTGCTGGCGGTCAACATGAACTTCATTGCGTTTTCGTACTTTCTCGGCGACATCGCCGGGCAGGTATTCGTGTTCTTTATCCTGACGGTCGCCGCCGCCGAGGCCGCCATCGGGCTGGCCATCCTCGTGGTGTTGTTCCGCAACCGGCAGACCATCAATGTCGATGACCTGGACACCCTGAAGGGCTGACCGGTATGTCCATGGAAACCATCTACCTCGCCATCCCGCTCGCGCCGCTGCTCGGCGCCATTATCGCCGGGTTGTTCGGCAAGTCCATTGGCCGTGTGGGTGCGCACACCGTCACTATCCTCGGTGTGGGCATCTCCTTCGTGCTGTCGCTGGTGGTGCTGAAACGCATCGCCATCGACGGTGGCGCGCCGTTCAACGGCAGCGTCTATACCTGGCTGGTCTCCGACGGCGTGAAGTTCGAGATCGGCTTCCTGGTCGACAATCTAACCGCGCTGATGATGACTGTGGTGACGTTTGTCTCATTGATGGTGCACATCTACACCATCGGTTACATGGCAGACGACGATCACAACTGGCCGGCCCATTCAAAGGCCGGGGCACCGTCGTCCTACCAGCGCTTCTTCAGCTACATCGCGCTGTTCACCTTTTCCATGCTGATGCTGGTGATGTCCAACAACTTCCTGCAGCTGTTCTTCGGCTGGGAAGCGGTCGGGCTGGTGTCCTACCTGCTGATCGGGTTCTGGTACACCCGGCCCACGGCCATCTATGCCAACCTCAAGGCCTTCCTGGTGAACCGGGTGGGGGACTTCGGGTTCCTGCTGGGTATCGGTGGCATCTACGCCTTCTTCAACAGCATGGATTACGCAACGGTATTTGCCGCGGCCCCGGCGCTGGTCGGTACGACCATGGAGATTTTCTCCGGTGCCGAATGGCAGGTCATTACAGTCATCTGCATCTTCCTGTTCATCGGCGCCATGGGCAAGTCGGCCCAGGTGCCACTGCACGTGTGGTTGCCGGATTCCATGGAAGGCCCGACGCCGATCTCGGCCCTGATCCACGCGGCCACCATGGTGACTGCCGGCATCTTTATGGTGGCGCGCATGTCGCCGCTGTTCGAGTTGTCAACGACTGCCCTGACCTTCGTTATGATTATCGGCGCCATCACCGCGCTGTTCATGGGCTTTCTCGGCATCGTCCAGAACGACATCAAGCGCGTGATCGCCTATTCAACCCTGTCGCAGCTCGGTTACATGACGGTGGCGCTGGGTGTGTCTGCCTACGCAGCCGGTATCTTCCATCTGATGACACATGCCTTCTTCAAGGCGTTGCTGTTCCTCGGTGCCGGTTCCGTGATCATGGCCATGCACCACGACCAGGACATCCGCAACATGGGCGGACTGCGCAAGTACATGCCGGTTACCTGGATCACCATGATGATCGGTTCGCTGGCCCTGATCGGCACGCCATTCTTCGCCGGGTTCTATTCCAAGGACACCATCATCGAGGCGGTGCATCACTCGCAACTGCCGGGCGCCGGACTGGTCTACTGGATGGTGCTGTTTGGTGTATTTATTACCGCGCTGTACAGTTTCCGTCTGTATTTCCTGGTGTTTCACGGCAAGCCGCGCATGGATAACCATATCCGCGAGCACCTGCATGAATCCCCGTGGGTCGTGACTGTGCCGCTGGTCCTGCTGGCCATCCCGTCCGTTATCGCCGGTTACTGGATCGATCCTGTGGTATTCGGCGACTATTTCGATGGCGTCATCTATGTCGACCCGGCGAACGACGTGCTGAGCGAGGTCGGCGCGCAATACCACGGACCCGTGTCCTTCGTGCTGCATGCCTTTGGTAGTTCTACAATCTATCTCGCGATCGCCGGTGTCGCGACCGCCTGGTACATCTATATCAAGAACCCGGCAATCGCCGGGAATGTGCAGCAGCGCTTCCGCGGGATCTACCGGTTATTGATCAACAAGTACTATGCCGACGATTTCAATGATGTGGTATTCGCGGGCGGGGCCCGCAGCTTTGGCCGGTTGCTGTGGCGCATCGGTGACGTGCTCATCATCGACGGGCTGATGGTCAACGGCAGTGCACGCGTGGTCGGCTGGGTCGCGGGCGTGGTGCGGCACATACAGTCCGGCTATCTGTACCACTATGCCTTCAGCATGATCATCGGACTGCTGCTGTTAATCGGCTGGTTTGTGTTCCTCTCGGGAGCTTCGGCATGATCGATTTCCCACTACTGAGTGTGCTCATCTGGCTGCCGGTTGCCGGTGGCATCCTGCTGCTGGTCATGGACGGACTGGGTTTCCCGAATATCCGCCCGGTGGCACTGCTGGTCGCCATCGCGACCTTCCTGCTCAGTCTCGGGCTGTATACGGAGTTTGATGTCGGCACGGCCGCGATGCAGTTCCAGGAAAAGGTGCCGTGGATCGCCGCGCTCAATGCGAATTATCACCTTGGCATCGACGGCATCTCCATGCCACTGATTATTCTGACCACGTTTACTACCGTGCTGGTGGTGCTGGCCGGCTGGGAAGTGATCCGGACCAAGGTCAGCCAGTACCTGGCCGCTTTCCTGATCATGGAAGGCCTGATGAACGGCGTGTTTGCCGCGCTCGATGGCGTGCTGTTCTATGTGTTCTGGGAGACCATGCTGGTGCCGATGTTCCTGATCATCGGCGTGTGGGGCGGGCCACGGCGCGTGTACGCGACCATCAAATTCTTCCTGTATACCTTCTTTGGCTCGGTATTCATGCTGGTCGCGCTGATCTATATGTATCTGCAGTCGGGTTCCTTCAGCATCCTCGGTTTCCACGCGCTGCCGCTGGGGATGACGGAGCAGGTACTGATCTTTATCGCATTCCTGCTGGCCTTCGCCGTCAAGGTGCCGATGTGGCCGGTGCATACCTGGCTGCCGGACGCGCACGTGGAAGCGCCGACCGGGGGTTCCATGATCCTGGCAGCCATCATGCTGAAGATCGGCGCTTACGGGTTCCTGCGCTTCAGCCTGCCGATCACCCCGGACGCCAGCATGGCGCTTGACTGGGTGATTATCCTCCTGTCGCTGGTGGCCATTGTCTATATCGGTTTCGTTGCGCTGGTGCAGGAGGACATGAAAAAGCTGATCGCCTATTCCTCGATTGCGCATATGGGTTTCGTGACGCTGGGCATCTTCCTGGTGTTTACCCTGATGGAAAATACCGGCTCCATGCAGGGCGCGGGGCTGGGTATGGAAGGAGGTATCGTACAGATGATCTCGCACGGCTTCATATCGGGGGCTATGTTCCTGTGCGTCGGCATCATGTATGACCGCATGCACAGCCGGCAGATCAGTGACTACGGCGGGGTGGCCAATACCATGCCGGTGTTCGCGGGTTTCATGGTGCTGTTTGCCATGGCCAACGCCGGGCTGCCGGGCACCTCCGGGTTTGTCGGCGAGTTCATGGTGGTCCTCGCAAGCTTCAAGGCGAATATCTGGTTTGCCATCCTGGCCGCCACCACCCTGATTCTCGGTGCGGCCTACAGCCTGTGGCTGGTGAAGCGCGTCCTCTTCGGTGACATCGCCAACGACAAGGTACGCCAGCTCGAGGACATCAACCGGCGCGAGTTCGTGATCCTCGCCAGCTTCGCGGCCGTTGTGCTGCTGTTCGGGCTCTGGCCGGCGCCGCTGGTCGAGGTCATGCATGCCAGCGTCGACAACCTGCTGTCCCATGTCATCGTGTCCAAGCTGCCGGGCGAGACCGGCGTGGCCCTGCTGGGTGCAGGTCAATAACGGGATGTTGCCATGACTTACGCGCTCTCCGACTTCACCCCCCTGGCCACGGAAATCTTCCTGCTGTCGATGGCCTGTGTCGTCCTGATCGTGGATGTGTTTATCAGCGACGAGCGGCGTGTGGTGAGTTACGTGCTGTCCCAGCTGACCTTGCTGGTGGCTGCCCTGATCAGCTGGAGCATGCTCGGTAATGACACGCAGGTCGTGCTGAGCGGTACCTTTGTCAGTGATCCGATGGCAGCCCTGCTGAAGACCAGCATCCTGCTGGTGACCTTTGGTGCGTTCCTGTATTCGCGCAGCTACCTCGTTGAACGCAACATCTTCCGCGGCGAGTTCTACGTGCTCGGCCTGTTCGCGGTGCTCGGCATGCTGGTGCTGGTTTCGGCCCATAGCCTGCTGACCATCTACCTCGGGCTGGAACTGCTGTCGCTGTCGCTGTATGCACTGGTCGCGTTTAACCGGGACTCCGGCGACGCCTCCGAGGCGGCCATGAAGTATTTCGTGCTCGGGGCGCTGGCCTCCGGCATGCTGCTGTACGGTATTTCCATGCTGTACGGGGCCACCGGCAGCCTGGATATCGCCGAGGTATCCAGAGCGGTTGCCACGCCGGGAGAACAGGGCATCCTGCTGGTATTTGCGCTGTGCTTTGTCGTGACCGGGCTGGCCTTCAAGTTTGGCGCCGTGCCGTTCCATATGTGGGTGCCGGATGTCTACCAGGGCGCCCCCACCCCGGTGACCCTGTTCATCGGCAGTGCGCCGAAGATCGCGGCGTTCGCCATGGCCATGCGCCTGCTGACGGAGGCGCTCGGTGGCCTGTTCGCAGACTGGCAGGACATGCTGATCATTCTCGCCGTGCTGTCACTGGTTATCGGCAACGTGATCGCGATTGCGCAGACCAACATCAAGCGCATGCTGGCCTACTCGGCCATCTCGCATGTCGGCTTTCTGCTGCTGGGCCTGCTGGCCGGCACCACCGAGGGTTATTCGGCCGCCATGTTCTATGCCATTACCTACGCGTTAACGGCCATCGGCGGGTTTGGCATGATTATCCTGCTGAGCCGCGCCGGTTTCGAGGCCGACCAGCTCGACGATTTCAAGGGCATGAATGAGCGCAGCCCGTGGTTCGCCTTCATGATGTTGATCCTGATGCTGTCCATGGCCGGGGTACCGCCGACCGTTGGCTTCTACGCCAAGCTGTCCGTGCTACAGGCAGTGATTCACGTGGACATAGTGTGGCTGGCCATTGTCGCCGTGTTTTTCTCCATCATTGGTGCGTTCTACTACATCCGTGTCATCAAGTTGATGTACTTCGATGCACCGGAAGGGGACGAACCCCTGGCCGTGAGCCCGGACCTGCAAATTGCCATGAGCCTGAACAGCCTCGCCGTACTGTATCTCGGTATCTTCCCCGGTGGTCTGCTGGCACTCTGCGGCGCCGTCCTCACCTGATTCCTTGCCACTGCGTAGCCCGGATGAAGCGCAGCGGAATCCGGGGATAGCGGGGCAATGCCTTTCCCGGATTCCGCTGCGCTTCATCCGGGCTACCATATGGTTACTCTCCGAAAGACCCCGCATTCAAAGTCTTTTTCCCCGGTCTGTACTTGAATTAGTGCGGGCCAGTCGCTACACTTCCCGGCCGTTGCTGCGGGGTGGAGCAGTCTGGCAGCTCGTCGGGCTCATAACCCGAAGGTCGCAGGTTCAAATCCTGCCCCCGCTACCAATTTGAAATACCGGCCCCGCCAGCGGGGTGTGTGTTCTGAATCGGTGTCCCGTCACGGCATGGGAATTGATCCAGACCGTTGATACTTGGGTGGTTTAGCGCAGTTTGCTATACTCCCCGGCAACGAGAAAATCGGAGTTCATGGAGTGGGCCTATGGCCCATTTTTTGTTTCCGGAGAACCGCTTCCGGAGTGGGATATGCGGCAGGACCCGTTACAACTCAGTGAGTTACTGGGACCATCCATCCAGTCGCTGGGGTATGAGCTGGTCGGTGTGGAATACCGCAGCGGCGGCGAGGGTGGTGGCCTGCTGCGTGTGTATATAGATAGCGAGCAGGGCATTACGGCGGATGACTGCCAGACCGTCAGCTACCAGGTCAGCGGGTTGCTGGATGTCGAGGACCCGATACCGGAGCATTACACCCTCGAGGTGTCCTCGCCGGGATATGACCGGCCGCTGTTCAAGCCGCAGGACTATGAACGCTATGCCGGCAGCCTGGTAAAGGTACGGCTGGGATTCCCGCTTAACGGGCAGCGCCGGTTCAAGGGCCGCCTGCAGGGATTGAAAGGCGAGAATGTTGTGATCGAGCAGGATGGCGAACACGTCAGCCTGCCGCTGGACCAGATTGAACAGGCGCGCCTGGTACCGGAATACTGAGCGCAGGATTTGGAGGTTGCAGGAATGGACAAAGAGATCTTGATGGTCGTTGATGTTGTATCCAACGAAAAAGGCATCGATAAGGAAATCATCTTCGAGGCGATCGAGGCTGCGCTGGCCATGGCTACCCGCAAGCGCCATGGCAGCGAGATCGACGCGCGTGTCGCCATTGACCGCGAGTCCGGTGAGTATGAAACCTTCCGGCGCTGGCAGGTCATCGATGAATCGATCATTCCCGAGGTGACGGACGACACGGAAGACGAAAGCGAAGAAGAGGGCGCCCTGGTTTATGAATTTCCGGAGCGCCAGGTCACGCTCGCCGAGGCGCGTGAGAATGACCCGGACCTCCAGCACGGCGACTATATCGAAGAACCGATGGAGTCTGTCGAGTTTGGACGCATCGGCGCCCAGACTGCCAAGCAGGTCATCGTGCAGAAGGTGCGCGAGGCGGAACGCGCCCAGGTCGTGGAAGCCTACAAGGACCGCATCGGTGACCTGGTGACCGGTGTCGTCAAGCGTGTCGAGCGCGGCAATGTCTATATCGATCTCGGCAGCAACGCCGAGGCCATTATCACTCGTGATGAGATGATTCCCCGGGAAGCGGTACGCCCGGGTGACCGCCTGCGTGGTTACCTCTGCGGAATCAGTGACGAGCAGCGCGGACCGCAGCTGTTTGTCAGCCGCGTGGCCCCGCCGTTCCTGATCGAATTGTTCAAGCTGGAAGTTCCCGAAGTCGGACAGGGGCTGATCGAGATCCTGGCCGCGGCCCGTGATCCGGGCCTGCGCGCCAAGATCGCCGTGAAGTCCAATGATCCACGTATCGACCCGGTGGGTGCCTGTGTCGGCATGCGCGGTTCCCGCGTGCAGACGGTTTCTACCGAACTCTCCGGTGAGCGCGTCGACATTATCCTGTGGGATGACAACCCCGCCCAGTTTGTCATCAACGCCATGTCACCGGCCGAGGTTGCTTCCATCGTGGTGGACGAGGAATCGCACACCATGGATATCGCCGTCGGTGAGGAACAGCTGTCGCAGGCCATCGGCCGCGCCGGACAGAATGTGCGTCTCGCGAGCCAGCTGACCGGTTGGGAACTCAATGTCATGGACGAGTCGCAGGCCGAGGAAAAAGGCGAGGCCGAGGCCCATGAACTGCAGGCCCTGTTCAAGGAACAGCTCGACGTGGATGAGGAAATTGCCGCCATCCTGGTGCAGGAGGGGTTTTCCACCATTGAGGAAATCGTCTATGTCCCGAAGAGCGAGCTGGTTGCCATCGAGGAGTTTGAAGAAGAGATCGTTGACGAGCTTCGCGGCCGCGCCCGTGATGTGCTGCTGACGCAGGCCATTATCAGCGAGGAAAAAATCGGCGATGCCGAACCGGCCCAGGACCTGCTCGAGATGGAAGGCATGGATCGTGAACTGGCCTATACACTGGCTGGCCGCCAGATCATCACCATGGAAGACCTGGCCGAACAGGCGATCGATGAAATTGTGGATATCGAGGGGGTGGACGAGGCACGCGCCGGCGCTCTGATCATGGCGGCACGTGCACCGTGGTTTGCAGATGAGGCGCAGGACCAGGGGACAGAGGGTTAAGCAAAATGAGAGATGTAACGGTAAAGCAGTTCGCTGAAGTCGTCGGTGTACCTGCCGACCGTCTGCTGGTCCAGCTGGTCGAGGCCGGGATGCACGTCGGTGACGAGAATGCCACCATTACCGAGACCCAGAAAACCCAGCTGCTGGATTTCCTGCGCGATAGTCACGGCAAACGCGGTGCTATTGGTACCACCGGTCCCAGGAAAATTACGCTGAAACGCAAGTCCATCAGCGAACTCCAGACCACGGTGCCCGCGCCACGCGGTCCTGCAGGTCGCGGACCCGCGCGAGGCGCACGTTCCGAAAAAAAGATCGTCACTGTTGAAGTCCGCAAGAAACGCACCTATGTAAAACGTGCTGACCTGGTCTCCGAGGAAAACGAGCGGCTGGAAGAAGTGGCTGCAGAGAAGGCGCGGATTGAGGCCGAGGAGCAGGCGCGCCTGGAGGCAATCCACCAGGAGAAGGAAGCTACACGCAAGGCGGAAGAAGCACGTATCGCCGACGAGGAATCCCGGCTCAAGGCGGCGGAGGAAGAAAAACGCAAGACCGAGACAGCCAGCCAGAAACAGGCCGTTGCCGATGCAGAGGCACAGTCTGCATCGCGCGATGATGGCAGGCAGAAAAAGGCACCGGAAGCAGAGCGCAAGCAGAAGCGCGATGAAGACAAGCACACCCGCTACGGGCGCAAGGAACTGCACGTCGATGCCAGCAAGAGCGGCCGGCGCAAGAAGAAACCGAAGGCCAGGCGCCGGGTTACTATCGAGTCCACTGGTGAGCACGGCTTTGAACGGCCGACCGCACCGGTTATTTACGAGGTTGAAGTCCCGGAAAATATCGTGGTGTCCGACCTTGCACAGAAGATGTCCGTGAAGACTGCAGAGGTCATTATGGTGATGATGAAGATGGGCGTCATGGCGACCATCAATCAGCTAATAGACCAGGACACGGCGATCCTCGTGGTCGAGGAGATGGGGCACAATGCACGGCCGATGCAGGATAATGCCCTGGAGACGGAACTCGTGGAGCAGATTCGCGAAGTATCCGGCGAACGGCTGCCACGTCCCCCGGTGGTTACCATCATGGGCCACGTCGATCACGGCAAGACCTCATTGCTGGATTTCATTCGCACCACCCGGGTGGCCGAGAGTGAAGCCGGCGGGATTACCCAGCATATCGGCGCCTACCACGTGGAAACGTCCAGGGGTGTCATCAGCTTCCTGGATACACCGGGTCACGCGGCGTTCACGGCCATGCGTGCGCGTGGCGCGCAGGTAACGGACATCGTTATTCTGGTGGTGGCCGCCGATGACGGCGCCAAGCCACAGACGCAGGAAGCGATACAGCATGCCAGGGCGGCCGGCGTACCCATCGTCGTGGCAGTCAACAAGATTGACAGGCCGGAGGCCGACCCGGAACGGGTCAAGAACGAACTGTCAGCCCTGGAGGTGATCCCGGAAGACTGGGGCGGCGACACCCAGTTTATCCCGGTGTCCGCCAAGACCGGCGAGGGCATTGATAACCTGCTGGATGCGGTGCTGTTGCAGGCGGAATTGCTGGAGCTGACTGCGGTCCATGATTGCCCGGCCACCGGCATCGTCGTGGAATCCAGTCTCGACAAGGGTCGTGGCGCGGTTGCCACCATCCTGGTGCAGAACGGGGTACTCAACAAGGGCGATTTGATCCTGACCGGGCAGGAATACGGCCGCGTGCGCGCCATGTTCGATGAGCACGGCAAGGCCATCGATTCGGCCGGGCCCTCCATGCCGGCACTGGTGCTCGGTCTCTCGTCGGTACCAAACGCCGGTGATGACGTCATCGCGGTAGCCAATGAACGCAAGGCACGCGAACTGGCTGACCTGCGTCAGGAAAGGTTCCGCGATGCGCGGCTGGCCAAACAGCAGCAGGCACGTATGGAAGATGTGTTCTCCCAGGTTGGCAAGGGCCAGGTGCCCACGCTGAATATTGTGCTGAAGGCGGATGTGCAGGGCAGTGCCGAGGCGCTGAGTGATGCGCTGGCCGGAATTACCTCGGACGAGACGGATGTGAAGGTAAAGGTTGTCTCCAGTGGTGTCGGCGGTATCAATGAATCTGACGTCAACCTGGCAGTCGCCTCGAATGCCGTCATCATCGGATTTAACGTGCGTGCCGATACCTCGTCCAGGAACATGGTCGAGGAAAACCAGATCGATCTCAAGTATTACAGCGTCATCTATGATGCCATCGATGATGTGAAGAAGGCCGCCAGCGGAATGCTGTCGCCCGAGCTCAAGGAAGAAATTATCGGGCTTGCCGAGGTCAAGGAAGTGTTTCGCTCGCGCAAGCTGGGCGATATCGCAGGCTGTATTGTCATGGAAGGCGTGGTACGCCGCAGCGCGCCGATCAGGGTGTTGCGTGACAATATTGTCATCTACGAGGGCGAGCTGGAATCACTGCGACGCTTCAAGGACGATGTCAGCGAGGTCAAGGCCGGTACCGAGTGTGGCATTGGCGTGAAGAACTACAGCGTCGAGGCGGGTGACCAGATCGAGGTCTTTGAGCGCATTGAAGTTGCCCGGGAGCTTTAATATTAAGCGGGGACAGCCCTGATTGGCGCTTGCTTAAGCTTCCCCGCGAGGCGCGGGTCCTACAGGGAATTCCGATCCGAAGCCAGGTAGGACCGGCCCCCGGCCGGGAATTGTGAGTATTCCCGGCCTTTTGAACCGAAGTAAGCGCCATTCGGGTCTGTCCCTATATTTCTACGTGTTTTGGATACGTCTCCCCCATGCCAAGAGAATTCCCGAGAACCCGTCGAGTCGGCGAACAGATCCAGCGTGAACTGGCCGCCCTGGTGCACGAGGAAGTCAAGGATCCCCGGCTGGGGATGGTGAGTATTTCCGGGGTCGAGGTGTCATCTGACCTCGCGCATGCAAAGGTATTCGTTTCCGTTCTGGGCGATGACGCTGTCGTCACCGCGTCTGTCCAGGTACTGAATAATGCCGCCGGCTTCCTGCGCCGCAAGCTGGGTGCACGGATGCGTCTGCGCATCGTGCCCCGGCTGCAATTTCTTTATGACCGTTCACTGGCCGAGGGTGCACGCATGGATGCACTGATCAATGCGGCCATTTCCGGCAAGAATGACACAGCAGAAGATGAGTAAGCGCCATCACAAAAAAAACCAGCGGCGTGTGAACGGTATCCTGTTGCTGGACAAGCCGACAGGGCTGACATCCAATGCCGCGCTGCAGAAGGTCAAGCAGTTATACCGGGCACGCAAGGCCGGTCATACCGGCAGCCTGGACCCGCTCGCCAGTGGTCTGTTGCCGGTCTGTCTCGGCGAGGCGACCAAGGTCTCCGCGTACCTGCTGGATGCTGACAAGCATTACTGGGTTTCCTGCAAGCTCGGCGAACGCACCACCACCGCGGATGCGGAAGGCGAGCTGATCGAGTCCCGCCCGGTCACCGGCGTGACGGAAAAACAGCTGCGCAGGGTAATGGGCGGGTTTATCGGTGATATCGAACAGATTCCGCCGATGTACTCGGCCGTGAAGCACAAGGGCCAGCGACTCTACAAGCTGGCGCGCCAGGGGATCGAGGTCGAGCGTGAGCCGCGGCAGATCACCATCTACAAGATGGAGCTGCTGGGCTTCGAATCCCCGCTGGCCGAGATCGACGTGCGCTGTTCCAAGGGGACCTACGTGCGTACCCTGGTCGAGGACATTGGTGCGCAGCTGGGTTGTGGCGCCCACGTGGCGGACCTGCGGCGTCTCGGCGTCGGGCCCTATGATGCTTCCGGTATGGTGAGTCTGGAGACACTGGAGCAGCAGTTGGCAGAGGGCGGTGAAGCGGCCCTGGACGCGCTGCTGCTGCCGCTGGAAAGCGGCCTGTCACAATGGCCTGATGTGCGCCTGACTGGCGATGCCGCCTTCTACCTGCGCCAGGGCCAGCCGGTGCTGGTGCCGCATGCCCCGACTGCCGGCTGGGTGCGGCTGTACGAGGGCGAGACGCAGTTTCTCGGGGTAGGGGAAATCCTCGATGACGGCCGGGTGGCGCCACGGCGCCTGCTGAATACCAGTTAAAGAACCCTGATTTTCCTTCATTCCGGGCCCCGGCCTTCGCCGGGGCAGGCTGCGCGTCGCTGAGACCCGGAATGACGAAACACGACAGCCAGAACGACCCGAATATCCCCATTTGGGTAGCTTGTGGCTCAACCAGCCGGCGGTTAGAATACCCAGCTCGCTAAATCTGCAGCAGATTCGGAGTTTTTACATGGCTTTAAATGCCGAACAAAAAGGGCAGGTCGTCAAGGAGTACCAGCAAGCGGAGGCCGATACCGGTTCGCCCGAAGTACAGGTTGCCCTGTTGACAGCCAATATTACCCAATTGACTGACCACTTTAACAAGCACAAGGCGGATCATCATTCCCGTCAGGGGCTGCTGCGCATGGTCAACAAGCGCCGCAAGCTACTGGATTACCTCAAGGGCAAGGATCACAAGCGCTACCTGGATCTGATTGGTCGCCTGGGTCTGCGTCGCTAATTCCTGCAACCACCTTTCTATAATCCAAGTTCAATTCACCTTATCAAGAGTTAAGGAAATATACCCGTGAGCGCAATCAAGAAAACATTTCAGTACGGTGACCAGACGGTCACGTTGGAAACAGGAGAAATCGCCCGCCAGTGCAGCGCGGTTATCGTTCGTATGGGCGACACCCAGGTGCTGGCCACGGTGGTCGGGGCCAGGAAGCCGATGGAGGGGCGTGACTTTTTCCCGCTCACGGTGGACTACCAGGAAAAGGGCTACGCAGCTGGCCAGATTCCCGGAAATTTCTTCCGGCGTGAAGGTCGCCCGAGTGAAGCAGAGACACTGCTGTGCCGGCTGACCGACCGGCCGTTGCGGCCGCTGTTCCCGAAGGGCTTTACCAATGAGGTGCAGGTCGTCCTCACGGTCATCTCCTATGATCCGCAGATCAACCCGGATATCCCGGCATTGATCGGCGCATCCGCGGCCATGTCGATTTCAGGCCTGCCGTTCAGCGGCCCGATCGGCGCAGCCCGCGTCGGTTATGTCGATGGCAACTATGTCCTGAACCCATCGGCAGACCAGATGGAAGTATCGCAACTCGACCTGGTCGTTTCCGGTACCGATAGCGCGGTGCTGATGGTGGAATCCGAGGCGAAGGAATTGTCCGAGGATATCATGCTCGGTTCCGTGGTCTTCGGTCACGAACAGCAACAGGTCGTTATCCAGGCCATCAAGGAACTGGCCGCCGAGGTCAACACACCAGCGCTGGAATGGACGGCACCGGAAGAAAATACCGCGCTGGCCGGGGCGGTCGAAAAGGAAGGCCAGGAAGCCATTGCGGCTGCCTACAAGGTCGCCGACAAGCAGGACCGTTACACCCTGCTGAGCAAGATACGCCAGGAAATCGTTGACAAGGTTGCTGCTGACGAGGCCGAAGACGGTTTCTCAACAGAAGAAGTGAAGGGCGCCGTTGGCAAGCTCGAGAAGAAAGTCGTGCGCAGCCGCGTCCTTGCTGGTGAGGCGCGTATCGATGGACGTGATACCAGTACGGTGCGCCCGATCGCGATCCGCACCGGTGTATTGCCGCGTGCCCATGGTTCGGCACTGTTTACCCGGGGCGAGACCCAGGCGCTGGTGGTGACCACGCTGGGCACCGAGCGCGATGCGGCCCTGATTGACGGCTTGTCCGGCTCCTACAAGGAACAGTTTCTGCTGCACTACAATTTTCCGCCGTACTGTGTCGGTGAGACCGGCCGCATGGGCGGTACCAAGCGGCGCGAGGTCGGCCATGGCAAACTGGCAAAACGTGGCGTCAGTGCCGTGATGCCGGAAAAGGAAGGCTTCCCCTATACCATCCGCGTGGTTTCCGAGATTACCGAGTCCAATGGCTCCAGCTCCATGGCGAGCGTCTGCGGCAGCAGCCTGTCCATGATGGATGCCGGTGTGCCCATCAGTGGCTCGGTCGCCGGTGTCGCCATGGGCCTGATCAAGGAAGGTGATGACTACGCCGTGCTTACCGATATCCTCGGTGACGAGGACCACCTCGGTGACATGGACTTCAAGGTGGCCGGTACCGCGAAGGGCATCACGGCCCTGCAGATGGATATCAAGATTCAGGGCATTACCCGCGAGATCATGGAGAAGGCACTGGCACAGGCCAATGACGGGCGCATGCATATCCTCGGCGAAATGAACAAGGTAATTGCTGCACCGCGTGAGGATGTATCGGAATTCGCACCACGCTATATCACCATCAAGATCAACCCGGACAAGATCCGCGATGTGATCGGCAAGGGCGGCGCCACAATCCGTTCGATCACCGATGAAACCGGCACCAGCATCGATATCGATGATGACGGCAACGTCAAGATTGCCTCGGTGGATCTTGCCGCCGGCGAGGAGGCACGCCGCCGGGTTGAGCTGATCACGGCCGATGTCGAGGTCGGTACGATCTATGACGGCAAGGTCGCCAAGCTGATGGACTTCGGTGCATTCGTGACCATCCTGCCGGGCAAGGACGGACTGGTGCACATCTCGCAGATCTGCGAGGAGCGCGTGCAGAATGTCAGCGACAAGCTGTCCGAGGGTGATCTGGTAAAGGTCAAGGTCCTCGAGGTCGACAAGCAGGGCCGTATCCGCTTGAGTATGAAGGCCGTCGGTCAGCCCTGAAGCGGAATACCAGGAATATCAGAAGGGGTCGCAAGGCCCCTTTTTTTGTTCTTCCCCCGAGCGAGCGGACGCACCATTCGAGCAAGGTCACTCGAGGTCCGGGGGGATGGCTCAAGACCCGCTGTAAATACGTCCCTGTACGCTCGATGGCCGCATCCCTGCGGCCAACGGTCTTGAGCCATCCCCCCGGACCCCGAGTGACCCCTCACAATATCGCGTCATGCAATCCGGTGTACCCGGCAGGCCTCCTTGTCAGGGACATCGGCTTCAGGGATGAAGCCGTTGAGCATCCAGGGAGGGACTTGTAGCGATCCCTGACAAGGAGGCCTGCCGGGGACGGCGGATGCACGCTCGACAGGTGCGCCCACTCGCTCGGGGGAAGCACCTTTTTATGGGATGTTACCTATACCTAGCGGCCACGCGCTATGTTCTGCTGGCTGGTGATCCTGACAGTGCGTGACTTGTCTTTTACGCAGGTAAGCGAGTTGCTGTCATGCATTTTGCATTCGACTGAATGTTCGATCCCCCAGCCGGTAATGACAGTGTGGGTGGAACCTGTGCCCTCATCACCATAGGCTGCTTCCGTTTCCTGTCGGATGTTCTTTCCAGACTGCGTGGTATTGACCACCAGATTGCGATACACCACCTGGAAGGTTCCGTCGCTGCCAAAGTTACTGATGATGGACTTGGTCTTGAATTTCACATCATTGCCGCCACTGTTGCGGGTCTGATCGTCGCTGAAGCAGGAGATCCTCTTACCCTCGATCCGGCAGCTATTGACGGCAGACGGCAGATAACTGACTGGCCGGGATTGCCGGCTCCATGTGGTCAGCATCAGGGCTTCCATGAGCTGGTCGCTGTGTGTCTTGTCGCCGGTATCTTCCGTTATCCCGGGAACTACTGAAGGTTGGGCAATCAGCTTCTTCTCTTTCACGGCAACCGGTTCAGGCTGTTTCTCTGGATTCTTTGCTGTCTTCGTTTTTTTCTTCGGCATCGACTTTGCCACGGGCTTTTGCTTCGTTTTTTTCTTCGAGGCGGTCTTTTCAGGCTTCGGCTGATTCATCTTTTCAGTTACCTCGATGATCGCGCCCCTGGCCTGGCCAAATCCGCCATCGGCGGCCATCGAATACCAGTCAAGTGCCTTCGTGTAATTTCTGCGTACGCCGGATCCGGATGCGTACAGCTTGCCGAGGTAATATTGTGCCGGGGTACTGCCTTGTCCGGCCGCATCATTGAACCATTTGAAGGCCGTCTTGTTATTTCTTTTGACGCCGGTGCCCTCGTGGTACATCAACCCGAGGCTGAAGCTTGCCTTTGCATGTCCTGCTGCAGCAGCCTTCCCGTACCATTCGCGTGCCTGCCGGTAATCAATGCTGGTGCCAATACCTTTTTCGTACATTTTCCCGAGATCGAACTGGCTGTCGACTTCGCCCCGGGAGGCACTGACAGCGGCCGCGGAAAATCGTGCTTCATTGGACTTCATCAGTTTCAGTCGGGAAGCGGCTTTCCGGCTGTCCTGGTCGGCTGCCCTGGTATACCACTCGATTGCCTTGTCGCGATTGGCCTTGACGCCACGACCCTTTTGATACATCGCGCCAACATCATATTGCGCGACACTGTCCCCCTTGTTTGCATCGCGCAGCTTTTCCTTGAACAGGCTTTGCCAGATGTCACCGGCAGCAGCCGTACCAGTGGTTGCCATGAGCAGGATCAGGCCAAAGATTTCTTTTCGCATGAGGGTACCTGTTGCGTTAGGTGGTTGCATACAACAACTGTAGCGGCCAGGACGACGGCGCCCTTTAATAAGTACGCAGGAAAGCCAGTAAAATATATGGAATAACATATGGTTATGACTCGTATCTCAAGCAATATCCACGCCGTACCGGATGGCTATTGCAGGTCACCGGTTTCCCCGGTTTCATTGATCAGCTGGGAACCCGGTTCTCGATCAGGTCGTCGACGACGGACGGGTCGGCCAGCGTAGAGGTGTCTCCCAGCGAGTCCATCTCGTTGGCGGCAATCTTGCGCAGGATACGCCGCATGATCTTGCCGGAACGGGTCTTCGGCAGTCCCGGCGCCCACTGGATAATGTCCGGTGTGGCGATCGGGCCGATCTCGCTGCGTACCAGCTGGACCAGCTCGTCGCGCAGTGCATCGCTCGGTTCGGTGCCATTGACCAGGGTGACATAGGCATAGATGCCCTGTCCCTTGATATCGTGCGGGTACCCGACAATGGCGGCCTCGGCCACGGCCGCGTGCAGCACCAGGGCGCTTTCCAGTTCCGCGGTACCGAGGTTGTGCCCGGAGACGATCAACACATCGTCAACGCGGCCGGTGATCCAGTAATAGCCGTCCGCATCGCGGCGCGCACCGTCACCGGTGAAATACATCCCCGGGTAGGCCTTGAAGTAGGTGTCGATGAACCGCTGGTGGTCACCGTACAGGCTGCGCATCTGGCCCGGCCAGGGATGCGTCATGACGAGGTTGCCTTCCGCGACGCCCTCGAGCACCTTGCCGTCGTTATCGACCAGCGCCGGCCGGATACCGAAGAAGGGGCGGGTGGCTGAACCCGGCTTGAGCCGGGTGGCGCCGGGCAGGGGTGTGATCAGGATGCCGCCAGTCTCGGTCTGCCACCAGGTATCGACAATCGGGCAGCGACTATCGCCGACGACATGGTAGTACCACTCCCATGCTTCCGGGTTAATGGGTTCGCCCACGGTGCCCAGCAATCGCAGGCTGTTGCGCGAGGTTTGCTTGACCGGTTCATCGCCAAGCCGCATCAGCGAGCGCAGCGCCGTCGGTGCGGTATAGAAGATATTGACCTGGTGCTTGTCGCAGACCTGCCAGAAACGCGAGGCATCCGGCCAGGTCGGGATGCCCTCGAACACCAGCGTGGTTGCGCCATTGGCGAGCGGGCCGTACACAATGTACGAGTGCCCGGTGACCCAGCCGACGTCGGCGGTACACCAGTAGATGTCACCGTCGTGGTAGTCGAAGATGTACTTGTGGGTGATGGCGGCATACAGCAGGTAACCGCCGGTGGTATGCAGGACCCCCTTGGGTTTGCCGGTTGAACCCGAGGTGTACAGGATAAACAACGGATCCTCGGCATTCATCGGTTCGGCCGGGCAGTCGGCAGATGCCGCTTCCATGAGTTCGTGGTACCAGGCATCGCGTGGTTCCCGGAAATCAATGTCTGTCCGGGTATGCCGCACCACCAGCACGGTATGGACATTCGGGCAGGACGCCAGCGCCTGGTCGACATTGGCCTTGAGGCCGATCGGCTTGCTGCCACGGGTTGCGCCATCAGCCGTGATCACCGTCTGGCAGTCGGAATCGAGAATGCGGTCCTTGATCGACTCGGGAGAAAAGCCGCCAAAGACGACCGAATGCACTGCACCAATGCGTGCGCAGGCCAGCATGGCATACACCGCTTCCGGGATCATCGGCATATAGATACAGACCCGGTCACCCTTGTTGACGCCGCGTGACTTCAGGACATTCGCCAGCCGGCAAACCTGTTCATAAAGTTCCCGGTAGCTGATTTTGGCATCATCCGCGGGATCGTCACCTTCCCAGATCAGCGCCGTTTGCTCACCGCGGGTTTCCAGGTGACGGTCGACGCAGTTGACGCAGGCATTCAGTACACCGCCTTCAAACCAGCGGATATGGGCCTTGTGATAATCCCAGTCGAGGACGCTGTCCCATTTCTTTTCCCAGTCCAGGAAGGTTTCGGCCTGCTCGGCCCAGAAACCGGCCGGATCCTCGATCGATTGCCGGTACAGTGCCTGGTATCTTGCCTCGTCGATAAAGGCCGAGTCGGCAACAGGGCCAGGGACATCGTAGATCTTGCTGTCAGACATGCAGTGATCTCCTGTTGGTGCTGGCGGGTGCAACCAGGTCATTATAATCGGGTGTTGTATCCCGGCGTCAATCCGCCAGGTATTCCGCCGGCGCCGGCCGCGTACCGTGGCCGCACAGGGGCGTGTTGTCCCAGTGCCTGGTAGCCCAGTCCAGCAGGTCTTCCGGCGCCGGCCCACCGTCCGTATCCGGAAGTTCCTGCTTAAGGAAGCGCAGCACGTCGAGTAATACCGGCACCGGGTCGGTACCCGCAATACTACACGCGTGCGTCTGCTTGCCGAGTTTCTCACCCGCGCTGTTGATGGCAACCGGCAGGTGCAGGTAGGTTGGTGTCGCCAGCCCCAGCAGGCCCTGCAGGTGGATCTGTCGGGGTGTGGAATCGAGCAAGTCGGCCCCGCGCACGACATGCGTTATTTGCTGGGCGGCATCATCGACGACCACGGCCAGTTGATAGGCCGCCAGGTCGTCCGCGCGGCGTACCACGAAGTCGCCGACATCCCGCCCGAGATGCTGGCGACGGCTGCCCTGCAGGCCATCATCAAAACAGATTTCTGTGTCCCCGACCCGGACGCGCAGCGCACGTTCCTTGCGGCCCTCCGGCAGTCCGTTGCGGCAGGTGCCCGGGTAGATGTTGCCACCCTGGCCGGGCAGGGCGGTGTCGGCAATTTCCCTGCGGGTGCAGGCGCAGCCGTAAAGCCAGCCGTCCGCGTCCAGCTGCTCCAGTGCCAGCTGGTACCCGGAATGCCTGTGGCCCTGGTAGCGCACTTCACCATCCCAGTGCAGGCCATAGTGTTCCAGCGTTCTCAGGATCTCATCGGCCGCACCGGGAACCTCGCGCGGCGGGTCGAGGTCTTCCATGCGTACCAGCCATTCGCCGGCGTGATGCCGTGCATCGAGATAGCTGCCAACCGCGGCAACCAGTGAACCGAAATGCAGCGGCCCGGTCGGCGAAGGCGCAAACCGGCCACGGTAGGCGGGGGTGATGTCAGGTGTTTCCATGTAACGAAACCCGGTACAAAGCCGGCCAGTTCGTAGCCCGGATGAAGCGCAGCGGAATCCGGGGAACTTGTTTCAAATATGCTCCCCGGGATTCGGCCCTTCGGGCCGGCACCCGGGCTACATCCTGATCAGGATTTCCCGGAAACCAAAAAGCCGGCGATTGCCGGCCTTGTGGATTCGGTATGCACGGAGCAGTCTAGCCCATCTGCTTTTCACGGATCTCGTCGAGAATCTTGCAGTCAATGCACAGATTTGCCGTTGGGCGGGCTTCCAGTCGCTTGACACCGATCTCGACACCGCAGGCCTCGCAATAGCCATAATCTTCATTCTCGAGATTATACATGGACTCGTCGATTTTCTTGATCAGCTTGCGTTCGCGGTCACGGGCACGCAACTCCATGCTGAATTCCGATTCCTGCGTGGCCCGGTCGTTCGGGTCCGGGAAGTTGGCGGCATCGTCCTGCATGTGGTGCACGGTGCGATCGACTTCTTCCATGAGTTCTTTTTTCCAGCTTGTCAGGATATTCCTGAAATGCTCGGCCTGTTTTTCATTCATGTACTCCTCGCCGCGCTTTTCAGCATAGGGCGCGATACCCGGGACCGGTCCGATCTGGCCCGATCCGTTCTTGCGGCGAGTGATCTTTTTTACGACCGCCTTTTTCTTCGGGGCAGCCGTTTTCGCGGTTTTCCTGGCGGCGACCTTCTTTTTAACCGGCGCTTTACGGCTGGCTGCCTTTTTCGCAGTCTTTTTCTTCGCAACAGTCTTCTTCTTTGCTGCGGTCTTCCGGGGCGCTGATTTCTTCTTTACAGCCATGTAAACTGTCTCCGGAAACAGTCTGTATAATTCACTGTTTCCTTTATATTAATTGCACATGAAATGGCGCTGTCAGGTCTTTTCCCAGGCAGGCATTTTGCTACAGGGGCGTTATTTATACGCCACTTTTACCATTAGTCAAGAACCGTCCAACAGCTCATAGAGTGCGGGGACAGCGCCATGACCCAGGAAAATTCTCTTACAAACAGGCTGGTGGCCCTGTTGTTTGATGTGGATGGAACGCTGGCGGACACCGAGGAAATCCACCGGCAGGCATTCAATGCTGCGTTTCGTGAGGCCGGGCTGGACTGGTCGTGGGACCGGGATCTGTACCACCGGCTGTTGACCGTCACCGGTGGCAAGGAACGTATCCGCTACTACCTCGACAGGTTTTGCACGGATAGTCTGTCGAAGCGCACAAGCGACGGGTTTATCGCCGGCCTGCACCAGTCCAAGACGGCCAGCTACACCCATGCCCTGGAACGCGGTGATGTGCCGTTGCTGCCCGGCGTCGAACGGCTGATGCTGGATGCACGTGCGCAGGGGTTGCGGCTTGCCATCGTGACTACAACAACGCCGGTGAATGTCACGGCTCTGCTGGAGCACAGTTTTTCGCAGGATACTTCCGGCTGGTTTGATGTGATTGCGGCCGGCAGTGTCGTTTCCAACAAGAAGCCGGCGCCGGACATTTATCACTATGCGCTGGAACAGCTGGGGCTGCCGGCCAGTCAGTGCCTGGCGATTGAAGACTCGGCCAATGGCCTGCGTTCGGCACAGGATGCCGGTGTCGATGCCCTGATCACCGTGAATCGCTACACCGAGGACCATGACTTCAGCGCAGCCGCGCTGGTCCTTGACCACCTTGGCGAACCGGGCCAACCCTGCCATGTGCTGGCCGGCGGGCCTGACCCCGGTGGCCTGGTCAACACGGCCTTCCTGTTGCGGTTGCATGAGCACTGCCAGGCGCGGCGCGCCCGGTCCGGATGACTGCATGACGCGCAGCGCGGAGCGCATGGCCCGTATTCAGCCGTTTCACGTGATGGCGTTGCTGGCGCGTGCCCGGGAACTGGAAGCCGCGGGCCGTTCGGTAATACACATGGAAATCGGGGAACCGGATTTCGTGACACCGCAACCGGTGATCGATGCCGGTATTGCTGCACTGCGCCAGGGGCACACCCATTACACCCCGGCGGTCGGGCTGACTGCCCTGCGTGAGCGCATTGCCGGGTTCTACCGTGAACGTTACCGGCTAACGGTGGAACCGGAACGCATTGTCATCACCCCGGGGGCATCGGCAGCACTGCAGCTGGTGCTGTCCATCCTGGTCAACCCGGGCGATCGCGTGTTGATGGCGGACCCGGGCTATCCCTGTAACCGGAATTTTGTCTACCTGCTGAACGGTGAGCCGCACGGTATTCCCGTGGATGCAACGACCGCGTATCAGCCGACACCGGAGCAGGTGCAGGCGCACTGGGACGGGAAGGTGACTGTGCTGATGCTGGCGTCACCGTCCAATCCGACCGGCACCTTGCTCGGGTTGCAGGATATCCGCCGGCTGTTTGCAATGGTCCGGGAGCAGGGCAGTCTCATCGTCGACGAGATCTACCACGGGCTGACCTATGCCGGTGACGCACAGACGGCACTGGCCGTGTCTGACGAGATCTTCGTCATCAACAGTTTCTCGAAATACTTCGGCATGACCGGCTGGCGGCTCGGCTGGCTGGTGGCCCCCGCGTCCAGCGTCGCGGATCTCGACAAGCTGGCACAGAACCTGTTCCTGGCGGCGCCGACGCCGGCACAGCACGCGGCGCTGGCCGCATTCGAGCCGGACAACATCGCGATCCTCGAGGCACGTCGCGAGGAGTTTCGTGCCCGGCGCGATTACCTGTTGCCGGCGCTGCGGGAATCAGGTTTCGATATCCCGGTCACGCCGGAAGGGGCTTTCTACCTGTATGCCGATTGCAGCCGTTTCACCGATGACAGTTTCACGTTCGCCACACGTTTGCTGGAAGAGGCTGGCGTGGCCATCACGCCCGGTATCGATTTCGGCAGTCACCGCCCGGAACGGCATGTGCGCTTTGCTTATACCACGTCACTGGAGAACCTCGAGGAAGGGGTCAGGCGGCTGCGGGAATTTCTGGGGTAAGCATGTTCGCGTAATCGCCGGACATGGCTACCCGGTTTCCCTGAACTCCCGGACCCACATCGCCGTGGCGCCCGCCACCGAGGCCGGCATGGCGATAAAATTCACCACCGGGATCATGGTCAGCAGCAGTGACCCGCTGCCAAATCCGTAAGACAGCAGGCGCCGCTGCCGCAGGCGTTGCTTCTGCTCGGTAAAGTGCAACAGGTGGTTGGCCATTGGATAATCGGCATATTCAATCGCCAGCATCCAGGCACTGAACAGGCCCCAGATAAACGGTGCAGCAAGGTTGACGCCCGGGATCAGAAACAGCACGGCAAGTGGCGCCGCACGCAAGGCGAAGTACCTAAGCTTGCGCAGCTCGGAGAGGATGCTCGGGATGACATCT
Organism: Gammaproteobacteria bacterium; assembly: GCA_003230545.1. Lineage (GTDB taxonomy): Bacteria > Pseudomonadota > Gammaproteobacteria > UBA9214 > UBA9214 > SZUA-186. Next base: position 2,016 of record QIFB01000081.1, on the reverse strand, counting down.
TTCAGCAGTTCCTGCCAGCCGCTGGCCTCGTCAATCGGCCGGCCGGTCAGGTGGAGCTCGACCGCTTCCGCGAGCAGGCCGTTGAACGGGGCGGCAATCAGGTTGGTAATGATCGAGAAGGTATAGAACACGACCAGTAACCCGGTCAGTGCAAACAACGGCCACAACAGGTAACTCAACCACTCGAGCCAGCCGGGGAGATAGCCGAGTAACCATTCCACCAGGACACCGATCCAGTGAATGCCGAACCAGATGGCCGCGCTGAATACCAGGGTACTGATCAGCAGAGGCATGGCCACGTAACGCCGCAGTCCGGGTTGGCGCATTAGCCTGATGCCCTCGCGGAGATAGCCGAAACCCTTGACTGCATCATTCATCAACCGGTTGCTCCCTGTCGTGCCAGCAGGGCAGCACCATAGGCGGCCTGCTGGTGTGGCGCAACCGCCACCGGAATGCCCAGCGCCTGTTCGCGCAAGACGCGCCAGGCCTCGTTGACGGCTCCGCCACCTGCCGTGTAGATGCGCTGCGGCCGGGGTGTGCCAAGTGATTCCAGCAGGCGGTAACCGCGCAGCTCGATCGCGGTGATGCCCTCGAGCAGGCCCTGGAAAAATACCGCGTCGTCCGCCGGGCGTGGCTCCAGGCGCGGGGCCAGCCGCGGGTTGTTTTCCGGGAAGCGTTCGCCGCTGCCGGGCAGGGGGTAGTAATCCAGGCCGGTGGGTTTACCCGTCTTGACTGCCAGCGACAGTTGTTGCATCTGCGCGTCGGAGAAATACCGGCGCAACACCGCGCCACCACTGTTCGAGGCGCCGCCGACCAGCCAGTGCTCCCCGAGGCGATGGCTGTAGACACCGTGCTCCGGCGCGAACACCGGCTGCCCTGAACATACCTTGAGTACCAGGGTACTGCCGAGTGTGGTCACGGCCTCCCCGGGGCCGGCACCGGTGGCGATAAAGCCGGCCGTGCTGTCGGTGGTGCCGCTGATGATGCGGGTGGCGTCTGCCAGTCCCCAGCGTGCGGCCAGCCCGGGATCGAGGGGTCCCAGCACCTTCCCGGGGGGTACCACCGCGTGCAACAGCTCATGCCGCACCCCGAGCCGGTCCAGCCAGTCCGGCCAGGCACGCGCGACCGGGTCATAGCCGAGCTTCAGGGCATTGTTCTCGTCGGTGATGCCGTAGCGGCCACAGAGATGGCCGCTGATCCAGTCGGCCTGGTGGAGTGCGAACCGGGCATCCGCGCTGGCCGGCAGGGACTGCAGGTACAGCAGCTTGGCGAGGCCGGCACTGGGTCCGTGGGCGGCGCAATCGAGTGGTGCGACCTGTGCGACCCGGTCAGCCGCTGCCGTTGCTGCCGTGTTGTTGTACATCAGCGCCGGCCCGAGCGGGGTGCCGTCGGCCGTGCACAGCAGCAGGGTGGCCGAGGTGCCGTCTACCGCCATGGCGGCAACGCGCCCCGGCGGGAGTCGTAAAATTAGCCGGTCGAGATTGTCGGTCAGCGCCGCCCACCAGGTGGCCGGGTCCTGCTGTCGATCGACCGGGTCGGGCAGGGGTGGCCCGTACCCTGGCGTCCGTGTCGATAGCGCATGCGCGGCACCCGGAGGTGCCGAAGTCGATACCGATATACAGCGGCTCAGGAATCACTGGCGGACAGCCCCGTTTTATTTTGACTGATTCGTTATAACAAACTGATTATATTATATAAAAATGAGGTAGTGGCACAGTTTGGCGTCCATTCTCTCTGGCCGAATAAATTCGGCCCTACAAGGTAACCATGTTGTTGGGAGAATTTATTATTGTAGGGCGGATCTATTATTTTCGGGCGAATTTATTGTTGTGGAGCGGAATTTATTATTGTAGGGCGGAATTTATTCCGCCAGTTCAAAACCGAGCAAAAAATGGGATCTGTCCTCGTTTACTCCAGTCCAACCTGGTCCGGTGGAGTCCAGCCGGGCTGGCGGTGCTCGACGACAATGTCGGTATAGATTCCCCCACGCACGTTGAATTCGGCGCGCAGGCGCAT